>JAJPJB010000074.1 GCA_021324465.1 Hyphomicrobiaceae bacterium
AATGTTGTCTGGTATCGCCCGGCCGACGAAACCGACGAATTGCCAAAGCTGCTCACCGACAAAACCGGCGTAACGCATTCGATCTCGATCCCGCCGCCGCTCATTCGTGCCGAGCCGATCGCGGCCATGCGGGCGGCCGCCGAGCGCTTGTTGGCGCCGCAATTTCGCGAAATCGTGCGCTTGATCGACGAGCCGATCCTGCAGCCGATCTATGATCTGGAAAGCCCGCACCTTGCCTTCGGGCGGGTTGCCATTATTGGCGATGCCGCCTTCGTCGCACGGCCGCATGTCGCGGCCGGCGTGTCGAAAGCGGCCGACGACGCGGCGGTGCTCGCGGCGGCGCTCGACGGCGACGATATCGAGGCCGCGCTGCGCCGCTTCGAGGCCGAGCGTCTGCCGGACAACCGCAAAATCATCCAGCGCGCGCGCCATCTCGGTGCCTATCTGCAGGCGACGCAAACCGCCGAAGAGCGCGCCCGCGCCGCGCATCACAGCATTCCGGAAGCCGTGCTCGCCGAAACTGCGGTGCTGGATTTTCTGTATGCGTGAACGGCAGCTGTCACCGTAATTCCCGCAAAGAAAGCCGGTGTCGTCTGCGCGGCCACAACCCGTTGTCGAAGGTTATCCTCGGAGTAAAGTTCAACGACGGCATCGAGGTCGTTAGTTCAGACGCTCAAACCGCTGCCGCCTGATCCCAACCGTCACCAAGATTCGGCGATAGCTCCACTGAAAGAAAGTCAGCTTTGTCCGGTTGGACAACGTCCCGCCAGGTCGCAGTTTGACCCAAACGCGCCATGCGTCAAGAAGTCGATGCGAAGCGAGGCATTGATACTCAGCAACTTCGAACAAGATTGACCATCAAATCGGCGGCTTCGTCATTTGATAGCCCCTGCCGACGCAGCGTGCGCCAAGTGAAAAAGTCGACTGCATGCCCAATGGCCGCACTCAACAGCTTTTGTTGCCCTCCATCATTCGGCCAAGCGTTGACGAGCACTTTGCATACACGTTTGCGGTGCGCGATGCGGTGGGATGCGAACGGGCGCAGTTCCCGCATGTCCTCAAGATCGCGCAGGATGACCCACATGCCATGTTCGTTGCGTTCGTAGTAGGCGTAGAGTTGCGACAACGCCTCTCGCAGACGCGCTTCGGGATCGTTGATGGCGAGCCAGGGTTCAGGGTCTGGCGGTGGATTAGTCGCCCAGCCATAGGCCGAACAGGCGCCGAAGAGAGCAGACGGGGTGGGGAAGTGCCGATAAAAGGTCGGCCGCTCGACCCCGGCACGCTCGGCGATCGCCGCGACGGTCGTGTGCTTAGGTCCGACTGTGGTGTGCAGGGCGACGGTCGCCTCCACAATCCGCTGCCGAGTTTCAGCCTGCCGCTCGGCGCGCCGCCTCAGTTTATATCGTCGCTTTCGTGCCATGGTCACTCCGTTTTCGCGTACATAGGCGTATTATTAATCATTGACAAGACGAATGAGGAGGAATAATCATTATACGACAATGTATCGCGATTATGGGAATGTGCCATGACCGAAGCAGAGAACACCGAGCATTTGACCGGAAAGGTGCAGCTCAGCGAGATTGTGCACGGCATCTATCGCATCTGTCACCCACCGCAGAACTATCCCATCGGATTCAATCAGTTTTTGATCGACGACGAACGCCCGGCCTTAGTCCACACGGGCTTCTATCACTCCTACGACGCCGTCCGCGCGGCGATCGCGCAAGTGCTCGATCCAAAGCGGCTCGCTTACGTCATCATCGGTCACTTCGAGGCCGACGAATGCGGCGGGATGGACCGTTTTGTCCAAGACGCGCCCGATTCCGTGCTGGTAGCGAGCGAGCTTGGCGCCGGCGTCAATCTCAGCCACTGGAACTACAGCGGTCCGGTCAAAGGCATGCGCGACGGCGATGTCCTCGATCTTGGCCGGCATCAGCTGCGGTTTTGGGAAACTCCGCATGTCCATCATTGGGACTCACTGATGGTCATGGAGGAGACCACGAGCAGCCTCTTTGCCGCTGATCTTTTCATCCAACCGGGCGACCAACCCGCGGTCGTAAAAGAAGATCTCACGAAGGGAATGATCGGGTTCTATCGCAAGGCTGGGATCTTTGCTCACGAGGCGCCGGTGCGGCGGGTCGTCGATCGCATTGAGAAGGTCAATCCAGGTTGGATTCACCCCATGCACGGCGGCAGTTTTGGCCGCGAGATCGCGCCGCGTTTCTACCGAGCGCTGCGTGAGGAACCGTTCGCGTATTGCGGCATGCTGCGCGGGCGCCAGCTGCCCGATGGAGCGCTCTAGCTGTTCGCTGTCGCCGAAAGCGTGCGCCCGGCCGTTGCCCCGCTGCGTGACATGATGCGGATGATGGCCGGGAACGACGACGCAGGCGAGACCGGCCACGCGGTATCATGGCTGGAACGCGACATCATGTTAATGACATCATGTTGATTAAGTGCACTGTCACCGTAATTCCCGAAGATCATGCCGTCTTTTCCCTGCGACGGCTTGGCGGCAAGTTTATCGCAGTGCCTCCGCGCCACAAGGCGTCGTTAGACTAAAGGAGTCCTAACGGGCCGCGATGGTGTTTGCGTTGGTCGCGGCCCCGCACTGAAACGGCCATCTGCGACCACGCGCCGCGGGCCGCCTAAACATGCCGGCCGCCATCGCGGGCCCTCTAAACGTGCTGACCGCCATTAATGTGAATTTCGGCGCCGTTGACGTAGGAGGAAGTGTCCGTGCAGAGCACGTAGATGATCTTCGCCACTTCGTCCGGCGTGCCCAGACGATGCATGGGGATGTGCTCGACGATCTTTTCGGTTCCCGGCGACAGCATCGCGGTGTCGATCTCGCCAGGCGCGATGGCATTGACGCGGACGCCGAGCGAGCCGAAATCCGCCGCCATTTCGCGCGTGAGCGCGGCCAATGCCGCTTTCGAGGTCGCATAAGCGGCGCCGGCAAAGGGATGCACGCGCGACCCGGCAATCGAGGTGACATTGACCACGGAGCCCTTGGCGGCTTTGAGCTCCTCGAGCAGGCCACGCGCCAGCATGATCGGCGCAAAGAAGTTCACCTGGAAAACGTGATGCCAGTCCTCGCGCCCGGTCTCGATCGACGACAGCCGCCTGCCGCCGGGCGCCTTGGGCGAGATCGCGGCATTGTTGACCAAGGCGTGAAGCTGGCCGTCCAGGCGGCGCTTGGTTTCCGCAATGGCTTCGTCCGTACTCGCCGGATCGGATAGGTCAACCTGGATGTGATCTTCAGGGCCGGCCTCCCATGGGCAGTTCTCCGGGAACGGATGGCGCGAGCAGGTGATTACCCGCCAGCCAGCCGCCGAGAAGCGCTTCACAGTGGCGTGGCCGATTCCGCGGCTGGCTCCGGTAAGCAGCAGCGTGCGGCGCGGCTGGTTGCTGATGGGCATATCCTAATCCTGTATCTCCCGGGCGCAGCGCGGCAGGAGAGCGGTTCGCTGCAGACCCGGGACGGTTTCACATGCCGAATCTGCGACGATCCCGGATCAGCGATGCATCGTCAACGCGCTGCACCTTATCCGGAACACGATGATGGTTCGATGCTTTGCTCATGGATAAAGCCGCCTCTTGGTCCACGGTGCGTGCATGTTTTCACGCGCGAAGACGATGCGATCGTGCAGGCGAAACGGCCGCTCTTGCCAGAACTCGATCTCGATCGGCGCGACGCGAAAGCCCGACCAGTTCGGCGGCCGCGGCACGGCGCCGAGCGCGAATTTCGCGGTCTCAATCGCAATCGCCTTTTCAAAGGCGAGGCGGCTCTCCAGCGGCGCCGATTGCTTGCTTGCCCAGGCGCCAATCTGCGCCATGCGCGAGCGCGTGGCAAAATAGGCGTCGGCCTCTTCTTTGGACACCGGCTCGACGTGGCCACGCAACCGCACCTGGCGTTGCAGCGACTTCCAATAAAATGTCAGCGCCGCCTTCGGCGTCGCATCGAGCTCACGGCCCTTGATGCTGTCGAGATTCGTGTAGAAAACGAACCCGCGCTCGTCAAAACCCTTCAGCAGCACCATGCGCGCGTTCGGCATGCCGTCGGCGTCGACCGTGGCAAGCGTCATGGCCTCCGGATTGACCGGCTCCGCGCGCTTGGCCTCGGCGAACCAGGCGGTAAACAGGCGCAACGGCTCTTCGGCTTCGGTGAAGTCACCGGCCGTTAACCGCGTCGGGTGTTCAATGGGCGCCGCGTCGGACATTCTCGGAGTACCCAAGTGCGGGTATGGGGTTATCGGGAAGCGTGCCGCCGGCTTCTATATAGTGGAACACCGGCGCTACGCCTATCTGGGCGGTCGCGTAAGCTGTCCTGCCTCTGCGCCGTGCTGGGCGCGATCGCCCTATCCGGCTGTTCCTATCGGCTCTCGTCGCTCACTTCAAATGACGATGGCGACCCCCCGAGCACCGGCTCGGTGGTGACACCAGCCGAAAAGCCGGACGAGGCGGGGAACGTTTCGGCTCCCGCTGAGGCCGACCTTGCCTATGCTCGCGCCGCCGCCTCCGATGTGCTGGCGCGCGACGGCAAGGACGCAAGCGTTCCCTGGGAGAACCCGCAGACTGGGGCCGGCGGCAGCATTACGCCGCTGGCCACCTCCTACAACGAGGGAGGCCTGCGGTGCCGCGATTTCCTGGCCAGCTATGTGCATGGCGGCTCGCAGGACTGGCTGCAAGGCGCCGCGTGCCGAACCAGCGGCGGCAGCTGGGAAGTGCGGCGGCTAAAACCCCTCAACCGCGGCTGAGCGGGTTGTCATCGCGACGACCGCATTGATTCGCTGCAGCGCGACCCGGCGCGTATTGCTGCATTGCAAGACGGCCGTCTTATGCCCACATTGAATGCGAACAAGTGGGCGGAGCCGGTCTGAAGAGCTGAATTTGGAGTTCGTCGGGGATGCGCGATCCCTATGAAGTCTTGGGCGTCGATCGCAAAGCGAGCGCGAGCGAGATCAAGAGCGCCTATCGGCGTCTCGCCAAGAAGCTACATCCCGACGCCAACAAGAATGATCCGAAGGCGGCGATACGCTTTGCCGAGCTCAATGCCGCGCATGAGCTGCTTGGCGATGACGAAAAACGCCGGGCCTTTGACCGTGGCGAAATCGATGCCGAAGGCAAGCCGCGCTTCCAGGGATTCGGCGGTTTTGGCGGCGGCGCGCGGCCCGGCGCCGGCGCGGGCTTCGGCCCTGACATGAATTTCGAGAGTTTCCATTTTGGTCCG
This sequence comes from Hyphomicrobiaceae bacterium, assembly GCA_021324465.1. Taxonomy (GTDB): domain Bacteria; phylum Pseudomonadota; class Alphaproteobacteria; order Rhizobiales; family Xanthobacteraceae; genus BOG-931. Next base: position 5,231 of record JAJPJB010000074.1, read on the forward strand.
GAAGGGTTTACGCGAACGACGCGCCGCGGGCGGGGCGGAGGCGGGTTCGCCGGCTTCGAAGACATTCTGAAAGAGGCGTTTGGCGGCATGGGCGCGCGCGGCACGCGGCCTGGCGCGGGGTCAACTTTCGAGGCTGAGGATTTCGGCATTGGTGCCGACGTCCATGCGGCATTGACCATTACGCTGCCGGACGCGGCGCGCGGCGTCACCGAGCGCCTGCGGCTGCCGACCGGCAAAGAGGTCGATGTCAAGATTCCCGCCGGCATCACCGACGGCCAGCAGATCAGGCTCAAGGGCCAAGGCATGGCGGGGCAGGCGGGCGCCGGCGACGTGCTGATCACGGTCTCGATCGCGCCGCATCCGACCTTTACCCTGGATGGCGCCGATGTGCGGCTCGATCTGCCGATCACGCTCTATGAGGCCGTGCTTGGCGCGAAGGTCCGCGTACCGACGCTCGACAAGCCGGTTGAGATCACCATTCCGCCATGGACGTCGAGCGGGCGTACATTCCGTCTCAAGGGCAAGGGTTTCCCCGCCAAGACGGGGCGCGGCGATCTTCTCGCCACAGTGCGCATCGGCTTGCCGGACAGAAGCGATGCGGAGCTTGAAGCGCTGATGAAAAAGTGGCAGCGCGAGAAACCTTACGATCCGCGCAAAGACAGGTGACGGCGGACTTCTAGCCGCCGATCTGGCGGTTCTGCGGCGGCGTGTGCTGATCGATCTGATCGTAGGCCGATTGCGCGATCGCGTGCAGCCGGTCCTGCTCGGCGGGGCCGCTCAGGACATAGGCGACATTGGCATCGACCCAGTAGTAAGCCGCAGCACGTGCGCCTTGAGTGTAGCGCAGCGCGGTCTGCTGATCTTTGGTGCGTCCGCAATAGAGCGTATAGCGCTCGCCCGACGGACCTTCATACATGAAGAAGGCCGTCGCTCCGGTCGGTCCCGGCAACAGTCGGCCGCCGACGAGCTTTAAGCCGACCTTGTCGAGATCGGGCGCACGCAACGGCGAGCCGACACGCTTCGACAGCCATTCCTGAAGATGCGGCCGCTGATCGCCCGGCACCTCGACGGGATGGCGGACCTCGACCGTATAGAGGCGATAGGCGTCAAGCGCGTCGGTGGTGAACAGCGCGAGATCGGACGGGCTTGCTGCAACCGCGCCATGCGCCGTCCAACCGGCGACCCCGCCGACAATAAAGGCTGCAATCGTCGCCGCGACTGCACCGATCACTGCGCCATAACGCCGACGCATCAACCGCTCGACATTGAGCCGCTGCGGCGGCTTCTCGCTGATGACGCCACCGTAGCGTGCGCGAATAAGCTCGGCCTGCTGCCGCCAAGCGGCGACTTTCATCGCATCGTCTGGATGTGTTGCGAGCCACGCTTCGACGGCGGCAACACGCTCGGCCGGCAATTCGCCGTCCACAAAGGCGTTGAGCTCGTCCTTGCTCACAATCTGCTCTCGTTCAATCATCGTCAGCTCTCTTGCTCATTTCACGCGGCGCAGCGCCGGGCGCTCGCCGTCGAGATAGGCTTTGATTTGCATGCGGGCGCGCGCGAGACGCGACATCACCGTGCCGATCGGCACGCCTTGAATTTCGGCGACCTCGCGATAGGTGAGGCCCTCTAGCACAACAAGCAGAAGCGCCGAACGCTGATCCTCGGCAAGTTCGTCGAGCGCCCGGCCGATATCGCGGCTGCCGGATTCCGGTCCGCCGGTCGCCGCATCGTTGTCCTGGATCGGCATCACTACCGGCCGCCGCGACAGGCTGCGCAAGCGATTCCGATTGAGATTGGTCAGGATCGTGTAAAGCCACGCGCGCGTATCTCCGCCGTGAAACAAGTGTTCGGAACGCAATGCCCGCACCAAGGTGTCCTGGACGATGTCGTCTGCAATCTCGGCGTTGCGGGTCAATGCACGCGCATAGCGCCGCAGCGCCGGAATGGCCGCTTCGATCTGCTCCCGGAAGTCACTCAAACATGCCACCTGTTAAGCGACGTTAAGCCTTTTCGCGTCTCGACGCTCTCCGCGACGCATTCACATCAAAAAACCCCATCGGCGGCATCCTATTCCGCCGCTTGCCAGTGGGTCGCCCCTTTGACTGTTGCATAGGGCACAGCCAACGCCGGGCAGGGCAATGGCGGTGCAGCCGGCGCGTTCCGGCTGAAGCCGCATTCGTGCCATGCTTGATGGCGCGGCGACCCTATGCCATAGGGAGGCCGGGGCTGGAAATCGCCGTACAGGGTCACCGAGAATGCCAGAAAGCACCGGCCTCATGCGCGGCAAACGCGGCTTGATCATGGGGGTCGCCAACCATCGTTCGCTCGCCTGGGGCATTGCCAGAGCCTGCCGCGCGCACGGCGCCGATCTCGCCTTCACTTATCAGGGCGAAGCGCTCAAGAAGCGGGTCGCGCCGCTGGCGCAGGAGATCGGCGGCATCGTGGTCGGCGATTGCGACGTTACCGAACCTAAAAGCATCGATGCCGCCTTCGCAGCGCTGCAGTCGGCCTGGGGCAGCATGGATTTTCTAGTCCACGCGATTGCTTTTTCCGACAAGGATCAGCTCGACGGCCGCTACGTCGACACGACGCAAGATAATTTTACCAAGACCATGCTGATCAGCTGCTACTCCTTCACTGCGGTAGCGCAGCGGGCCGAGAAGCTGATGATGAATGGCGGCTCGATGCTGACCTTGACCTATTACGGCTCGGAAAAATGGATGCCGCATTATAATGTGATGGGCGTCGCCAAAGCGGCGCTGGAAGCTTCGGTCTGCTACCTCGCCGCCGATCTCGGCGTGAAAAATATTCGCGTCAACGCCATCTCTTCGGGCCCAATCAAGACGCTGGCGGCGTCCGGCATCGGCGATTTCCGCTACATCTTGAAGTGGAACGAGCACAACGCACCGTTGCGCCGCAATGTCACTATCGAGGAGGTTGGCGAGGCGGGTGCCTATCTGCTCTCCGACATGTCGCGCGGCGTCACCGGCGAAGTGCATCATGTCGATGCCGGCTATCACATCGTCGGCATGAAGCACCCGGACGCGCCGGATATCGTCGTCGGCAAGGAGGAGCAGACGACGGGCGGCAGATGATAGACGGCGGATAAGACATGAAATGTGTTCCGTCTATCGGCTGTCCGGCATTTTTGCTCGCTCCTCCGTGGTCCGTTCTGCGTTCTCCCTAGTCAACCCGCATGCCGGTCCTCTACTACGTCCGTCACGGCGAGACCGACTTCAACGTCGAGCAACGCCTGCAGGGACGCCGCGACACGCTGCTCAATGCACGCGGTCGCGAGCAGGCCAGGGATTGCGGCGCGTTGCTGCGCGATCTGTTTGAGCGCGACTGCCGCCCCGCCCAGGATCTCGATTACATTGCGAGTCCATTGCAGCGGGCGCGTGAGACCATGGAAATCATGCGCTCAACGCTCGGTCTGGTCCCGCGCGCGTTTGGCGTCGACGCGCGCCTTCTGGAGATTTCCTACGGCGAGTGGGAAGGCTTGACGTTGCCGGAAATCGAAGCGCGCATGCCGGGCATGCTGGCCGAGCGCGAGCGCGATAAATGGGATTTTGCGCCGCCCGGCGGCGAGAGCTATCGCGCGCTGACCGCGCGGATCAGCGAGTGGTATGCATCGCTGACCCGCGACACGGTGGTCGCTGCGCATGGCGGAGGCGTGCGCGCGCTGATGGCACTGCTTAAGCTGCTGCCGAAGGAGGAAGCGACGCATGCGCAGATTGCGCAAGGCGTCGTCTACGTATTCGCGAACGGGACGATGGCGCGGTACGCATAGAGCATTTTCCGGAAAGGTGGGTACCGTTTCCGCAAGAAAATGCGACAAAACAAAAAACCTTGGAGCGCTTTGCAATTCCACCGAATCGGAAGCGTTCCAGACGGAGGGCGGATGAGAGAGGACAACAGCGCGCCGCTGTTCCGTCATTTGTCGTCCTCCAGTCAGCGAGAAAAACAAAAGCGACCGAATCACGGTTCGGTCGCTTGGCGAGATCGTGAAGACCTCGCGAAATCCGAAGCTGATGGGCGGCCCCAATACGAGGCTCGCGCATATCAGTTTACTTCGATTTCTTCTTAGCCTTCTTCTTCTTCGTAGCCATGGTGTCGTTCCTCGATATGAGTGATGAACCTACGGCAGGGTTGGTTCAGTCGCAGGTTGATCTATGATCTCGGTCCCTGGGCCTCAGCCCCCTTACCGCGAAAGACCATGCCACAGCACGGTTCCAAACGCAATTGGAAAGTGGCTAAAAACCTTGATTTTCCCGTAACTTAACAGATATTCAGGTTTTCATTAATCAGCGTTCAGCGACATGAATGCAGCATGAACGGCTGCCGCGATGCGACTCGCGCGCTGCGCACGAATGCGGCAAAGTGAGCGCAAAAATGTTGCGAGCGCGAAGATGAGCGGGCATTCCTGTCGCAACCGCGAACACCGTCCTGCAGGCGGAACGTCAATTTGACCGCACTATCTGCGCGGGCTACCAAGCCGCACTTGCGCTTGTTTCCAAGATTTATCTCGCGGCGTCATGTCGTTCAATACTTTCGGCCACTTGTTCCGTGTAACGACCTTTGGTGAAAGCCACGGTCCGGCGATCGGCTGCGTGATTGACGGCTGTCCGCCGCGCATTCCGCTTCGCGAAGCCGACATCCAGCCCTATCTTGATCGCCGACGGCCCGGACAGTCTCGCTACACGACGCAGCGCCAGGAGCCGGACACCGTTAGGATTATTTCCGGCGTTTTCATTGACGAGATCACCGGTGCGCAGGTCACGACTGGCACGCCGATTGCGCTTGTGATCGACAATCTCGATCAGCGCTCGAAAGACTATTCGGCCATAAAGGATAAATACCGTCCCGGCCACGCCGACCTCACCTACGACATTAAATATGGCTTGCGCGATTATCGCGGCGGCGGCCGGCAGTCGGCACGCGAGACCGCAATGCGTGTAGCCGCAGGCGCCGTCGCGCGTAAAATCGTTCCGGATCTGAAAATTCGTGGCGCTTTGGTCCAGATGGGCCCGCATCGGGTCGATCGCGCGCGGTGGGACTGGGACGAGGTCGACAAGAATCCGTTCTTCTGTCCCGATGCCAAGCTGGCTGCAATGCTTGGCGATTATCTCGACGACCTGCGCAAGAAAGGCTCGTCGATCGGGGCGGTCATCGAGGTCGTCGCTGAAGGTGTCCCGCCCGGCCTCGGCGCGCCGATCTACGGCAAGCTCGACGGTGACCTCGCCGCGGCGCTGATGGGCATCAATGCCGTCAAAGGCGTCGAAATCGGCGCCGGCTTCCGCGCGGCCGAGCTCAGCGGGGAAGAGAACGGCGATGAGATGCGCATAGGCAACGACGGCAAGCTGCGCTTTCTCTCCAACAATGCCGGCGGCATTCTTGGCGGCATTTCCACCGGGCAGCCAGTCGTGGCCCGTTTTGCCGTCAAGCCGACCTCGTCGATTCTCACGCCGCGGCGTACAGTCGACCGCTACGGCCATGAGACAGAAATATCGACCACCGGCCGTCACGATCCGTGCGTCGGCATCCGCGCGGTCCCGATCGGCGAAGCCATGGTGGCATGCGTGATCGCCGATCATTATCTACGTCAGCGTGGTCAGGTCGGCGACACGCCCGCATGGCCATTCGCCCCGCCGGCCCGCTGACGGCGCCAGGGGCTTTGTTTGGCATACCGATGAATGACGCTCACGACCGCATCCGCGCCGCCATTGCCGCATTTGGCCGTGGCGAGATCGTCATCGTGGCCGATGATGACGATCGCGAGAACGAGGGCGATCTGTTCGTCGCGGCAAGCCTGTGCACGCCGGAGAAGATGGCTTTCATCATCCGCCACACCTCTGGCATCGTCTGCGCGCCGCTGGCGCCGGAGGAGGCGCGGCGGCTGCACCTCGATCCGATGGTGGCACTCAATGACGCGCCGCTCGGCACCGCTTTTACCGTGTCGGTAGATGTGCGCCACGGCCTGACCACCGGAATCTCGGCCGAGGAGCGCACCAACACGGTTCGTGCGCTTGCCAATGGCAATTCAGGCCCGTCCGATTTCGTACGGCCGGGGCATGTCTTTCCACTTGTCGCCAAGGAAGGCGGCGTGCTGATGCGCTCCGGCCACACCGAAGCTTGTGTCGATATGTGTCGGCTCGCCGGCTTGCCTCCGGTCGGGGTTCTGGCGGAGCTCATGAATGATGATGGCACGGTGATGCGCGGCGATGAGCTTGCGGCCTTTGCCGAGCGGCAGAAGCTCAAGCGCATTTCGATCGCCGAGCTCATTGCCTATCGGCAAACGCGCGACAAGCTGATCGAGCGGGCGGGCGAATTCCCGGTGCAGACCGAAATCGGCACGCTGACCGGCTATGCCTTTCTCACGCCGTTCGATCCGGTCTACCACATGGCCTTTGTTTATGGCCGCATCGGCGACGGCAAGAATGTGCTGACGCGCTTGCACCGCGCCAATATCCTTGCCGACGTGTTCGGCGGCGCCAAGCCGATCCATCAGGCGCTGCGGCGGTTCAAGGAGGAGGGCAGGGGCGTGCTGGTTCTGTTGCGCGACGGCACCGCCGGCGTGCCGGTCGTTTCGATTCCCAGATCGGGCGAAACGGCTTCGGGCGAGGCGCGCACACGGCAATGGCGCGAGGTCGGGCTCGGCGCGCAAATCCTGCGCGAACTGGGCGTCAATTCGATTCGCTTGTTAACGCCATCGCGCCGCATGACCTATGTCGGCCTGTCGGGTTTCGGCATCGAGATCGCGGGAATCGAGCCGGTCGATGGATGAACTGTCGGTGGCCTTGATACGTCAAAGGCATATGAGGAGGGGCACATGTCCAAGACCTTCGGCAAGGTTCGGATAATTCTGGCGGTGATCGGCTTGGGCCTCACGCTGTCGGGGTGCGGCTACAATACCATTCCAACGCTGCAAGAGACCGCGAAGGCGCGCTGGTCGGATGTTCAGAACCAGTATCAGCGCCGCGCCGATCTCATCCCCAATCTGGTGGCGACGGTGCAGGGCTACGCGGCGCAGGAGAAGAGCGTGCTCACCGCCGTTGTCGAAGCGCGTGCCAAGGCGACGCAAATCAAGCTTGACGCGTCCGACCTGACGGACCCCGCGAAAATGAAGGCGTTCCAGGACGTGCAGAACCAGCTCACCGGCGTGCTCGGTCGTTTGCTTGCCGTAACCGAAAATTATCCGGATCTGAAATCCAATGCCAATTTCATGGCACTGCAATCGCAGCTTGAAGGCACCGAGAATCGCATTGCGGTGGCGCGCCGCGACTACATTGACGCGGTGCGCGCCTATAACACGGCGCTGCGGACCTTCCCGACCGTGATTTGGGCCAAGACTGTGTTCTCCGGTGAACAGCCGATGGCGGAGTTTGCCGCCAGCGAAGGTGCTTCCACGCCGCCGCAAGTCAAGTTCTGATTTCTGTCATTGCGGGCCGAGCCAACGGGTCCGCACGAGACGCGACCCGATGGCGGGCACCGCGAGGAGCCTGTATCCATTTTCAGGTCTAAACGCGTGATCACAGCTTGCGCAGGTGCCAATCGTCTGTGTTTACGGGTTGCGGGCTCGCGCTTCACGCGCCCGCGAATAATGACGGGTTTTGTCAGTGCCGCCGCGCTTTTATTTGCATCCGTCGCCCTCGCGCTGAATTTCCCGCCGCTGACCGGCCGCGTGGTCGATCAGGCCAATATCATGAATGCGCAGAGCAAGGCCGATATCGAGGCGAAGTCGAAAAGTCTGGAGGACAAGTCCGGCATTCAGCTCGTCGTTGCCACTGTCAGCTCCTTGCAAGGCAGCGACATCGAGACCTTCGCCAACGCGCTGTCCCGATCCTGGAAACTCGGACAGGCGCAAAAGAACAATGGCGTGCTGCTGCTGGTTGCGCCGAGCGAGCACAAGGTGCGTATCGAAGTTGGTTATGGCCTTGAAGGCACGCTGACGGATGCTCTGTCATCGGTCATCATCTCCAGTGCCATTGTGCCGCGCTTTAAGGCCGGCGATTTTTCCGGCGGCATCAGCCGCGGCGTCGACGGCATTATCAGCGTGCTGTCCGGCGACACATCGGACTGGCAGCCGAAGGTCGAAGTTCGCAAGGAAGACCCTTCCGCCGATTTCGACAGGCTGTTTCCGATTCTGTTCTTCCTGCTGATGGTCTTTATTTGCTGGTATCTGATCCGAAACGCCGGTGGTGGGGGGCCGGGTAGCGGCGTGCGCCGCCGCGGGATCGGGCCGATCTTCATTCCTGGCGGACCAGGCTGGGGCGGCGGCTCTGGCGGCTTCGGCGGCGGTTTTGGCGGCGGCTTCGGTGGCGGCTTTTCCGGCGGCGGCGGCTCGTCGGGCGGCGGCGGCGCCTCGGGAGGCTGGTGATGCATTTTACAGAGCAGGATCATCAAGCCGTCACGGCCGCGATCCGCGAAGCCGAGACGAAAACCTCCGGCCAGATCGTCTGCGTGCTGGCGCATTCATCCTCGGCCTATGCCCATATCCCGGTTCTGTGGGCGAGCGCGCTGGCGCTGTTCACGCCATGGCCGCTCATCGATTTTACGCAATGGAGCGTGCAGCGGATTTTTCTGCTGCAGCTCGTCGTCTTCATCCTGGCCGCGCTCGCGTTCTCATGGATGCCGCTGCGGCTGCTTTTGGTGCCGCGCGCGTTGCAGCGGGCGCGGGCGCATCGCGCGGCGCTGGAGCAGTTCGTGGTGCGCGGCATCAGCCGCACCAGACACCGCACCGGCGTTCTGATCTTCGTCTCGCTCGCCGAGCATTATGCGCGCATTGTTGCCGACGAAGGTATCGCCGCGAAGGTGCAGACTGCCGAATGGCAGGCGGCAATCGATGCTCTGACCGCCCATATGCGCGACGGCCGTATTGCGGCTGGCTTTACCGCGGCGGTCGAGCGCTGCGGCGCGGTCTTGGCGCAGCACGCGCCGCCCGACGGCTCGCCCAATGAGTTGCCCGATCGGCTCTACGTGATGTAGCGCGGCTGCGCTTGCGGGAGCAGGGGCAACATCACGCGCCTGCCGTCAAGTCATCATATTCGGGCGTCGGGTTGCGGGGTGATGCTCAAGTGCTTGCTTGCGCCCGCTTCGGGAATAGTTGCGGCCGCAGCTTTGGATGGCACCCCATCATTTTCGGCGCATAGGGAGTCTCGGCGCCGAGCTCCTCGGCGGCATGCCAGGCCCAGCGTGGGTCCCACATCGCGCCACGCGCAAGGCAAATCATGTCGGCTTTGCCGGAGGCAACGATGTCTTCGGCCTGCTGATAGCCGGCGATCAGTCCGACGGTCGCGACCGTCATGCCGCTTTCCTTTTTCACCTTCTCGGCGAACGGCACCTGATAGCCCGGCGCGAGTGGAATCTTCTGCCGCGGGTCGAGCCCGCCGCTCGAGACGTCCATATAGTCCATGCCACGCTTCTTCAGTTCTTTGGCGAGCAGCACGGTTTCTTCCGGCGTCCAGCCGCCTTCGACCCAATCGGTTGCCGAGACGCGCATGCCGAGCGGCTTGTGCTCAGGCCAAACCGCGCGCACGGCCTCGTACATCTCGATGGCAAAGCGCATGCGATTTTCGGTCGAGCCGCCATATTCATCGGTGCGTTTGTTGGACAATGGCGACAAAAATTGATGCGCCAGATAGCCGTGCGCGCCATGCAGCTCGATCAGATCGTAGCCGATGCGGTCGACGCGCTTGGCGGCGGCGGCGAATTCGGCGAGCAGGCGCTTGATGTCGTCTTTGGTCATGGCGTGCGGCACCGGCCAGCCGGTGTCGTAGGGAATGGCCGACGGCGCCTCAGGCGTCCAGCCACCCTCCTCTTTGGTCAGGATCGGCTTGCCGCCCGCCGCCGGCGGGGTGGTCGGCCCTTTACGGCCGGCATGGGCGAGCTGGACGCCAAGCTTGGCGACACCATAGGTACGGCAGAAATCATGCACGCGCTTGAGTGCTTTTTCATTCTCGTCCGACCACATGCCGGCGCATTTCGGCGTGATCCGACCCTGCGGGCAGACGTTGGTCATTTCCGTCATCACCAGGCCCGCACAGCCAAGCGACATGTTTCCAAGATGCATCAGGTGCCAGTCGTTCGCCGAGCCGTTGTCGGAATTGTATTGGCACATCGGCGACACCACAACGCGATTGGGCAGCGTAAGGCCGCGCAGCGTGATCGGGGAAAACAGGACGCTAGCCATGGATCGAAGTCCTTTGTTGATGCGCTTCAGCGCTCAGAGATTGCGTTTGGCGATCAGTCATGCCGGCGTAAAATGCCGGGCGGCCTGCATCTATCATGCAAGCGGACCGGCCGGCAAACCGAGGCAGGATATCCATAGTAGTAAGCCGCTTCGCTGATTGGCCATGAAGCCTCGTGGTGATCTCGCCCGGCAGGTGCCTGATCCTTCCAGAGCTATCCCGAAAGCGAATTGCCGCTTTCCGTCGCGGTCGCGTAGTCCGAGGATACACCGGTATGGAGGCCGAGCACGCGGCTGAGAATCGCGTTGGGATCGTGCACGGCATTCGCGCGCCAGGCGACAATCTGGTCGGGTCGCACCAACACCAGATCGGCACCGTAAATGTCGCGAACGCCATCTATTGAAAGATCGAGGACCTTGAGATCGATGCCGGCAGCGGCTGCCGCTGCGACCAGGTTTTGCGCCTTTGTTTTGCTGCAGAGGCGCAGCAGCGTCCACTCGAAGCCGAAACGATCGTACAACGACGTCTCGTCGGTGAGCCAAACATGCGGAGCTCGACCGCCTGGTTTGGCGCACGGGACATAGACATTCGCTTCGTCGCATGGCGGTGCCGTGCGATCATCGATAACGATGGGGGATCCATCGTAGCGCCCGCCGAAGGTAATTCCCGGAATGTCAAACTCCGCCTTGCCATGAGCGGCGAGATATTCGCCGGCATGCCGACGTGCGCTCTCGCCTGCGCTGGTGTCATCCTCGATTTCAGGGACGGGCGTGAAGTTGCCGATTGAATCGGCAAACGCTTTTGCAAATCGCGTATTGCGGACCGCAATCGGTTGGCGCTCGGCTTCATAGCTATCAAGGAGTCCGGCGCCTGAATGGCCGCGAACGACGCTGGCAAGCTTCCAACCCAAATTGACGGCATCTTCGACGGCAGTGTTGTAGCCAAGGCCACCGGTGGGCGTGAACAAATGCGCGGCGTCGCCGGCGATGAACACACGGCCACGCTGAAATCGCTCGGCGACGAGCGCAAAACCCGCTGTCCATGTTCCACGCGACAATATTTCAAGGTCGAGCGCGGCGCCTACCGCTGCGCGAAACATCGCGGCGGCGCGCCCGTCCGTAATCTCATGTTCATTCTCGTGCGGCCGCAATTGGGTGTGGAAAGCGAATTCACTCTTGCCGTCCACCGCGGCCATGAAGGCGCGGCGCTCACGATTGAACGTAACATTCATCCAGGCCGGAGGGTGGGGAACAACGCGATAAAAATCCGGCGCGCGCAGGTATATCGCATGCATGCGGCCGCCGAAGAAGTCGCGCAGGGTTTTTTGGTCTCCCACATAGTCGATTCCAAGCGCCTGGCGTACCGTGCTGCGCGGCCCGTCGGCGCCGATAAGATAGGATGCGTTCACTGTGCGAGTCCGTCCGTCGGCAACCCGTTCGATCAGAGCCTCAACTGCGTGCCCGCGCTGGGAAAAACGAACGAGGCGCCAGCCAAAATTGATGGAGACGCTTGGAAGCCCTTCGGCATGCCGGCGCAAGACCTGCTCGACGAATTTTTGCGAGACACGGTGCGGAAGCTCTGCAGCGCTCCAGGAGCCTGACAAACGCTTTATCCGCTCTGTTGCCTCGCCGGCCGATGGCAGGCGAAAGCGCGCCAATTCGTGCCGGGCGTAGCGGGTGAAATATGCGACGTCGGTCGGAAAGTTTGTGGGTAGCCCGAGCGATCGAATTTCCTGTGCAAAACCAAGGCGCCGAAAGTGCTCCATGGTTCGAGCCTGTGTCGCATTGGCCTGCGGATTGAATGCGGTGCTCGGCTTTTGATCGACCAGAGCGACGCTGACGCCGCGCCGACCAAGTTCATTCGCCAGCATTAGCCCGCAAGGGCCGCCGCCCACGATGAGCACGGAACAGTTGCTCGGAGGAGCATCAACCAATGTGCCGCTCGTGATGTTGCGTGGCGATCAGGAAGGCCCGGTTTGTCGCCACCCCTTGCCAAATGGTAGCCGATCGCTTTAGGTTCATCAAATTGAACTTATGCACGATATGAAACTAGGACGGCTGCCGAGTGTCAAGTCGCCTCGATTTCGCGCAGCCGCCGTGAGGAGCCGCCGCCGATGATCAAGCCGTGGGTCTTTGAATTCCTGCCGGAACTCGGCAGTCCGAAGATTGAGCCGGACCCGCAAGACGTGGCGAAATTGATCGCGCGGTATTTTGACCTGTGGGTCCGTGATGAGGCCCTTGGCTTTGAAGGAATATTCTTCAGCGAGCACCACTTTGGCCGGTCGTACTCGCCCTCGCCGAACCTCCTGATCGCGGCGCTCGCGCAGCGAACGACGCGGCTTCGCCTCGGCGTGATGGGCGTCGTGCTGCCTTACTATCACCCGGCGCGGGTGGTGGAGGAAATCGGCATGCTCGACCACATAACCGGAGGGCGGCTGGAAATCGGCACGGCGATCGGCGTACCGCAAGAGCTGGCGCGTCTGAACATAACCATGGCTGAAGCGCGCGAACGCAATGACGAGATCGTCGCCGTCATCGACGCGGCGCTTACCGATCGTGTGGTTTCCTATTCCGGCAAATATTTCTCGTTCAGCAATTTACGCCTGCTGCCGCGGACCTTGCAGAAGCCGTCTCCGCCGCGATGGACCACCGTTGTCAGCGCGGATTCGGCGCGCCGGGCGGCGCGGCGCCGTATCAAGATCACCACCGGCTTCAACTCGACGGCGATGGTGAAGCGCATTTTCGACGCGTATCGTGATGAAGCCGAAGCGGTCGGTTTCCATGCAGGCCCTGAATACTTTGCGCTTCGCCGGCGGGTGACCGTGGCGCCGACCCGTGACCAAGCTGCCGCATATGCGCAAGGTGTGGCGGATCGCCTGAGGAGCTTTGTGGCGGAGGACGAACGGCTCACCGCGCATGTGCCGGACGCGCCGGCACCCAGTGGCGGCTTCGAGCTCAGTCAGGACGAATTCATCACCGGCACTCCCAAGGACGTCGCGCTGGCCATCATCGAGCAGTGCACAGCGGTCGGCGCTGGTCATTTTTTGACGGTGCTCAACTGGAGCGCGCCGATCGCGGAGGTTGTCCAGGCGCATGAACTGTTCGGCTGTGAAGCCATTCCCTTGTTGCGGGCGGCTCCGTCGGCGGCCTGAGCGACGGCTGAAGCGTCGTTCCTTGGCGCGTGTCGGTCGGGATGGCGCGGCCGACCGACCCTTGCCAAGGCGATCGCTGCCGTATTAAGTTCAATATATTGAACTTCATGCGATCAACGCCGCCGCCAGCCGTCAAATCGCTCGATCGCGGACTCGATATTCTCGAGTATGTGGCCGGCTGTGCGCGGCCGCCGTCGTTCTCGCAACTTATGCATGACCTTGGTATCCCACGAAGCAGCCTGTTCCATCTGCTCACGAACCTGCTCGCGCGCGACTTTCTTGAGCGGGATCCCACAACGGAGCGCTATCGGCTGGGCGCAGGTATCGGCAAGCTCGCGCGCAATGTGAAAAAGCCGTCTCTGGGCGATCGAGTTACGCCATTCCTGCAGCAGCTCAGCACCGAGGTCAGCGAAACGTGCGGCTTCTATGTCCAGGTCGGCGACTTGGTCGAAGTGGTCGCATCCGCAATCAGCACGCAGGCCCTGTCGTACACGATGAAGGTTGGCATGACGGCACCGCTATACGCCGTTTCCGCGGGCAAGATCGTGTTGTCGGAGCTTCCCTCCGAAGAGCTGAACCAATACTTGGTCCGCGTCGCATTCGAGCCGGTGACAGCGTACACGACTCGGTCCAAGAGCCGTCTGAGGAAAGAGATTCAGGAGGTTAAAGCCAAGGGCTTTGCCTATTCGCGCGAAGAGTTCACGTTGGGCATCACAGCCATTGCCACCGCCGTACGCGATGAGCGGAATTTCTACGGCGCCATCAATCTGGCAGTACCGACAGCGCGCTTCACACCGGCGCGGGACGCCGATTTTCGCGAAGCTTTGCGGCGGACCGCGCGCATTATTGCCAAAGAAATTTCCTCCGACGCGTGAGCGGCTATTTTTCGAACTGCGCCACCAGTTCGACGTGAGCCGAATAACGGAATTGGTCGATCGGCGTGACCGCAGTGAGCCGATAGCCGCCGTCGATCAGCAGCCGCGCGTCGCGCGCAAAAGTCGCAGGATTGCAGGACACTGCGGCAATGACCGGGACGTCGCTTGCTGCCAGCTCGCGCGATTGCGCTTGTGCGCCTTGCCGCGGCGGATCGAACACGACCGCGTCGAACGATTTCAGCTCGACCGCGAGCAGCGGGTTCTTGAACAAATCACGCCGCTGCGTGCGCACGGGTTTCAAGCCGGACGCGCTCGCCGTCGCGCGCTGCAATGCGGCAAGCGCGGCCTCATCGTCGTCGACCGCAGTCACGCGCACCTGTTCGGCGAGCCGCAGGGCAAATGGTCCGATGCCGGCAAACAGATCGGCGACGTTCTTCTTGACTCCGCCTGCGGTGCAGATTTCGCGCACAAGGCGTGCCAATACCTCCTCGCCTTCGGCCGTGGCCTGCAAGAAGGCGGCGGACGGTAGTGGCACGGTCGCCTTACCGATGCGAAGTACGGGCGCGCGGGCCTGGGCGATCAGCTCGCCGTGCCGCGTCAGGCGTGCGAGGTTGAACGCCGCCGCCAAGCGCGCAAGTGCGGCGATCGCCGGCGCGGCGAGCGGGCCCGAGCCGCGCACGTCGAGGTCGAGTCCGGCGTCGGTCGCCGTGACCTGAATGTCGAGCGGCCTGTGCGTGCCGCCGAGCGCTTCGGCGATCGCCCAGGCCGCTTTAAGCGCGCCGTCGAGGCTCTTGGCGAGGATCGGACAGCGATCGATCGCCACGATCTGATGCGCGCGCGCTGCCGAAAAACCGACCTGGAGCACATCGTGAACACCGCGGCGCGCGTGGAAAATGACGCGGCGGCGGCCTTCACCATGCGCGTCGTTGAGCTCGGCGACGGGCGCGTCGATGCCTGCCTGACGCAGCGCCTCGATCACAAGGCCGCGCTTCCACGCGCGATAGGCGGCCATGTCCCAATGCTGCACCGCGCATCCGCCGCAGACGCCGAAATGCGGGCAGATCGGCGCGATGCGCGCCAGGCTGGCCTTTTCGACACGAAGGAGACGCCGCCGGTCGGGATGGCCGGGCACGGCTTCAACCACGACGGTCTCGCCCGGCAAGGCGCCGGGAACGAAGATCGGGCCATCGGCGCCATCGGTCACGCCGTCGCCGCGATGGCCGATCCGATCAATCACAAGCTGCTCGCCCACGCAAATTCAACCGCGTTCCGCCGCGATAAAAAATTCGCGGTTTCCCTCGCCGCCGAGAATGGCCGAGGCGGCTACGCCGCCGATCCGCCAGCCTCGCGACGCGATGAAGGCGCCGATCTCCTCACAGATCATCCGGTGCGCGACTTCGTCGCGCACAATGCCTTTCTTGATCAGGCGGCGCGGTGCCTCGAATTGCGGTTTGATGAGTGCCAGCATCTGCGCCCGCGCTGCCAAAAGCTTGCCGACGGCGGGAACGACAAGCTTCAACGAGATAAAGCTCACATCGATTGTAGCAAGGTCAGGAGCTTGCAAAAGGCGCGACGCATCGAGCGCGCGAATATCGGTCTGATCGAGAGCTGTGATGTCATCGCGGCCGCGCAGGCGCGGATGCAATTGGCCCCGGCCGACATCGACCGCATAGACGTGCCGCGCGCCGCGCGCGAGCAGCACCTCGGTGAAGCCGCCGGTCGAGGCGCCGACATCGAGACAGAGGCGATCCTTCACATCGAGCGCAAATTCATCGAGCGCGGCTGCAAGCTTTATTGCGCCGCGCGACACATAAGGATGCTCGGCTTGCGCTTCGATGACGGCGGTCGGTGCGATCTCGTCGGACGCCTTGCGGACGGGCGCGCCGTCGGCGATGACGCGGCCGGCGGCAATCGCCGCCTGTGCGCGGGCGCGGCTCTCGAACAGGCCGCGCGCGACCAAAAGGCGATCGGCGCGTTCGCGGTTTTTCATCTTTGTAGGATGGGCATTGCGCCCGCTCGGCCTTGCCGCCTGGGCAAAATCGATCGGCGCAATGCCCACGCGGTAAGGACGAAAAAACGATTTCGCCCACTCTACAGCAGGTCGGCCGCTCAGGCGAGCTTCACCACTTCGCCGCTCATGTTCTGGCCGAGCGCTTCGAACGCCTTGCGCACGATGCTTTTGCCGTCGAGGCCGGCTTTGGCATACATGGCATTCGGCGAATCCTGATCGATGAAGATATCCGGCAGCACCATGGCGCGGACTTTTAGGCCGCGATCGAGCACGCCGTGATCGGCGAGCGACTGCAGCACGAAACTGCCAAAGCCGCCGATCGAGCCTTCCTCGATCGTGAGCAGCACTTCGTGCTCGCGGGCAAGGCGCAGCAGCAGGTCGACGTCGAGCGGCTTGGCGAATCGTGCATCGGCCACCGTGGTCGACAGACCGTAGGTTGCCAGCTCGTCGGCCGCCTTGAGGCATTCGGCCAGCCGCGCGCCGTAGGAGAACAGCGCGACCTTTGTGCCTTCGCGCAGGATGCGGCCCTTGCCGATCTCGAGCGGCTTGCCTTCGGCCGGCATCGGCACGCCGATGCCTTCGCCGCGCGGATAGCGCAGCGCCGACGGCCGATCGTCGATCGCGACCGCGGTCGACACCATGTGTACGAGCTCGGCTTCGTCGGCCGCGGCCATCAGGATAAAGCCGGGCAGGCAGCCGAGATAGGCGACATCGAAGGAGCCGGCGTGGGTCGGACCGTCGGCGCCAACCAGACCGGCGCGGTCCATGGCGAAGCGCACCGGCAGGCGCTGAATGGCCACGTCGTGCACGACCTGGTCATAGGCGCGCTGCAGAAAGGTCGAATAGATCGTGGCGAACGGCTTGAAGCCTTCGGTCGCCAGACCGGCGGCGAAGGTCACGCCATGCTGCTCGGCAATGCCGACATCGAAGCAGCGCTTCGGGAATTCCTTCTGGAACAGATCGAGGCCTGTGCCCGAAGGCATTGCCGCGGTAATGGCGACAATCTTGTCGTCCTTGCGCGCTTCCTTGATCAGGCTCTCGGCGAAGACCTTGGTATAGGCAGGCGCGCTCGCCTTGGATTTCTGCTGCGCACCGGTAGCGACGTCGAATTTGACGACGCCGTGATATTTGTCCGCGGAATTTTCCGCCGGCAGATAACCCTTGCCTTTCTGCGTGACGACATGGACCAGGACCGGGCCGTTCCTGGCGTCACGCACATTTTGCAGAACCGGCAAGAGGTGATCGATGTTATGCCCGTCGATCGGGCCGACATAGAAGAAGCCGAGCTCGTCGAACAGCGTGCCGCCGGTAACCAGACCGCGCGCATACTCCTCCATGGCGAGCGCGCGCTGCTCGAGCATCTTGGTCGGCATGCGCTTGGCGATCTGATGCAGGAATTTGCGCATGCGGTGATAGCCGCGTCCGGACACGCGCCGCGCCAGATAGGCCGATAGTGCGCCGACCGGCGGCGCAATCGACATGTCGTTGTCGTTGAGCACGACGATCAGGCGCGAATTCATCGCGCCGGCATTGTTCATGGCTTCGTAGGCCATGCCCGCCGACATCGCGCCGTCACCGATGACGGCGATGACATTGTTGTGCTTGCCCTGCAGATCGCGTGCCACCGCCATGCCGAGGCTGGCGGAGATCGAGGTCGAGGAATGGGCCGCGCCGAACGGGTCGTATTCGCTCTCGGCCCGCTTGGTGAAACCGGATAGCCCGCCGCCCTGGCGCAGCGTGCGAATACGGTCGCGGCGGCCGGTCAGAATCTTGTGCGGATAGGCCTGATGGCCGACGTCCCACACCAGCCGATCGGCCGGCGTGTTGAACACATAATGCAGCGCCACGGTGAGTTCGATGACACCGAGGCCGGCGCCCAGATGCCCCCCTGTGACGGCGACGGCGTCGATGGTCTCCCGGCGCAGTTCGTCCGCGACCTGCTGCAGCTGGTCGGGTTGAAGGCGCCTCAAGTCGTCGGGGGTCTTGATCTGGTCGAGCAATGGGGTCTTCGACGAAACCGTCACGTTACGCTCCTTAGTGTTCTGACGAATATGTTGGTTCGGCGTAATGCCGGTTGTTTGGGCTCAGTCGGCGAGCCCACGGACGGACAACGCAATTCCTTCGTCCCTTATGAGGGTTCCTTACACTATTCCAAGCTGGGTACGCAATTTCGTCGGCAGGGCCGGGGCGGAACTGCCTCTAGGGAACTCGCAAGCTCTCCAATGCCTTGTGTCGAGGCGCCTCTCCACCACCCCTATCAACGTTGTGATCTAAGCATGGTTCGGCCCTGCGCCAGAGTAGCGGTCCAAAAAGCGGCAGAGCCGGGGCAAGGCAGCGATCTTTCCGGCGGATTTGACCGAAATTTGGCGGTCGCGCAGTTTCTATGCGTCGCAATGAGCGTTATTCGTCGCGTACGAGCGTTGTCCGAGCATTGAGCCGGCTTGTTAACCTCATGGGCCTCGAGACCTACCGCAAGAAGCGCAAGTTCGATGCTACCTCCGAGCCGCGCGGCCGCACGCACCGGGGCCGCGGTAACCAATATGTTATCCAGAAGCATGATGCGACGCGGCTGCACTATGACCTGCGCCTCGAGCTCGACGGGGTCATGAAAAGCTGGGCTGTGACCCGTGGCCCAAGCCTCGATCCCGATGACAAGCGGCTCGCCGTCCACGTCGAGGATCATCCGATCGAATACAATTCCTTTGAGGGAACCATTCCGGAAGGCGAATATGGCGGCGGCACCGTGATGATCTGGGATCGCGGGCGCTGGACCCCGGAGGGCGATCCGCACAAAGGCTATGCCGAGGGCCATCTCGACTTCACCATCGAGGGCAAGAAGCTGCACGGGCGCTGGCATCTGGTGCGCATGCGGCCACGCGCCGGCGACCGCCACGAAAACTGGCTGCTGATCAAGGGCAAGGACGATTTTGCCCGCCCGGGACACGGCGACGATATTCTCGACGAAGCGCCGCATTCGGCCGCGAGCGGCCGCACGATGGATGAGATCGCCGGCGGCAAGGGCAGGAAGCGCGTCTGGCACAGCAATCGCGAGCGCGGCGAGACAAAAGAAAGCGCAGCGCAGGCGGGCGGCGGCGCCAAAAAAGCCGATCGGCCGCAGACGCAACGCGAATTCAAGGCGGAGTTGCTGGCGGCGCGCGCAAAGTTGTCGCGGGCGGCGGCGCGCAACGCGACAACGAAGCGCGGCAGATCTGCGACCAAGCCGCGCGCGCCGGCGAAGGCTGCCGCCGCCAAGGTCGAGCGCGACAATGAGCGCCAAGCCGGCGAACGCAAGAACGGGCGCAAAGCCCGGCGCAAGTCCGGCAAGGGCCATTCCCGCGGCCATGGGGATGCGCGCTTGCCGGCCTTCGTGCCCATGAGTCTCGCCACGCTGCGCGACGATCCGCCGAGCGGCAAAGACTGGCTGCACGAAATCAAGTTCGACGGCTATCGCATCGAGGCCCGGCTTGATCACGGCGAGGTTCAACTTTTGACGCGCAAGCAGCTGGATTGGACCCGCCGCTTCGCGCCGGTTGCCGACGCGATTGCAGCCGTTTCGGCCGAGAGCGCGCTGATCGACGGCGAGCTGGTCGTCGAGGACGCCAACGGCGTGTCGGATTTCTCGCTGCTGCAGACCGATCTGAAAGAAGGCCGTACCGACCGTTTCGTCTATCACGCCTTCGATCTCTTGCATCTCGACGGGCGCGATCTGACCGGGGCGCCGCTCGTCGAGCGCAAAGCCGAGCTGCGCGACCTGTTGGGCGGCGAAAGCCGCAACGGCGTCGTCCGCTATACCGAGCATTTTGACGCAGACGGCCCCGCGATCCTTAATTCCGCCTGCGAGCATCACCTCGAGGGCATCATTTCGAAATTGCGCAATGCGCCCTACCGCTCCGGCCGCTCGGAGAATTTCATCAAGGTCAAATGCCACAGCAGGCAGGAATTTGTGGTGGCCGGTTTCAGCCCCTCGAATGCCATGCGTAACGCAGTGGGCGCGCTGACGGTCGCCTATCACGAAGATGGCAAGCTCCGCTATGCGGGCCGCGTCGGCACCGGTTATACGCACGCGATCGCTCGCGATCTGTGGAGGCGGCTTACGCCCTTGCGCACCGAACGCGCGCCGCTGGCGCTGCCGCCGGACGAGCGGCGCAAGAACGTGATCTGGGTAAGGCCGCAAGTGGTCATCGAAGCCGAATACCGCGGCATCACGTCTGACGGCCTGTTGCGGCAGGCGTCGTATAAAGGACTGCGCGAAGACAAGCCGGCGCGCGCGGTGGTGCGCGAGGTGCCGGCGGCCGCGGTGCCGCAGCACCAGACGGTACGCAAATCGACAAAGGCTTCGGCGCGCGGCGCTGCTGCGCCAAAGGCCGGCCGCACTCGCGGCAGGAGGCAAGGCGCCGAAGTCGCGCAGGTGCATCTGACGCATCCCGACCGCATCTACTGGCCCGATGCCGGCATCACCAAGCAGGAGCTCGCCGAATATTATGTGCGCGTCTGGAACGTGATGGCGCCGCATCTCGTCAACCGCCCGCTCGCCATCATGCGCTGTCCGGAGGGCGTGAATGGCGAATGTTTCTTTCAGAAGCACATTGCCTCGACCATCAAGGAGTCCTCGCTGCGCCATCTGGTCAACGCCAAGGAACATGACGTCATTGCGGTCCAGACGCTGGAAGACCTTATCGAACTGGTGCAGTCCGGTGCGCTGGAGATCCATGTGCGCGGCTCGCGGCTCGCACAGCTCGAAATCTGCGATCGAATCGTGTTCGATCTCGATCCGGGCGAGGACGTCGCCTGGAAGGCGATCGTCGCCGCCGCGGCCGAGACGCGCGACCGGCTCGCCGAGCTGAAGCTGAAGAGCTTTGTCAAACTCTCGGGCGGCAAGGGCCTGCATATCGTCGTGCCGATCGACGGCGCCGACTGGGACACGACCAAGGCCTTTTGCGCGACAATCGCGGGAGGAATGGCCGCCGATGCGCCGGACCGTTATCTCGCCAAAATGACCAAGGCGCTGCGCAAGGGCAAAATCTTCATCGACTATTTCCGCAACTCGCGCGAAGCAACCTCCGTCGCCGCCTACTCGACGCGCGCGCGCGCCGGCGCGCCGGTCTCGATGCCGGTATCGTGGCAGGCCCTGTCGCGCACGGTCGGCGGCAATCAATTTACGCTTGCCAACCTCAAGAGAGTGGGTGACGCCTGGGCCGAGATCGGCAAGGTGCGGCAGAAGCTGCCCGACCTCGGCAAAGCACGGCGCTGATCTGCTCCGCTCCAGGATTTTTGTTTTGTCGCATTTCATACGGAAATCCGGCAGCCACTTTTCCGGAAAATGCTCGACCCCACGTGCGTTCATCTGCAACTCGGTAGGCGCCTGCGTCCGGTCGTGATCCCGCTGCGCAGTCGTCTCAGGATGGCGACAAACCGGCGTGCGCTCCCGTTCCCGCGCCGCGCCTTGGCGCGCGCGTGGCGGTGTGACGCCGGTGACCTGAAGGCGCGAAGGAGGCGGCGCAAGGAGAAACAAGGGGTGGGGCCTTCG
>JAJPJB010000104.1 GCA_021324465.1 Hyphomicrobiaceae bacterium
CTCTCTCCGCTTGAAATCGAAGCCGCGGTGACGCGGGCGCTCGAGGAGGATCTGGGCCGCGCCGGCGACGTCACCTCGATTGCAACCGTGCCTGAAGATGCGGCGGGTCGCGCCGTGCTGGCCGCGCGCGAACCCGGCGTGATCGCCGGCCTGCCCGTGGTCGAGGCCGCGTTCCGTCGGCTGCAGCGGGATATCGCGCTCGGCGCGCATGTGCGCGACGGCGCCGCGATTAAGGCCGGCACCAAGCTGATGACGATTTCGGGCAATGCGCGCGCCATTCTCGGCGCCGAGCGCGTGGCGCTCAACTATCTCGGCCACCTCTCCGGCATCGCGACGGCGACTGCGAATTTTGTCAAGCGTATCGCCCACACCAAGGCGCGCGTGGTCTGCACGCGCAAGACCACGCCGGGCCTTCGTGCGCTGGAGAAATATGCGGTGCGCTGCGGCGGCGGTCACAATCACCGCTTCGGGCTCGATGATGCGATCCTGATCAAGGACAATCACATTGCGGTGGCCGGCGGCATCACGGCAGTGCTCAAGCGCGCGCAGGCGGCGGCCGGGCACCTCGTCAAGATCGAGATCGAAGTCGACTCGCTCGAGCAGCTGCAGGAAGTGCTCGACGTCGGCATTGCCGACGTGGTCATGATCGACAATTTCGATCTCGACTCGATGCGCAAGGCCGTCGCCATGGTGGCGGGGCGGCTGGCCATCGAGGCTTCGGGCGGCATCACGCTCGAAACCGCGGCGGCAATCGCCGAAACCGGCGTCGATTACTTGTCCTCAGGCGCGCTGACGCACTCGGTGCAGAATCTCGACGTGGGGCTCGACATCGAGATGTAAAACTCTCGACCTTCAGGATCCGCAGAGTCCGCATCGATCCTGCATTTATGAGTTTTGACCTTAGAGCTTCGCCGTGGACGCGCTCTTGTCGGCCGAGGGTGTCGGCGCAGCCGCGGCTTCCGGGCCCTTGATGCTTGCTTCGGATGCAGCGGGATTCGGCTGCGGATTCTCGCTCAGCACTTCAGGATCGGGCCGCAAATAATCCGCCCTGGGCGGCGCCATGCTCGCCGTCGTGGCCGGCGCATTGGGACTCCAATCCGGCTCCTCGCTCCAGTTACGCGGCCGATAGAATGTGTGCACGCCCAGATGATAGAGCCGCGTCATCTCGTGCACCCAGCTCGGATGCACCCAGTAGGCGTGGTAATGCGTGGCGTGGCCGACCTCGGCGAGCCAGATCTTGCCGTCCAGCATGTCGCGCGCAATGCGCTTGGCCTGCTCCCACATGTCCGGCTCGTCGATCTTGTTGAGATCCTTGCCCTCGCAGGCGAAGGTGAATTGGCAGGCGAGATGCCGATGCGCGTTCTGGTAGACGACGCCGCAGACGTCGTGCGGATAATAGCCGGAGAACACGCGGTTCATCACTACCTGCGCTACTGCTTCCTGGCCCTTCAGCACCTCGCCGCGCGCTTCGAAATAGACGGCGTCGGCCAGGCATTTTTCGGCCTCCGCGCGCGGCTTACCGGTGAGCCCGAGCCGCTGCGCCGGGGTAAGCACCCGGCTCTGGTCCTTGCCGGCGAAAGTCTCCTGCCCGCCATAGTCGTCATTCGGATTGTCGGTGCTTTCGAGCGCAGCCAATTTGATGTTTGTGTCCGGCGGCGAGACCAGGATCGGCTCGGCGCCCGGCGCCCAGCTTTGCAGTCCGGTGGGCGCGCCCATCACGCCGGCTCCGAAATAGATTTGCGCGCTGCGATCGACGCCGCCGTCGATGAAGGACGCTTCGTAGCTGGATTGAGCGACGGTCATTTCACCGGGCGCGGGAAGCTCCGGCGGCCTGTCGGCGATCACAGTATCCGCCGCATCACCGTCGCCTCGCGCATTGCTGCGGTCCGGTGGCGCGAATGCGTGCTTTGTCACGACGTTGGCGGCTTCGTTCTGGTGCTGCACCGCCGGCGTCGGTACCGCCGAAGCGGCATTGGCGTTCTCCGGCGCAGCAGCCGCGGTGGCGTGCGACACGGTCGAGACGACATTGCCGGCATCGGGAGCGGCGGCGCTTGCAACATCAGGATGCGCATCGGGATCGGCCGCGCGAGCCGCCATCGCAACGGCGGATGCATCCTTGCCTTCAACGTGCTGCTCGATCGGCGCGGGCTGCGACGCGGCTACTGGCGCAACGGACGTTGCGGGCCCAACCGGCGGCACCGCGACCGGCGGACTGATCGGCTGCGGTGGCGAAAGCGCCGCAGCTGCTGCCGTGGTCGGCACGACGTCTGCGGCCGGCAAGCGGTCGGTCTTATGCGTGCGATTGATCGTCGGGTATTCGACTTGCCGTGACGCGTGCGCGGTAAGCGCTTCGTCGACCTTCCAGGCATAGGCGTCAAGCGAGCGCGGATCGACATTGACGTTCTGAAAGACCGGCTCCGGGATCATCGTTCCGATCGGGCGCGTGAAATTGAACGCCGCCCTTTCGATGCTGCCGAGCGGCGAGAAGATCAGATGCTCGTGATAGCTTGCAAAGACGCTCGGCCGATGCGCAATGAGCGCAGCAAAATCCTGATAGCCGACCGAGGTTGGCATCAGCGCCGCACAGCATGCGCTGAGCCAGAAGCGCGCCGAATACGAAGCGCGCACCACCCGAACACGCGACGCCACAAATACCCCCACGCCCACCCGCACGCCGACGCAACACGTACTCGGTAAAGGAAACGCCACCGCAGTGGCGCGAATGCGACAGCGCAATTTATTGTCGAGTTAACGTTGCGAAGGAGTTAACCGCGCGAGCGTGCGGATATGCCCATTCGGCGCCCGCAACTTATGTTCTATGCACGACGTTGTGCGGTAAGGCCGAGCGCAGAACATATCGCGGCGATCACATCAAAATTACGAAGCGAAAGCGTGCGCTCGCGCGCGTTCCGACACCGCGACGCCGCGCCATTCGATTTTGGATTTGTTAACTACGAAATGCGCTGCTCACGCCGTGCCGCTCGAGCTCTTGCCGAGCGCCGCTTGCGCGGCGGCGAGCCGCGCGATCGGCACGCGAAACGGCGAGCACGAGACATAGTCGAGCTTGACCTCGTGGCAGAACTCAACCGAGGCCGGATCGCCGCCGTGCTCGCCGCAAATGCCGAGCTTCAGCTTCTGACGCGCCTTGCGGCCGCGCTCGGTGGCGATGCGCATCAGCTCGCCGACGCCGTCGCGATCGATCGACACAAACGGGTCGGACGGCAGGATGCCCTTTGCCGTGTAGGTACTCAAGAAGCTCCCCGCGTCGTCGCGGCTGATGCCAAAGGTGGTTTGCGTCAGGTCGTTGGTGCCGAACGAAAAGAACTCCGCCGTTTCGGCGATCTCATCGGCTTTGAGCGCCGCACGCGGCAATTCGATCATGGTGCCGACCTGATAATGGAGCTTGCTTCTGGTCTCCTGCGCAACCTTCTCCGCCGTGGCGTCGATGCGCTCCTTGATCAGGTCGAGCTCGGCCTTGGTGGCGATGAGCGGCACCATGATCTCCGGCACCACCGGCTTGCCGGTGGCACGCGCGGCTTCGACCGCCGCCTCGAAAATGGCCCGCGCCTGCATCTCGGCGATTTCCGGGTAGGCGATCGCCAGCCGGCAGCCGCGGAAGCCGAGCATCGGGTTGAATTCGCTCAGTTCGCGCGCCCGGTCGGCCAGCTTTTGCGGATCGGCGTCCATCGCGGCCGCCACTTCGGCGATTTCCTGTTCGGTATGCGGCAGAAATTCATGCAGCGGCGGATCGAGCAGCCTGATGGTCACCGGCAGCCCAGCCATGATCTTGAACAGTTCGACGAAGTCGGCGCGCTGCATCGGCAGAAGCTTTGCCAGAGCGGCCCGGCGCGCTTTCTCTTCGCCGGCGAGAATCATTTCGCGCACGGCGCGGATGCGGTCTTCGTCGAAGAACATGTGCTCGGTGCGGCATAGCCCGATGCCTTCGGCGCCGAACTTGATGGCGGCGCGCGCATCCGCCGGTGTGTCGGCATTGGCGCGTACCTTGAGCTTGCGCACCTGGTCGGCCCATTTCATCACGGTTGCGAATTCGCCGGCCAGCGCCGGCTCGAGCATTGGTACCTTGCCGGCGAGCACCTGGCCGGTCGAGCCGTCGATGGTGAGCGTGTCGCCTTTCTTGAGCGTCATCCCGCCGGCGGTCAGCGTCTGCGTGCGATAATCGACGCGCAGCGTGCCGGCGCCGGACACGCAGGGTTTGCCCATGCCGCGCGCCACCACCGCGGCATGCGAGGTCATGCCGCCGCGCGTGGTCAAGATGCCTTCGGCGGCATGCATGCCGTGAATGTCTTCCGGCGACGTCTCGATGCGGACCAGGATCACTTTGTGACCCTGCGCCTTGAGTGTCTCGGCTTCTTCCGAAGAGAACACGATCTCGCCGCAGGCCGCGCCGGGCGATGCCGGCAGGCCATTGCCGATCACCTTGCGTTCGGCATTGGGATCGATGGTCGGATGCAGCAATTGATCAAGCGCCGCGGGATCGATACGCGCCACCGCCTCTTCTTTGCTGATCAGTTTCTCCCGCGCGAGATCGACGGCGATGCGCAAAGCGGCCTGCGCGGTGCGCTTGCCGTTGCGCGTCTGCAGCATCCACAGCTTGCCCTGCTCGACGGTAAATTCGAGGTCCTGCATGTCGCGGTAATGCCGCTCCAGCACGCCATGAATGCGCTTGAGCTCGGCAAAGGCTTCCGGCAGCGCCCGCTCCATTGACGGCTTGTCGGAGCCGGATTCCTTGCGCGCGGCCTCGGTGATTTCCTGCGGCGTGCGGATGCCGGCGACAACGTCCTCGCCCTGCGCGTTGATCAAAAACTCGCCGTAGAGCTTTTTCTCGCCGGTCGAGGGATTGCGCGTAAATGCAACGCCGGTCGCGGACGTCTCGCCCATATTGCCGAATACCATGGCCTGCACATTGACCGCAGTGCCCCAGCTTTCCGGAATATTGTGCAGGCGGCGATAGGTGATGGCGCGCTGGTTCATCCACGAGCCGAATACCGCACCGATCGCACCCCACAATTGCGCATGCGGGTCCTGCGGGAAAGGCTTGCCGCTCTCCTCTTCCACCCGTCGCTTGTAGCGCTCGACCAGCTGCTCGAGATCATCGGCGTTCAGCTCGGTGTCAAGCGCATAGCCGTTACGCTCCTTCTGATCGTCGAGAATTTCTTCAAAGTGCTGGTGATCGATGCCGAGCACCACGTCGGAATACATGGTAATGAAGCGCCGATAGCTGTCGAGCGCAAAACGCCGGTCACCGGATTTGGCGGCAAGCGCTTCGACCGTGCTATCGTTGAGCCCGAGATTGAGCACGGTATCCATCATGCCCGGCATCGAAGCGCGCGCTCCCGAGCGCACCGAGACGAGGAGCGGATTCTCCGCATCGCCAAATTTTTTGCCGGTGATGCGGCCGACTTCGGCCAGCGCCGCCTCGACCTGCGGCTTGAGGTCCGCCGGATAAGTCTTGCCGTGCTCGTAGTAGTAGGTGCAGACCTCTGTGGTGATGGTGAAGCCGGGCGGCACCGGCAGACCGAGATGCGCCATTTCAGCGAGCCCGGCGCCCTTGCCGCCAAGCAGATTGCGCATCGTGGCGCGCCCTTCCGCCTTGCCGCCGCCAAAGGCATAGACCCATTTGCCTTTCTTCGACGCAGCCGCTGCCGGCGCCGCCTTGCGCACGGGCTTTGCGGATCCACTCGGCTTGCGCGCCCTCGCAACGCGCGGCTTTTTAACGCTCGCGGCGCGAGCCTGCGACTTTTTCACGGATTGGCGGGAGGTCTTTGAAAGCGTTCTGGCCATGAGGATCTTCAGCAACAGCGTCTTGGATGATGCGGTGTTGTTACCATGGGCCGCCTGCGGCCGAGGCAGTTTGCCGCCTCGCTAGTGGACGAAGTGGTAGATGCCATTGAGCCCGGTCAAACCGACAATAATGAGGTAGACCGCAACGATCAGGTTTAAGAGCCGCGGAATGATGAGGATCAGAATGCCGGCGATGAGCGCAACCAGCGGTGTGATATGGGCAGCGGTGATGACCATGATTTTGTCCTCGGATGTCTTGTCACGAAATGCAATTGGAGAAAGCGGCGGGGAAGGCGATATATTCTAAACGCCTGAACCGCCGTTCGGTTCTAGCATGGAGTGTCGCATTATGAACGCGTCATGGCCGGGCCTTTCCCGGCCATCCACGTCTTTATGGCGGACCGCAGCGGCGTGGACGCCGGCACCATTGGCGCGCGAAGCGATGCTGTTCTTCGAACGGCTGTGGCCGGGGGCGACGGCATTGCCTAGCCCTCGATCTTGGAAAAATCCGCGACGGCGCGTGTCGCGGCGCGGATTTCGTTGAGCAGTCTTAAGCGATTTTCGCGCAAGCCTTTGTCGCCAACATTCACCGTCACCTTGTCGAAGAAGGCGTCCACGCTCGGACGCAGCTTCGCCATGGCGCGCATGGCGGCTTCGAAATCTTCTTTTTCGACGGCGCGCGTGGCCTCGGTTTTTGCGGTGTCGATCGCCGCCGCGAGCGCCTTTTCTTCAGGCAGGCTGTAGCGCTTCGGATCGGGCGCGCCGGTATATTCGCGCGCGTCCTTTTTCTCTTCGATGCGAATGATGCTGGTGGCGCGCTTGTAGCCGGCGAGCAGGTTCTTGCCGTCTTCGGTGTCGAGGAATTTTCCCAGTGCCTCGACGCGGCGGACGATGAGGAGAAGATCGTCCTGGCCTTCGAGTGCAAAGACCGCATCGACAAGATCGTGGCGCGCACCTTGGTCGCGGAGCTGGACCTTGAGGCGATCGGCGAAGAAGGAAAGGAGATCAGTCACCGCCTTCTGCCGATATTCAACAGCATAAAACGGATCACCAATTCCCCCGCCCAATTGATGGAGATAGTCGAAAACCTGTCGGCCAAACGCGCTTAGTCGGAGCCTAATCTTGTTGTCAACGATCAGTCGAATGACGCCCAGCGCGGCCCGGCGAAGAGCATAGGGGTCTTTTGATCCAGTGGGCCGTTCGTCGATCGACCAGAAACAAGCTAAGGTATCCAGCTTATCAGCGAGCGCGACCGCAATCGAGACCGGCTCGCTCGGCACGACATCGTCCGGACCCTTCGGCCTGTAATGATCCTCGATCGCATGCGCGACGGCTTCGTCCTCGCCCTGCGCCTGCGCGTAATATTTGCCCATGAGGCCTTGCAGCTCGGGGAATTCGCCGACGACCTCGGTGAGCAGATCGGCCTTGCACAGCCGCGCCGCGCGCCTGGCTTTTGCGACATCGGCGCCGACCAGCGGCGCTAGCTCTGAGGCCAATCGCTCAATCCTCTCAATGCGCTCGGCCTGCGAGCCCAACTTCTCGTGGAAAATGATGTGGTGAAATTTCGCCAGCCGATCCTCAAGCTTCGTCTTTAAATCGGTTTCGTAGAAGAATTTCGCATCAGTGAGCCGGGCGCGGATGACGCGCTCATTGCCGGCGATGATGGCTTTGCCGCCGTCCTCGGCTTCAAGGTTGGAGACGAGCAAAAACTTGTTCACCAATTTCGCGTGCGGGCCGTCGCGCAGCACGAAGCATTTTTGATTGTTGCGGATGGTGGCGCGGATCACCTCGTCCGGAATGCGCAGGAATTGCGCGTCGAAGGAACCCATCAGCACCACCGGCCATTCGACCAGGCCGGCGACCTCGTCGAGCAGGCCCTCGTCTTCGATCAGTTCGAGCCCTTGCGCGAAGGCGAGCTGCTTGGCTTCGGTGAGAATGATGCTTTTGCGTCGCCCTCGATCCAGCACGACCTTGGCGTGATCGAGCTTGTGCTGATAGTCGGCAAACCGGCGCACCGTGAACGGCTGCGGCGCGAGAAAGCGATGACCGCGCGTCTGATTGCCGGCGGCGATGCCGTCGAGCGCAAACGGCACGATATCCGGCTCCTCGGTCTCCGGGCCGAAGGTTGCGATGATCGAATGCAACGGCCGCACCCAGTTGAGCGCGCCGGGCTGGCGCGACGACGCGCCCCACCGCATCGATTTCGGCCACGGAAAGCTTTTGATCACCTCGGGCAGTATCTCGGCAATGACGTCAAGCGCGGGGCGGCCCGGCCTCTCGATCACCGCGATGTAAAAATCGCCCTTTTGGTCAGGCTGTACCCTGGCTTCGCTGATCGATCTCAAGCCCGCAGCCTTCACGAAGCCGGCGATCGCATTCTCCGCCGCGCCGACGCGTGGGCCTTTCTTCTCCTCGCGCAGATCGGGCTGGCGCACCGGGACGCCGTGCACCGAGAGCGTCAGCCGCCGCGGCGTCACAAAGGCCTTGGCGCCCTCATAGACCAGGCCGGCATCAACCAGCCGGTCGGTCACAGCTCTCCGCAGATCCTCGGCCGCCCGCGCCTGCATGCGCGCCGGAATTTCCTCGGAGAACAGTTCGAGCAGCAGTTCGGGCATGGTCGCTTTCTCTCACCCTCCTCTTGTCCGGAGGGCAAAAGGCTAGAGGGCCTTATGACTCCCGTCGCACATCGGCTTCTTGCCGGAGCGCTTGCAGGCGCAGAACCACGCTTCCTCGGCGACGGCGGGCTTGTATTCGACCGGCGCGAAGCTTGTGCCTTTGTGGGAGCCGTCGCAGAACGGCTGCGACTTGGAGCGCCCGCAGGCACACCACCAATAGATCTTGCCGGCCTCAAGCTGAACGGGAATCGGCCTGCGCCCCCCGATCTCAGGCATCTCGCTCATTTGCTCCTCCGCCTCCGTTGATGTCACTCACAATTTCACGCACCACGTCGCTCACCCGGGCCTGCGCCTCGATCTGTCGAGCTGCCCGCACTCACACGCCTCTGCCGCCTTCGGTGGCAAGCCAAGCTTCGCCGCAGGCTTTGGCTAATTCGCGCACGCGCAAAATATAGCTCTGCCGTTCGGTGACCGAGATCACGCCGCGTGCATCGAGCAGGTTGAGGACGTGGCTTGCCTTGATGCACTGATCGTAGGCTGGCAGCGCCATCAAATGGCGGCCGCGATTGCTGCCGCCACGGCTACTCCAGCCGGCTTCCAGATATTTCCGGCAGGCGGCTTCCGCCATGCGGAACTGCTCGAACAGCATATCGGTATCGGCGGCCTCAAAATTGTGTCGCGAATATTCCTGCTCCGCCTGCAAGAAGACGTCGCCATAGGTCACTTTCTGCACGCCGTCACGGCCGTTGAAGTTGAGCTCGAAGACATTCGCGACGCCCTGCACATACATGGCGAGCCGCTCGAGCCCATAGGTCAGCTCGCCGGCGACCGGCGCGCATTCGAAGCCCGCGACCTGCTGAAAATAGGTGAACTGCGACACTTCCATGCCGTCGCACCAGCATTCCCAGCCAAGCCCCCAGGCGCCGAGCGTCGGGCTCTCCCCATCGTCCTCGACAAAGCGGATGTCGTGGATTTTCGGATCGATGCCGATGGCATAGAGCGATTTCAGGTAGAGGTCTTGCAGATCGTCCGGCGACGGCTTGAGGATCACCTGAAACTGATAATAGTGCTGCAGCCGGTTTGGGTTCTCGCCATAGCGGCCGTCCTTCGGCCGGCGCGACGGCTGCACATAGGCGGCGTTCCAGGATTTCGGCCCGAGCGCGCGCAGGGTCGTCGCCGGATGAAATGTGCCGGCGCCAACCTCCATGTCGTAGGGCTGCAGAATGACGCAGCCCCAATCCGCCCAATAGCGCTGCAAAGCCAGGATCAGCCCCTGGAACGAGCGATCCGGGCGCATGTGCGGCGGCAGATCGGCGACGGTTTGGCTCATGCCTTGGTTCATGCCCTGAGTCACGCGGCGAGTGTGTTGGTGGAAGGCGCGGGCAAGGTCAAGTCCGGGGGCTTGTGGCGGCGCGCCTCCTAGGCTAAGCGCCGTCGGTACCGGTGGGCGCGGGCTTCGCCGTCCGGGCCATGGGGAGGGAAACGGTGCGGAAGATTCTGAGCGCGATTTCACGCGCGTGCCTGGCAATTTGCGCGGCCGTGCCGCTGAGCGGGGTAGGCCCGGCGCAGGCCGACGATTTTCCGAGCCGACCGATCCATATCGTGATTGCTTTTCCGCCCGGCGGGCCGACCGATTTCGTCGGCCGCGTCGTCGCGGAGAAGATGAAGGCCGTGCTCGGCCAGCCGGTCATCATCGACAACAAGCCCGGCGCCAACGGCACGCTCGGCGGCGAATTCGTCGCCAAATCCGATCCTGACGGCTATACGCTGTTCCTGACCACGGCCGGGGCGGTGACGGTGTCGCCGCATATCATGGCCGATCTGCATTACGATTCGCTCCGCGACTTTGCGCCGGTGGCGCTCGTCACCAAAGTCACCGAAGTGCTGGTGGTGACGCCGAAGTCCGGCATCAAGACCGCGAAAGAACTCGTCGCGCTCGCCAAAGCCAAGCCCGGCACCATCCCGTTCGCTTCCACCGGAATCGGCTCGCCGCCGCATCTGGCGCAGGAACTGCTTGATGCGTCGGCCGGCGTGCAATTCCTGCACGTGCCCTATCGCGGCGCCGCGCCGGCGCTCACCGACCTTCTGGCCGGCCAAGTCGAAGTGCTCTCGGCCGACGTTCCCGTGCTGATCGCGCAGATCAAATCGGGCAATCTGGTGGCCGTCGGCGCCGCCGGCGAGAAACGCGACGCCATCCTGCCGGACGTGCCGACGCTCGCCGAACAGGGCTATCCCAACACCGATGCATCGAACTGGTACGGCCTCTTGGCGCCGGCCAAGACGCCGCGGACGGCGATTGAGAAGATCAATGCCGCCGTGAACGCGGCACTCAACGATCCCGCCACGCGCGACAAGCTGGTTCAGACCGGCGCGACGCCAGTCGGGGGCACGCCGGAGAGCTTTGGCGCCTTCATGAAGGCCGAATATGAAAAATGGGGCCGCGTCGTGAAGGAGCGCAACATCAGGGATACGGGGCAGTAGCTTCCACT
This sequence comes from Hyphomicrobiaceae bacterium, assembly GCA_021324465.1. Classification (GTDB taxonomy): domain Bacteria; phylum Pseudomonadota; class Alphaproteobacteria; order Rhizobiales; family Xanthobacteraceae; genus BOG-931. Next base: position 10,907 of record JAJPJB010000104.1, read on the forward strand.
CCCCGCTCGTCCCCGCGGAAGCTGAACCCATCTCTGCGGCCTGAGCCCTCTGGATTCCCGCTTCCGCGGGAATCAGCGGAAGAAAATTCAACCCGGCCGGTATTCGCCGGTCTTTGGATCGGGCTTCAATTTCGGCAAGTTGTTGCGGTCGAGCGGCTCGGCACCGGCTCCGGCACGCACGTTCTCGAGCTCGGCATTCACGCGCTGCACCTCCTTGGCGCACCAGCGCACCACGGCGGCCGCTCCAATGGCCGCGAGCGCAAAAGCAATGACCGGCGGCATTGCTGTTCTCCCGACTGGATGCGAACTATAGCCCGAAACGCGCCCAGATCGCACGCGCCTCGAGCGCCGAGATCAGGTCCTCAGCAAGACCTCCTTGAAGTCCGAAGCCCGCATGCAGCGGCATCCCGACCATGGCGCTGTGCCCGACGCCGTAAATGCGGCGGCCCAACAAGCCGCGCTCGGCGCTGATCAGGGGAGTAACAACCCTATCGCCAAATCGTTCGCGTAGCACGGTCCGCAAATCTCCAATGGCGTCGATCAGCCCGAGTTCCAGCGCCCGGCGTCCGGTCCAATATTCGCCGGAAAATAAGTCGCTTTCCGGGCCATTGAGCTTGCCGCCGCGTCGCGATTTCACCAGCGCAATGAAGTCCTCGTGGATGCCGCGCTGCAGCGTTTTCAAACGTTCGACATCATCCGGATTTTCCGGCAGGAACGGATCGAGCATCGCCTTGTGCTCGCCCGATGTATAGAGCCGCCGCTCGATGCCGATCTTGCCGATCAGCTTGTCGAAGCCGAAGGAGCCGCCGACCACGCCGATCGAGCCGACGATCGAATGCGGATCAGCGATGATCTCGTCGGCGGCGCACGCGATCATATAGCCGCCCGAGGCGCCGGCATCCTCGACGAAGCCGATGACATGGCGCTTGTACTCAGCGGCCAATTCGCGGATGCGGCGGAAGATCAGGTGCGATTGTACCGGCGAACCGCCCGGCGAATTGATGGATAGCGCGACGGCCGGCGCATTCTTGATGGCGAAGGCGCGGTCGAGCGTGCGCGCGATGCCGGCGAGGGTGAGACCCGGGCGCAGCGGGGTCGAGAAGCCAATGATTCCGGTGAGGCGCACCACCGGCACCACCGGGCGGTCGCGGCGAAACCGCTGGGGAACGAACCGCAGCATCGCGCGAAGGGCGTGGTCGGCGGCGTCGCGGACGCGTTCCCCGATCCAAGGATTCCGATCCGGGTTCCGCGCTGGTTCGCTTGCTGGCTCACTCACCGGCTCACTCATAAAACGTCAAATAGGACGGGTCCCCTTAACGCTCAAGTAACCGTTTTTTAATGTTTGGAACGCTTCTTGCTTGAGGCTGATGTGCAGAAAAAAGGCAGAGGCCAATAGATGGTGAAAATCTACTTCCTCCTGATGCTCATCAGCATATTTGTCGGGCTTTCCTACAGGCCGATTCGGATCGAGGCCAAGCAACGCACGGCGGTGCCGCCTGAATCTCTGCCAGCCTAATGCGCAAGTCTGAGCAAATTCAAAGCAGGCAGCATTCCCATAGCCACATTCATTCCCATAGCCGCATTCATTTTTGAAACTGACATTCCGCCTAGCTCGCGGTCTATGCCGGTATCGTGCATCCGTTTCGTGCACCGGAGCGGTCGCGTTCAAAACCCGCGTTCAAGCCCGCGCGAGCGATAGAGCGGCGCCGTCGCGCAGCACGGCTTCGGCTTGCGCCGTCGGCTTGCCCGTGGCGTCGGCAAGCAACAAGCCAGGACGCAGCGTGAGCGCGCCGCCGCCGCCTTTGCGGGCGCTCGCAATGATGCGAATGGCGGAGGCATCCGGCTTGCCGTGAATCGGCAGAACGCTCGTCGCGCCCAGGCCCGGCGCCAGCGCTGCAAGCACGTCGGCCAATCCGTCCGCGCGCCAGATCAAGGTTATCGCTCCTCCTGGGCGCAGAAGCCGCTCGGCTGCACTGAGCCACTGCACGAGCGTCGCCGCGTCGGCGTCATGTGCCAAGCGCCGGCCGCGATCGGGCGACGGATTCCTTGACAGGTTGAACGGCGGATTCATCAGCACATGATCGGTCGCGGCGGCGTCCAATCCGACGGCCGCAAATGCATCGGCGGGCGCAGTGACGTCCAGGCAAACGACGCGTACCCGATCAGCAAGTCCATTGTGCTTGGCATTATCGCAGGCGAGCGCGGCCAAAGTCGGATCGAGCTCGACGAGCGTCACATCAAGCCCGGCGACGCGGTGCGCGAGCGCAAGCCCGGCAGCACCGACGCCGGCGCCAAGCTCGACCGCGCGCTCGCCGCAATGCGCGGCGACTGCGGCGGCCAACAGGATCGCATCATGGCCGAAGCGATGGCCGCGCCGCGGCTGACGCAGCACGAGCCTGCCGCCGAGGATGGCGTCCTCGGTGACGTCCGCGTCTGCAGGTGGCATCTCGGTCGACATTCGCGGCGCCATGGCTCCGACAATTCAGAGGAAGCCGTAATGCCTCGATTGGGAGCGGGCAAATCGGCTTGTCCTAGTCGACGTAAGGCCGCAGTTCGTGGCCGAAGCCGGCCTCCACGAGCAGCTTTCGCGCCTGCGCTACCTGCGCCTCGCTGACCAGGATGCGGCGCGGGAAAATGCCGATCGAGCCTTCCAGCACACTGATATTGCGGTCGACCACCAGGTGCTCGATTCGCGCGCCATTGAGCAGCGCCTCGATCGCGGTGATCAGCACCGCATCGTTCGTCCGCACGAGCTCGCGCATGGTCAGATCCGCCGCCGTTCCTCGCCCGGCGCGCGCAGCGCCAGATATGCGATCAGCTTAGCCTCGCGCCGCCCGCGCGTCACTGTGTCGAGGATAAGGCCCACGGCGAGCGACAGAAAAGCAAGTAACATCAGTCCGGTGGAGAGGACCGCCGTAGGCAGGCGCGGCACCAGCCCTTCCTGCACATAAGTGATGAAGATCGGGATGGCGAGGCCGATCGCCATGATGGCGAAGGCAAGGCCCAGCGAGCCGAACAGCGACAGCGGCCGCTCGGCGCGATAGAGCTTGAGCACGGTCCAGAGAATGCGAAAGCAGTCCTGCCAGGTCGAGAGCTTCGAGGCGGAGCCGGCGGGGCGCGAATAATAGGGCGTGGCGACTTCGCAGACCGGCAGTTCGAGCTCGAGTGCATGCACAGTCAACTCGGTCTCGATCTCGAAGCCGCCGGAGAGGATCGGAAAAGATTTTACGAAGCGCCGCGAGAACACGCGATAGCCGGAGAGGATGTCGGTGAAGGCCCGTCCGAAAATATGCGCGACAAAGCCGGTGAGCAGCCGATTGCCGGTGCGGTGGCCGAGCCGGTAGGCGCCCTCGTCCTGATCCACGCGGGTGGCGACCACCATGTCGAGGCGCTCCTCGACAAGCTTGTCGATCATCGGGGCGGCGCTCGGCGCGTCATAGGTCGCGTTGCCGTCGACCAGGACGTAGACATCGGCTTCGATGTCGTTGAACATGCGCCGCACCACATGGCCCTTGCCTTGATGGGTCTCACGCCGCACCACGGCGCCAGCGGTCTTTGCCGCGGCGGCCGTGCCATCACTGGAGTTGTTGTCATAAACATAGACGGTCGCGCCGGGCAGCGCTGCGCGGAAATCGCCCACCACTTTGGCGATGGCGCGCTCCTCATTGTAGCAGGGCACCAGAACCGCCACATCAAGGCGGCTTTGCGTCATGCGTTCGGCGACAAGATCGTTGCTCGACATTTTCCTCGTTGCCCTCCCCGCTCGCGAACTTGAATAACGTGGCCTGAATGCCGCACGTCGCTGTCGCTGATGCACGCGCGAACATTCAGCCTGCGCGGCGTCATATTTGCGATGCACTTGCCGCCTCACCATAGCGTTTCTATGCTCCCGCGTCCTGTAATGTGATGGATTTCGAACAGAAGAATATTGGAGAAAACTCAAGTGGCAGTTGTCGTCCCGTTTGAAGACCCGCGCGCGCCCTCAATCGACCCTCTGGTCGAGTTGCTTGCACCCGACATGGAACGCGTCAACGCGACTATCATCGCGCGCACCGGCTCCCAGGTGACGATGATTCCCGAAGTCGCCAACCACCTCATCTCGTCCGGCGGCAAGCGGCTGCGGCCGATGCTGACACTCGCGCTGGCACGGCTCACCGGCTATTCCGGCGAAGGCCACATCAAGCTCGCCGCCGCCGTCGAATTCATGCATACCGCGACGCTGCTGCACGACGACGTGGTGGACGAAAGCGAATTGCGGCGCGGCCGGCTCGCGGCACGCATGCTGTGGGGCAACGAGGCGAGCGTGCTGGTCGGCGATTTTTTGCTCGGTCAGGCGTTCAAGATGATGGTCGAGGTCGGCAGCCTCAAGGCGCTGGAGATTCTCTCCTCGGCAGCCTCGGTGATTGCCGAAGGCGAAGTGATGCAGCTCGCCGCCGCCAAGAACACGGCGACCACGGAAGATGAATATATCGCGGTCATTCGCGCCAAGACCGCCGAGCTGTTTGCCGCGGCCTGTGAGGTCGGACCGGCTTTAACGGCACGGCAGAAGGCCGAACAGGCGGCGAGCCGCTCCTTCGGCATGAATCTCGGCATCGCCTTTCAGCTGATTGATGACGTGCTCGACTATGGCGGTGCGGCGGCGCATCTCGGCAAGAATGTCGGCGACGACTTTCGCGAGGGCAAGATCACGCTGCCCGTAGTGCTCGCCTTCCGCCGCGGCAGCGATGCCGAGCGCGAGTTCTGGCGGCGCACGCTCGAGCGTGGCGAAACGACAGACGCCGATCTCGATCATGCCATCGGGCTCATGGTGCGGCATCGTGCGCTCGAGGACACGGTCGGGCGTGCGCGTCACTATGGCGCGATCGCCCGCGACGCGCTGGCACTGTTTCCGGATTCAGCGATGAAGGCGGCTTTGGTCGAGACCGTCGATTTCTGTATTGCACGCACGCACTGAATTGCACGCACGCACTGAGCGGCGTTATTTCGAACCCGTTGGCTCGGCGGCGGAAAACGAGCCGAAGTGTTTTCCGATTCGATGGAATCGAAAAACGCTCCGGGTTTTTGTTTTGTCGCATTCTTTTGCAGAAAGCCGGTACCCACTTTTGCGGAAAATGCTCTTAAGCTCCGCTCCCCAGCACGCAGGCTTGCACCCACCAGTTCGGATTTTTGGCACGCAGAATTTTTGCCGCTGTTTCCGCTTCAGCGGCGGTGGAGAATAAGCCAAAGCATGTGGCGCCCGAGCCCGACATGCGCGCGATCTGGCAGCCGGCGAAGGCCCGCAAGGTCGTGAGTACTTCGGCAATTACCGGCTGCAGCATGATGGCGGGCCGTTCAAGATCGTTCTGCTCGTTCTTGAGAATACCCAGCAATTGGTCGGCGCTTTCAAGCTTCGCGACGGCCGCGAGATCGAAGGGTGCGGTCGCGTTGCCGGGCGACCAGCCGGCAAAAACGGATTTGGTGGCCAGCGCGACGCCCGGATTGACCAGCACGGCGGACAGCGGCGGCAGCACAAGTGGCTCGGAAAGCTTCTCGCCGATGCCGCGCATCAGCCGCGGCCGCGGATCGAGGCAGACCGGCACATCGGCGCCGGTGGCCCGCGCCGCCTCATAGAGCTGCGGATGGTCGGGCGCGAGCCGGTTCGCCCGCGCAATCAGCCGTAGCGCGGCAGCCGCATCGGCCGAGCCGCCGCCAAGCCCGGCCGCAACCGGCAGGTTCTTCTCGAGGTGGAACGCGCCGAGCGTCACTGCGGGAAGCCGCGTGGCGAGTTCCCGCGCCGCCTTGAGCACGAGATTGTCAGTGCCATTGCCCGCCTGCATCGCGGTTGCGCCGCCCAGCGTGAGCGCGAGCCTGTCGCCCGGCGTGAAGCTCAGCCGGTCGCCGCAATCGGCAAAAGCGACAAGGCTCTCCAGCTCGTGATAGCCGTCGGCGCGGCGCAACAGCACCCGCAGCGTCAGATTCACTTTCGCCGGCGCGTTCGAGACAAGCGGACGAGGCAAGCTTAACCGCCGTTGCCGGGCTTCTTGGCCTTCTCAGCGTCGGCCGCGGAATTCGACTTGTCGGCCTCTGCCGCCGGAGCGGCAGGCTTGCCCGCGTCGGCTGCCGACGACGTGTCGGGCGGCAGCCCGTCCTTCAGTTTGGCCTCGATCTTCGGCAAGTCTTCCGGCTCGGGCTTGAGGTCCTTGGCATGCGACCACTGGAAGTGCGCTTCCAGGGTCCGGCCGACCCGCCAATAGGCGTCGCCGAGATGATCGTTGATGGTCGGATCCTCGGGCTTGAGCTCGACGGCGCGCTCGAGATTCTTCACCGCCTCGTCGTAATTGCCGATGCGATAATAAGCCCAGCCCAGCGAGTCGACGATATAGCCGTCGTCCGGCCGCTGCTCGACGGCGCGACGGATCATGTCCATGCCCTGTTCGAGATGAACGCCCTGGTCGATCCAGGAATAGCCGAGATAATTGAGCACCAGCGGCTGGTCAGGGAACAGTTCCAGCGCTTTCTTCATGTCGGCTTCGGCAAGCGGCCATTGATGCGAGCGCTCGTAACAGATGCCGCGGAAGTAGAACACGACCCAGTTCGACTTCTCCGGCTTGGCAATCGTATCGATGGCCTTGCTGTAGGTATCGGCGCAGCTGGCGAAATCCTTGCGGGCACGCTGGATATTGCCCAGCTCGATGATGGCCTCGGTGTCCTTGGGATGCTGCGCGATCACGTGCCGCAGCCGCTCTTTGGCTTCCTCGGTGCGATCGAGCGCATCGAGGTCGACCGCCATCTGGATCTCGGCGTTGCGCGACAGCGGCGAACTCGCCGGCACCCGCTCATAGGCTTTGATCGCCAGGTCCGGCTTTTTCAGTTCCTCATAGAGATCGCCAAGCGACAGCAGCGCCATGGAATGCGCGGGCTGCAGATAAAGCGCAAGCTGCAAATAGATCAGCGCCAAGTCCTCGCCGCCGCGGCGGCCGATCGAAGCGCCCAGCCCGTAAAGCGCCTCGGCGGCGCCGGCCTGCGGCGAATCGACGAGCGGCGGCAGTTTCTGGCCGTCAGCGATCGCCTTCATCTCTTCGTTGATCAAAGGATGGTCGGGCAGCACCTTCGCGAAGTTCTGATAGATTTTCAGCGCGTCATCCTTGCTGCCGTTGCGCGACAGAAAGCGGCCATAGGCCTGCACGGTGCGCAGCGCCGTGGAATCGGCCTTGTAGGCGCTCTCGTAGCGCTTGGCCGCGCCTTTCTTGTCGCCGGCAAGATCGAGGATCAGCCCGGCATGTAGATCCTTGAAGATGCCGTACCAATCCGGCCCGGACAGTTTGTCCATGGCCTCGACGGCGCCGCGCGCGTCGCCCGCGCCGGCCTGCGCCCATGCCGTCAGCAAGGTTGCCGCAAGATCGGTCACCGGTCCGCGCACCGACTGGGCGAAATTCTGCCGCGCGGCGGCGAAATGCTTCAGCTTGAGCTCGCGGATACCGATCACCAGGCGCGCGATTTTGTCGCTGCGATCGACCTCGAGCACCCGCTCGGCAAATTTGCTCGCCTGCTCGACATTGCCGTCGGTCAGCACCGACAGGAAGGTGCGGCTCAAGAGGTCTGGATTCTTCGGATCGAGCTTCAGCACGTCCATGTAATAGGCGGCGGCTGCGGCCGCGTCGCGCTCGGCGCCGGCATGGCGCGCGGCCAGATAGCTGCCGGCGGCATTCGACGGCGACAGTTCCTCGATCGCCGGCGTCTGCGTTGCAGCTTGGGCGGCAAGGAAGGCCGGCAGGCTGAAGGCGATGGCTGCGCCAAGAATGGCGGCATGCCGGGGCAGCAGCGAATAGGTCACGACATCTCCGTTGGCAAATGGGGCCGGCAGCAAGCAGGCCGGCGAATCCTCAACAGCGCCGAGTGTTTGAATGCGCGAGAATGACCTTTTTGCCGTGCCGCCGCAAGCATGCCGACCCGGCCTCGTCCCGTCGCGTTTCCCGCGCGACGCTGCTGTCTATGCCGCAACGGCGGCGAAATCGCGGCAGCCGCGTGCGTCACATGTTCGGATAGTTCGGCCCGCCGCCGCCTTCCGGTGCCACCCAGGTGATGTTCTGGTTCGGGTCCTTTATGTCGCAGGTTTTACAGTGCACGCAGTTCTGCGCATTGATAACAAAGCGCGGCTGGCCGCCCTCCTCTACCCACTCATAGACCGCGGCCGGGCAATAGCGGGCCGATGGTCCGGCATAGACATCGTGCTCGGACGATCTCTGCAAGCCCATGTCGCGCACCAAAAGATGCACGGGCTGATCTTCCTCATGATTCGTGTTGGACAAATAGACCGATGACAGCCGGTCGAAAGTGAGCTTGCCGTCGGGCTTTTGATAAGTAATGCGCTTGCATTGGGCGGCGGGTTTGAGTGTCGCGAAATCCGGCTTGCCGTGCTTGAGCGTGCCGAACAATGAAAAGCCGAGCGTGTTGGTCCACATATCCAAGCCGCCGAGCGCAATGCCGGCAAACGTGCCGAGCTTGGACCACAGCGGCTTGGCGTTGCGGACCTTCCAAAGGTCGCGTCCGACCGCCGAGGCGCGCCAGGCCGCTTCGTAGCTCCACAGTTCGTCGTGGGCGCGGCCTTGCTTAAGGGCCGCGGCGGCATGCTCGGCGGCGAGCATGCCGGACAGCATGGCATTGTGACTGCCCTTGATGCGCGGCACGTTGACAAAGCCTGCGGCACAGCCGACCAGCGCGCCGCCGGGAAAGACAAGTTTCGGCACCGATTGGTAGCCGCCCTCGGTAATGGCGCGCGCGCCGTAGCAGATGCGTTTGCCGCCATCGAACGTGTTGCGGATCAGCGGATGAGTTTTGAAGCGTTGGAATTCGTCGAACGGTGAAAGATAGGGATTGCGGTAATTGAGATGGACGACAAAGCCGACCGCGACCAGATTGTCATCAAAATGATAGAGGAACGAGCCGCCGCCGGTGCTGTTCGTCAGCGGCCAGCCAAGCGTGTGCTGCACCAGCCCGCGCTGATGTTTTTCCGGCGCCACCTGCCACAGCTCTTTGAGCCCGATGCCGAATTTTTGTGGCTCACGACCCTGCCCCAGGGCGTAACGTTCGATCAGCACTTTCGACAGGCTGCCGCGTGCGCCCTCGGCCAACAGGGTATATTTGCCGCGCAGCTCCATGCCGCGGGCGAAACCCGCTTTGTGGCGGCCGTCCTTACCAATGCCCATGTCGCCGGTGGCGACGCCGACGACGACATCGTTTTCGAACAGCACTTCCGAGGCAGCGAAGCCCGGATAGATTTCGACGCCGAGCGCTTCCGCTTTGCGCGCCAGATAGCGACAGACCTCGCCAAGCGAAACGATGTAATTGCCGTGATTGCTCATCAGCGGCGGCATCAAAAACACAGGAAGACGCAGCGCGCCTGAAGCGCCGAGCACATAGAAGCGGTCGGACGTGACCTGCGTTTTGATCGGCGTGTCTTCCTTGCGCCATTCCGGAATGAGGCTGTCGAGCCCGATCGGATCAATTACCGCGCCGGAAAGAATATGGGCGCCGACCTCGGAACCCTTTTCGACCACGACCACGGACGCATCGGGCGCAAGCTGCTTGAGCCGAATCGCCGCGGAGAGACCCGCGGGCCCGGCGCCGACAACGACAATGTCGAATTCCATCGCCTCCCGGGCCGGCAGTTCCGTCGTGCTCATGACCTGCTCCGTATCCCGGTCGCGTTTGCTGGATTGTTCATGAAATCTCCGCGCTGGCAATCTATCCCTGGCCTGCACCCACTTGCGGCGCGATGCAAGTTTCCGCATCAATGCTTGGCCTATGAACGCTTGGCTTATGCCCCCCCTCGATCACAAACAAGCGCGCGAATTGATCGCCTTCTACCTCGACGCTGGAGCGGATGCGCTGCTTGGCGAACAACCGGTCGATCGCATGGCGGACGAGGCGCCGCAGCCGCGCACATCTCATCCCGCGCCAATATCGCCCGCCAGGAACGAGACACCACCCTCGCCCGGCAACCGGTCCGCGGCAGGATTATCTGAAGCAAGGGCGCCGTTCCACGTCCCCGCCGCCCCGCCCCCGCCCGAGGCTGCGGTCATGGCGGCCCGCGAAGCCGCGCAGCGCGCCGCCACGCTCGACGAATTGCGCGCGCTGCTTGCCAATTTCGAGGGCTGTGCGCTGCGCGTCACGGCGACCCAACTCGTCTTTGCCGACGGCAATCCGCAAGGCCGCGTCATGTTCGTCGGCGAGGCACCCGGCTATGAGGAGGATATTTCCGGAAGGCCGTTCGTCGGCCGCTCCGGCAAGCTGCTCGATCGGATGATGGGCGCGATCGGGCTGGATCGCACAAGCGCCTATATCGCGAACGTGGTGCCGTGGCGGCCGCCGGGCAACCGGACGCCGACGCCGCAGGAAACTGCGATCTGCCTGCCCTTCATCCGCCGTCAGATCGAGCTCGCCGATCCCGATATTCTGGTGTGCCTGGGCGGACCCGCGATGCAGACGCTGCTTGGCATCAAGGAAGGAATCACGCGCGCACGCGGCCGCTGGTTCCCCTACGATACCGGCACGCGCCAGATCAAGGCGTTGGCCACCTTCCATCCGGCGTTCCTGTTGCGCAGCCCGTTGCAAAAACGGTTCGCGTGGCGCGATTTTCTGGCACTGAAACACGCGCTGGCAGCAGGCGCTTAGCCCGTCAGCCTACGGCGAACTTGACGGCAAAGATCGCGGCAAGCACCAGCACTGCGGGCTTAGCGTCGGTGAATTTGCCGGCAATGAGCTTGGCCAGCGCGTAAGTGATAAAGCCAAGGCCGATCCCGGTCGCGATGGAATAGGTCAGCGGCATGCTGATCGCCGCGACGACCGCCGGTGCAGCCTCAGTTATGTCGTCCCATTCGATCTCGGCGAGCCCGCACGCCATCACGCAAGCCACATAGAGCAGCGCGGCCGAGGATGCGTAGGCCGGCACCATGCCGGCGAGCGGTGCAAAGAACAGAGCCGCCAGAAACAACAGCGCGACGAAGACGGCAGTAAGCCCGGTGCGCCCGCCGGCGGCAACGCCGGCGGCGCTTTCGATATAGCTGGTCGTCGTCGAGGTGCCGATCAGCGAACCGAACATGGCGGCGAAACTGTCGGCGATCAGCGCCTGCCGCATGCGCGTCAGGTTGCCGTCGGCGTCCTCCAGACCGGCGCGATGCGTAACGCCGATCAGTGTGCCGGCATTGTCGAAGACGTCGACGAATAGGAAGCTGAACACGACGATAAGGAACGACAGGTCCGTCGCACGCGAGAAGTCGAGCTGCAGCAAAGTCGGCCTGAGCGAGGGCGGCAGCGCGGCGATGCCGGAGAACGTCGCCAGCCCGAGCGGAATGCCGATCAGCGTAACGGCGAGAATACCGAGCAAGGTGCCGCCGATGATTTTGCGGTAGTTCAGCGCGGTAACAATGACAAGGCCAAGCAGGCAGAGAAGAGGCATCGGCTCGCGCAAATCGCCGAGCGTGACCAGCGTTGCCGGGCTTGCAACGACAATCTTGGATTCTTCAAGGGCAATGATGCCGAGAAACAGGCCGACGCCCGCCGAGATTGCCAGCTTCAGATTCCTCGGAATCGCGTTGATGATGTATTCGCGGACGCGAAAGACCGAAATGAAAAAGAAAATTACACCGGAACAGAAAACCGCCGCGAGCGCCTGCTGCCAGGTGAACTTCATCGCGAGCACCACGGTGAAGGCAAAGAAGGCGTTGAGCCCCATGCCGGGCGCAAGCGCGATGGGGTAGTTGGCGTAGAGGCCCATTACCAACGTCGACGCCGCCGCGGCAACGCAGGTCGCAACGAAGACCGCGCCCTTGTCCATGCCGGCATTGCCGAGAATGTTCGGATTGACAAAGACGATATAGACCATCGTCAGGAAGGTGGTCAGGCCGGCGACGAATTCCGTGCGCAGGTCCGTGCCGGATTGAGTCAATCCGAAAACCCGATCGAGAACGGAAGGCCCGTGAATCTTATCGGCACTCGTCATGCTGGCCTCCTCGCCCCTCAGCTTGCAACGCGCCGCCGATATTAGGCCGCCACCGCATGTCGCAGAAATGCGGGGACCGTTTTTTTCGACAGGAACGTGCATCCGTTTCGATCGAATCGGGATGTATTCTAGCGCGTCGCCGGCGTCACCGTGCCCGGCCTGATCACGCCCCAGCCGATCCGCAACGGCGGCAAGCGGCCCTGCACCGGGCGGTCGAAAGTGCGCGGCACTTCCGCAACGAGATCGGGAAAGTAGGTCTTGATATCGGACGGCGGTCCTGGCGAGGTCTCCGTCGCCGGCCAGACCACGACGGCCCCCTGCCGGCGGATGTCATCGGCGGTAATCCAAGGCGACCGCGACGGATCAGCATCGAAAAAAACGCTGGGGCGGCTCGGTGCCGCCACGGCGATCAGCGCGGCGCTGCGCGGATCGCCGGTGACGATCGCAAGCTTTTGGCCGGTGCGGCGCTCGAAACTTTCGGCAAAGAATTCACCCATCGCATTCGCCGGCTGCGCCACTCTCAGATCGGTGCCGACGGTCCACGGCAGGGCCACGAGCAGCAGCGGGACAAACAAAGCCGGCACGATCAGCAGCCCGGTCCAGGCGAAGCCGAGAATGCGCTGATGATAAAGCTCGATGCTGTCTCCGGCAGCCATTACGGCGCCGAGACCGGAAAGCACCACAAGCGGCGCGGCTCCGCCGATCGGTAAAGTTTGACCGGCGATGACCGCGCTGATCGTCGTCACCAGCATCGGCACCAGCGCCAAGACCTTGACATAGCGCGCCGCGAGCGGATCCAGTCCGCCGCGGATCAGCGCCGGCGCCGGGCTTGCGCGCACGCGCGGCCAGCCCGCCGCCAGCACGACAAGGATGAAAAGCCCGGCATGGGCGAACCCCAGCGCGCCAAGAAGCCGCAGCCAGGCCGCTGTATTTTCTCCGGCGCTCGGCGCTTCGCGCAGCCGCTCCAGGAGCGGCGTCAGCATGTCGGCCGCGCCGGAAGCGCTCATGCCTTGCAGCCAGAGCAGATGCAGAAACAGGAACGGCACGAGAATGAGCGCGGCGATCCACGGTTGCGGCGCCTCGAACGCGATGCGGCGCAGCGCCGTCGCCGCAGTAAAGACGCCGAGCACGCCGACCAAAATCAGGGCGGCGCTGCTCGACAGCAGCAACAGCGCCGCGGCAGCGGCAAGCATGTACCAGGATCTCTGTTGGCGCAGCGCAAGAGCCCGCCAATATTGCAATAGCGCAATGGCCCACAGCGCCATGCTTAGGATCGGCGGACCGAAGTCCGGCGACGGGACCGTGATCAGTGTGATACCGACCATCAGCAGTACCGCCATCACCGCATGCGCCGGCCCGACGATTGCGCACCCCAGCGCAAAGACGCACCAATAGGTCGCGACTACGCAGATTTGCGCAAGCGTGTAGACGCCAAACAGACCGGCTATGCGAAAGGCGATCTCGGCGAGCCAATAGGCGAGCGGCGGCCCCACGCCGGCGTCAAAGCGAAATTCATGACCGACGGCGAGCAGTTGGGCCAAATCGCCGGGCGGAGCCGAATAGAACAGCATCGGCACCGCGATCCAAATCGCCGCCTGCGCCAGCGCCGCGGCCCAAAACAAGAGAAGCGGCCGTGCGCGGATCGCTTCGATATAAAGGGGGACAAAAAGCATCCGCGAAAGGATCGCCAGGCCAAGGCGCAGCATCGACAGATAACGGGCGCAAAGGACCCGCGCGACAATGCCTGCCCTATACGGCGGCGGAGCTAGAGTGGCAATACGCTCGAAATGGCGTCGTCCGCCTTCTCGGGCGTCAATCCCAGCGCGATCGCTACCGGCATAAACGAGCGCCGGTGGTGAATAGTCGGCCCGAGCCGTTCCAGCGCAGCGAAATGTTCGGGCACGCTGTAGCCCCTGTGCCGCTCGAAGCCGTAGCCGGGATGGGCGGAGCCGAGGCAGGTCATCAGCCGGTCGCGCGTGACCTTGGCGACGATGGAGGCGGCGGCGATCGAGGCCACGAGGCCGTCGCCGCCGATGACCGCCTCGCAGTCGCAGCCGACATCGATGCGGTCGCGCCCGTCGACAAGGACCAGGCGCGGCTTGACCGGCAGCGCTGCGACGGCGCGCGCCAGCGCCCACAGCGAAGCGCGCAAAATATTGTCGCGATCGATGCGCGCCGGCGGCGCCATCGCCACCGCAACCTGCGCCCGGGCACAGATGCGCTCGTACAGCAGTTCGCGCCGTTCCGGCGTCAGCCGCTTGGAATCATCAAGCCCGCGCGGCACGTTGTCCGGATCGAGAATAACGGCCGCGGCGACTACCGGACCGGCGAGCGGTCCGCGCCCCGCTTCGTCGCAGCCGGCAACCGGCCATAGACCGCGCTTAAGCGCCGAGCGCTCGCGGCGAAATGTAGGACGCGGAATCTCTTCGTCGAGGGGCAGGCGCGCGCTTGTGGTTCCATTGCGACTCATGCCGGTATCATGCTCGCGCGGAGCTCTCTCCGCAACGCGCATGATCAAGCGGCCGGCATTGCGGGGGATGATTTTGCTCCTCCCGCGACCTGGAACACTGGCCCCGCCGCGGCCACGTTGCCGCACGTTGAGCGAAGGCAGCGGCAATCGACAGCGGGTTTAATCGAATGCCGACCCGGCTCACGTGCTGTCATGATGCAGATTGCGATGATGGCCGGATTTCCCACAAGCTGCACGGTCAATCGGCGGCTGATCGAGGCCAGCGTCAAAGAGCCGATGTCAGATGCGGCCCCAGGTCGCGCGGAGCGAAATCCGAGCGCGGCAGAACACGTGGCGCGTTTGGCTTCCCTTAGCCCAGCTGCGTTCAATCAGAACAAATCCAACTGCTGCGCCGCCGGCCGCGGACGCTGAAAATGCTCAGTCGTCGTCCGCACGCTGGTTTTGTTGAAGCCGAGCCGCTCGCAGGCCACTTCGAAGCGCCGCCCAATCATCCAGGCGATCGGGCCCGAGCCGGTCATGCGCTTGCCAAAGGTCGAATCGTAATCCTTGCCGCCGCGCGTCTCGCGAATGAGCTTGATCACATGGCGATAGCGGTCGGGAAAATTCTCGATCAGCCATTCGCGGAACAGATCCCGCAATTCGAGCGGCAGCCGCAACAGCACATAGCCCGCATGGCGCACGCCGGCTTCGGCCACGGCTTCGAGAATGCGCTCGATCTCGGCATCGTTGAGCGCCGGAATGATCGGCGCCACCATGGCCGAGCTCGGCACGCCGGCGCCGGCCAATTGCTTGAGCGCGTCGAGCCGGCGCGACGGCGTCGAAGCGCGCGGCTCCATGGTGCGCGCCAATTTCGGATCAAGCGTCGTCACCGAGATCGCCACTTTGACCAGATCGCGTTTGGCCATGCGGGTGAGAATATCGAGATCGCGCAACACCAATGCCGACTTGGTCACGATGCCGACCGGATGGCCGGCGCTCTCCAAAACTTCGAGGATGCGCCGCATGATGCCATAGCGACGCTCGATTGGCTGATACGGGTCGGTGTTGGTGCCGATGGCGATGATCTTCGGCACATAGCCCGGCGCCGCCAACTCCCGCTCCAGCAGTTCCGGCGCGTTCGGCTTCATAAACAATTTGGTCTCGAAGTCGAGCCCGGGCGAAAGGCCGAGATAGGCATGGGTCGGCCGGGCGAAGCAGTAGACGCAGCCGTGCTCGCAGCCGCGATAGGGATTGATCGAGCGATCGAAGGAGATGTCCGGGGAGTCGTTGCGGGTGATGATCTTGCGCGTGGCGTCGACAGTCACGGTGGTCTTGAACGGCGGCAGATCTTCCAAGCCCCGCCATCCGTCGTCGAAGGCGATGCGGGATAGCGGCTCATAACGGCCGGACGCGTTCGAGGCCGTGCCGCGGCCGCGCCGCCGTTCGCGATCGACCGCCGCTCCCGGTTCGCCCGCCGGCGCGGAGGGCAGCGATGCCGGCGGGCGCTTCAAAGCGGATGTTCTGGTCATGCGAAACCGACTGCGGACATTGGCGTCTCGGCTTGCAAATCGCGGCTATCAATAGCGCAGCTTGTCGAACAAAACAAGAACAAAATCGACCCTGACCACAAACTGGTCTTGGAGCCGATACCGCGAAGCCGTATTGAGCGAGCCGAAACCGCTCCACTTGAAAAGGGCTGCCGGTCTGACGGCGCAAAATGCTGAGCGTCATAATTGCAACGCGCAATTCCGAGCACGCGCTGGTGCCGACGCTCTGCGCACTGGTCGCGGGCGCCACCGCCGGCCTGATCGCCGAAGTGCTCATTGCCGACGGCGGCTCGCAGGATGAGACCGGTGTGGTCGCCGATGTTGCCGGCTGCGATTTTCTTGCGCTTGAAGGACCGCGCGGCCGCAGGCTGAGGATTGCGGCAGACAGGGCGCGCGCGCCATGGCTGATGTTCCTCGAGCCGGGGACGGTGCTCTACTCGCCATGGATCGAGAACGCCGCGCGCTTTGTCGAGCAGCCTCCGCCGCACCGCAAGGCCGCCGTCTTTCGCCGCGGGGCGGGCTCGCAGAGCGCGCTGCGGGAAGCGCTATCCCTCCTCGCCAGCGCCTTCGGGTCGGCGCGGCCGGAACAAGGCCTTCTGATCGCCAAGCCGCTCTATGACGAAGTTGGCGGCCATTCCGAGTCGGCCGCCGATCCCGAAGCCGAATTCCTTCGCCGCGTCGGCCGGCGGCGCATTGTGACGCTCGCCGCGACCGCGTTCTGCGCGCGCTGAATCGGGGCGGATCGCCGCTTGGAGCGTTCGCGCTGCACTCGGAGGAGATACTTGACTTAGTCAAATATTTCGCCGAGGCTGAACCCATGGCCGACCCGGAACGCGTCGCCGCGGCGCGCCGCTTCAACCGCTTCTACACGCGGCAGATCGGCGTGCTGCGCAAGAATTTCCTCGACAGTCCCTATTCGCTTGGCGAAGCGCGCGTGATTTACGAGATTGCCAACGGCACCTCGCCGACCGCAAGCGAGATCGGCCGCGCGCTCGACCTCGACGCCGGCTATTTGAGCCGGCTCCTGCGCAATTTCGAAAAGCGCGGCCTGGTCGCGCGCAAGGTCTCGGCCAAAGATGCGCGGCAAAGCCATGTGGCTTTGTCGGCGCGCGGCCGCAAGGCCTTTGTGTTGCTGGACGCGTTGTCGCAACGCGACATCGGCGCGATGCTCGACCGGCTGAAGCCGGCCGAGCAGACGCGGCTGATCGCGGCGATGCAAACCATCGAGTCGCTCCTTGGCGGCGCCCATGAAACAAAACAACAAAAAACAAAACAACAAAGCCGCAGCTATACGCTGCGCGCGCCGCTGCCCGGCGACCTCGGCTGGATCGTGCAACGTCACGCCGAACTCTATGCGCAGGAATATCAGTGGACCGAGCCGTTCGAGGGGGTCTGCGCGCAGATCGTCGCCGATTTTTGCAACAATTTCGATCCCGAGCGCGAGCGCTGCTGGATCGGCGAGATGGATGGCGAGAAAGTCGGCTGCGTCTTCGTCGCCAAGGATTCCGACGAGGTCGCGCGGCTCCGGCTCCTTCTGGTCGAGCCAAAAGCGCGCGGGCTGGGTCTTGGCACCCGGCTCACCGAGGAGGCAGTCCGCTTCGCCCGCGCGGCCGGCTACAAAAAGATGACGCTGTGGACACACAGCGTGCTCAAAGCCGCACGGCACATTTATCAGAAAGCCGGCTTCAAGCTGACACGCAGCGAAAAGCGCACCAGCTTTGGCCAGCCGGTGGTCAGCGAGCACTGGGATATGGAGCTGTAGGAACGCGCCACAGCAATGACGCCGCGCGTTAGACCGTCGCGCCTTTCGCCTTCGGCCGGCGCAGATGCTCGTCGAGCCGCGGCATGATCTCGACGAAATTGCACGGGCCGTAGCGATAATCGAGCTGATGCACCAGGATCTCGTCCCAGGCGTCCCTGCAGGCGCCGGGCGACCCGGGCAGACAGAAAATATAGGTCGCATTGGCGACCCCGGCGGTGGCGCGCGATTGAATCGCCGAGGTGCCGATCTTCGGAAAGCTCACCACCAGAAACAGCGCGGAGAACGCTTCCATCTTCTTCTCGAACAGCGGCTCGATCGCCTCGGGCGTGACGTCGCGGCCGGTGAAGCCGGTGCCGCCGGTGGTGATGATCACGTCGATCAAAGGGTCGGCGATCCAGGCTTTGACGCGGCTGCGTATAGCCTCGATGTCGTCGGCCACGAGGCTGCGTTCGGCCACAAAATGCCCAGCCGCGACGATGCGCTGCACGAGCAGCGCACCGGATTTGTCGTCTTTCAATGTGCGCGTGTCGGAGACCGTCAGCACCGCGATTTTCAGCGGCACGAAGCTTTTGCTCTCGTCAATACCGGGCATGGCCACCCCAAATTACGCATCACGACCCGCTCGCCATGAGCGGCTTATCCTACATCACAACCGGTCCGCCGCCATGGTGTTGCAAGCGGAGATTTGCCCCGAATTGAAGCCGTTCATGAACCAGCGCTTGCGCTGCGCCGAGGTGCCGTGGGTGAAGGCGTCGGGCACGACATAGCCCTGGGTCTGGCGCTGCAGGCGGTCGTCGCCGATGGCGGAGGCGGTCTGCAGCGCCTGGTCGACGTCGCCGGGATCGAGGAATTTGTGCTTCTGCTGGGCGCGGTTGGCCCAGACCCCGGCGAGGCAGTCGGCCTGCAATTCGACCCGTACCTGCAGCGCATTGGCCTCGGCCTGGCTTGCAGCCGCCTGCTGCGCCTGGGTGACGCGCGGCAGAATACCAAGCTCATCCTGCACGTGATGGCCGACCTCGTGGGCGATCACATAGGCTTCCGAAAAGCGACAGGCCTTGTCATCGGAACAGGCGCCAAATTTCCTCTGCATGTCGCGGAAGAACGAGGTGTCGAGATAGACCTGCTGATCGCGCGGACAATAGAACGGGCCCATGGCCGAACGCGCGAGCCCGCAGCCGCCCTGGATCATGCCCGAGAACAGGACCAGCTTCGGCGGATGATAGGTGCGGCCGCTCGCCCGGAATATTTCAGTCCAGCGGTCTTCGGTGTCGCCCAGCACGGCGGCGACGAAATCCGCCGTCTGCGAGTCCTGCGCGCTGTTGATCGGGCCCTGGCTGGTTTGCTGCGTCGGCGCGCCGCCGCCGGAGAGAATCTGCGCCCCGTTGATCAGCACGCTCGGATCGATGCCGAGCGCCCAGCCGATCAGGCCGAGAATGATGATCGTGCCGAGGCCGAGCCCGCCGGCGCCGCCCGGCATGCCGAAGCCGCCTCCGGCACTCGCTTCGCGCTCGTCCTCGACATTGCTCGAGCGGCGGAAATCATCCCAACGCATGTGCCCATCTCCTTCACAGATCCCGTGTGGAAACTCGTTGCGGCCGCGTCGTTTCCGCGTCCAATCATGCTTCGCGACCGCGCGATTAACCAAGTGTTTCTCGGCATTTATTGCCTAGTGCCTTGCCTTTCGGTTAGCCGATTTTTTACCCTCAAGCGGCATAGTCCGGTTTGTCGGTTGTAAGGTCCCGCGTCGCCGATCGCGTCGCCTGAGTCAGAGTTCTGAGTCATGGTTGTGTCGCGTCGCGGGGCGTCCGCAAGGGCGCCCCGCGTGAGTTTTGAGTCCCGAAAATCCGCGCCGCTGCAGTCCGCGCGCCAAGATTCCGCGCCTATCATCGTCGGCGATTGCGTTGCCGAGATGACCAAGCTGCCGGCGGCTTGCGTCGATCTCGTTTTCGCCGACCCGCCGTACAACTTGCAGCTCCAGGGCGACCTCAAGCGCCCCGACGATTCGCGGGTCGATGCCGTCGATGATGACTGGGATAAATTCGCGAGCTTTTCCGCATATGACGATTTCACGCGCGCCTGGCTCATGGCCTGCCGGCGGGTGATGAAACCGAATGCCACGCTGTGGGTCATCGGCTCGTATCACAACATTTTCCGCGTCGGCACGATCTTGCAGGATCTGGGCTTCTGGATCCTCAACGACATCGTGTGGCGGAAATCCAATCCGATGCCGAATTTCCGCGGCCGCCGCTTCACCAATGCGCACGAGACACTGATCTGGGCCGCGCGCGACGCCTCGACGCGCAATTATACGTTCAACTACGAAGCGCTCAAGGCAGGTAATGACGACGTGCAGATGCGCTCCGATTGGCTCTTCCCGCTGTGCACCGGCGAGGAGCGGCTCAAAGGGCGCAACGGCAAGAAGCTGCATCCGACGCAGAAGCCGGAAAGCCTGCTGGCGCGGGTGATCCTCGCCGCATCGCGCCCTGACGATCTGGTGCTCGACCCGTTTGCCGGCAGCGGCACGACCGGCGCCGTGGCACGCCGCCTGCGCCGCCGCTTTGTCGGCATCGAGCGCAGCGCCGACTATGCGCAGGCTGCGCGCGCACGCATTGCCGCGGTCGAGCCGCTGCCGCACGAGGCGCTGGCGTCATTCGTGACCGCACGCGAGGCGCCGCGCGTGCCGTTTTCCGCCCTGATTGAGCGCGGCCTGGTGACGCCCGGCGTCAAGCTGGTCGACGCCAAGCGACGCCATCGCGCGCTGGTGCGCGCCGACGGCGCGCTCTCGCTGGGCGAGGCCGTCGGCTCGATCCACCGCATCGGCGCGCTGGCGCAAGGCCTTGAAGCCTGCAATGGCTGGACCTTCTGGCACATCGAAACGCCGCAGGGCCTCATGCTGATTGATGTGCTGCGCGCACAAATCCGCACCGAGATGGGCGTTTAGCGGGACGTCGTGGCACTGCGCGCACGGGTGCCGGCGGAGATGGGCGCAGCCTGAGCCCGACGGGCTATTTCGCCGCGACCACCATGATCTCGACCTTGTAATCCGGCGAAGCAAGCTTGGCTTCGACGGTGGCGCGCGCCGGTGTGTTGCCGGGCGACACCCAGGCATCCCACACCGCATTCATGTCGGCGAAGTTCGCCATGTCGCTGATCCAGATATTGGCGGACAGTATTTTGCTCTTGTCGGTTCCGGCCTTGGCGAGGAAGCCGTCGATCTGCGCAAGGATATTCTTTGTCTGCTCGGAGATGCTCTTGCCCTTTGGCGCATCGGCGACAATGCCGGCGAGATAAACCGTGTTGCCGTGCACCACCGCTTTGCTCATGCGCGGGCCGGCTTCGTGGCGTTCGATTGTCATGTCAGTTCCTTTCCCGGTTTCAAATATTTCACAGCGCGGGGCGCCCGTTGTTGCGGCAGCGCGTGCGCCAAGACTTTGCGCATCAGGCTCGGCAGCGCTTCGGCGTGCAGGCCCGAGATTTTGACCCAGCGCCCGCCATTCGGTGCCGGCGTGCGCGCCGCAATCTCGGCCACGTAGACATTGAGCTCCAGCGGAAAATGCGTGAAGACGTGGCGCACGCGCCCGGGAATTTTGCGCCAAGCCGTTGCTTCTCGCGCCGAGCCCAAGCGCGGGGCGTGTTCGAGCGCGCGCGCTTCCGCAAAATCTTTCGACCATTGCGTTGTCGGGACTTCCGTCATGCCGCCGAGCAGGCCCTTGCTTGGACGGGTCCGCACCAACACGAAGCCGTCGGACCGACAGACGACGAAAGCCGCACCGCGGCGCAGCGCGCCTTCACGCTTTGGCGCGCGGTGCGGAAAGCTCTCGGCATCGCCGCGCGCACGCGCCGCACAGTTCCGATGCCACGGACACAGCGCGCAGGCCGGATTTTTCGGCGAACACACCGTGGCGCCGAGATCCATCAGCGCCTGGGCGAAATCGCCGCTGCGCTGCGGCGGTGTCAGCGCACGCGCCAGTTTTGCGATCGCCGGCTTGGCGGCCGGCAGCGGCGCATCGAGCGCATAAAGCCGGGCGATGACGCGTTCGATGTTGCCGTCGACCGGCGTGGTGGGCGCGTCAAAGGCAATCGCGCCGATGGCGGCGGCAGTATAGGCGCCGATGCCCGGAAGCGCGCGCAACTCGGCTTCCGTCGATGGAAAAATTCCCCCATGCCGCTCGACCACGGCGCGGGCGCAGGCGTGGAGATTGCGCGCACGCGCGTAATAGCCGAGCCCGGCCCAGGCTTTCAGAATCTCGCCCAGCGGCGCCGCCGCAAGCGCCGCCAGATCGGGCCAACGCGACAGAAACTTGGCGTAATACGGCGCAGCCGCCTTCACTGTGGTCTGTTGCAGCATGATCTCGGACAGCCAGACGCGATAGGGATCGGGACGCTGGCCCTTGGGCGCGCGCCACGGCAGCACACGCCGGTGCCGGTCGTACCAGGCGAGCAGGTCGGTGGGTTGCGGTGAAGGAAACGCGGCGCGCCGCGTCAGGCGCTGTCGCGACGGCATGTTGGCTGCTAGGGTGGCGTTCGCGGCCATTTTGTCAAAGGGCATTATCTCAAAGGACATGACAGAGCCCCGCGCCATGAACAAGCCTGCTCGCTCGTTTGCCAAGCCGCTGCGCGACCTTGCCGGAAAAATCATCGGCGAGAGCTTTAGGCGCCAAGGCTTTGCCTCGGCGGAATTGGTGACGCGCTGGCCGGACATTGTCGGGGGCGAGATCGCTGCAGTCAGCGAGCCAGTGAAAATCCAGTGGATGCGGCCGGCCGCGGGCGAGGAGAGCGAACCGGGGACCTTGATCCTGCGCGTCGAGGGACCGGCGGCGATCGAGATTCAGCATCAGGCCGGCATCATCTGCGAGCGCGTCAATCAGTTTCTCGGCTGGCGCGCGATTGCCCGGCTGGCGCTGCGCCAGGCGCCGGTGCGGCGCAGCCGAGGCAAGGCCAAGCGCGCCGCTGATCCAGGGGCGGCGGCGGAGGTCGCAGCAACTCTGCCCGACATTGGCGATAAGGATCTCAAAGACGCCCTGGCCCGGCTTGGCGCGGCCATCAGGCGGTCTTGAGGTCGCAGCGCAGTGTTGCCGCATCGGGCTTGCAAACCCTTGGCGTCACTTCGTGCTAATGCCACATTGTTGCTGCACGAAATGCGACCATCACATCGGGAGCCGACCTTGTCGCCGAGCCGCCGCCAATTGCTTTCAGCCGCTGCATTTTTCACCCTTGCCGGCGCGGGTTTCGCGCGCCCTTCGCTGACCCCGGCCAAGGCGGATGACAATCCCTCTGCCGCCGATCTCGCCAATCCCGGTCCCGAGCCCGACATCATGCTCGGCTCCGACAAGGCGCCGGTGACGATAATCGAATATGCGTCAATGACCTGCCCCCATTGCGCACACTTTTCTGAGACGACCTTTCCGGAGCTGCAGAAGAAATATATCGATACCGGCAAGGTCCGCTTCACCCTGCGCTCGTTCCCGCTTGATGCGTTGGCCGCGGCAGGCTTCATGCTGGCGCGCTGCGCCGACAAGGACAAATACATGGCGATCGTCGAAACGCTGTTCGCCAAACAGTCCGACTGGGTGGTCAAGGAGCCGTTGCCGCCGCTCAAGGAAATCGCCAAGCAGTTCGGCTTCACCGAGGATAGCTTCAATGCCTGCCTGGCGAATCAGAAGGTGCTCGATGACATCCAGGCGGTGCGCGACCACGCCGTCGAGAAGCTCGGCGTGAACTCGACGCCGACCTTCTTCATCAACGGCAAAAAGTTCGTGGGCGACCTTTCGATGGATCAATTGGCCAAGGAAATCGACCCCTATCTCAAGGAAGGATAAGGGTTTTTCGCCTTGGGGCTGGCCCGGGGACCGGGCTTTGGCTGGCCTTGGCCCGTTCCGTGAACCCTGGAACGTCTGGATAATTTGGCGCCCGTGGTTGCGCTCGGAGTCCCGACGATTCATTCTCCGCGCCGATGCGGCACGCTTTCCACGCCGGACGGCAAAAAAGCTTTCGGCGTGAGCCTGTTGTGATTCCCAGTCCCTTGGCCGCCGCAGCGAGGGCAATGGAACCGCTGGTAATATGAAGCTGACGCGGCTGCGCCTGATCGGATTCAAGTCCTTCGTCGACCCGACTGATTTTCATATCGAACCCGGACTGACCGGGGTCGTCGGCCCGAACGGCTGCGGCAAGTCGAATCTGGTCGAGGCGGTGCGCTGGGTGATGGGCGAGGCCTCCTACAAGGCCATGCGCGCCGCCGAGATGGACGACGTCATCTTCTCCGGCAATGCCGGCCGGCCGGCGCGCAACCACGCCGAAGTCGCCCTCACCATCGATAATGCCGACCGACACGCACCCGCCGTCTTCAACGACTTCGACACGCTCGAAGTGTCACGCCGCATCGTGCGCGAACACGGTTCCACGTTCCGCGTCAACGGCAAGGAGGTGCGGGCCCGCGATGTGGCGATGCTGTTCGCCGACGCTTCGACCGGCTCGCGCTCGCCGGCGCTCGTGCATCAAGGCCGCATCGGCGAGATCATTCAGGCACGCCCGGAGGCGCGCCGGCGCGTGCTGGAGGAGGCCGCAGGCATCGCCGGGCTGCATGCGCGGCGCCACGAGGCGGAACTGCGGCTCAAGGCCGCCGAGCAAAATCTGGCGCGTGCCGAAGACGTTATCGGCCAGCTCGCGGGCCAAATCGCCGGCTTGAAAACGCAGGCGCGGCAGGCGGTGCGCTACCGCAACATTTCCGGCCAGATCCGGCGCACCGAGGCGCTCCTGTTCCACTTGCGCTGGATTGCGGCGGGAGCCGAGGTGGCCGACACCGGGCGCGCCAAGGACGACGCGGTCCGCGTGGTCGCGGCGCGCACCAGCGAGCAGTTGCAGGCTTCGACCCGGCAGGCCGAGCTGTCGGCGGTTCTGCCGGGGCTGCGTGAGGCCGAGGCCAAGGCGGCAGCCGCGCTGCAGCGCCTGTTGATCGCTCGCGAAACGCTGGAGCGCGAAGAGGCGCGCGCCAAGGATCGTATCGGCGAACTCGACCGGCGGATCGAGCAATATGCTTCCGACCTGCAGCGCGAAAAGGCGCTCGTCGCCGATGCCCAAGCGGCGCTGGCGCGGCTCGATCGCGAGGAGACGGCACTGAAGGAAGCGGCGCAGGACAACGATGTGCGGCTCGCCGCGGTCAATCGGCGGGTCGCCGCGGCCGATGCTGCGCTTGCCGGCTCGGAAAAATCCTTTGCCGAATTGACCGGGGCTCTTGCCGACCTGACCGCGCGGCGCAATCAGCTGCAGGTGACGGTGAGCGAGCACGACCAGCGCGCGGCGAGGCTCGAGGCCGAGCTTGCCAATATTGACGCGGGTCTTGCCGCCGCCGACAGCGGCGCCCCTGATTTGCCCGCCTTGGCGGCAGCGCTCTCCGACGCGCAGTCAGCGCTTGCCGAAGCCGAACAAGCGGCGCATGCCGCCGAAGCGGCGCATAAGCGCGCACGCGAAGAGATTGACGCGGCGCGAGCGCCGCTGGCGAGCGCGGAGCGCGGCGTGCAGCGGCTCGAGACCGAAGCCAAGACCATTCGCAAGCTGCTTGCGGTCGAGAGCAAGAATCTCTGGCCGCCGGTGATGGATGCGCTCACCGTGAGCGAGGGCTTTGAGAAGGCGCTTGGCGCCGCCTTAGGCGACGATCTTGACGCGCCGGTCGATCAATCGGCGCCGCTGCGCTGGGCTGGGACCGCGGCTGATCCAGCCGATCCGAGCCTGCCGCAGGGCGCCACGGCGCTCTCGCATTATGTGCAGGCGCCGGCGGAACTCGCGCGGCGGCTGGCGCAGATCGGCGTCGTCGAGCGCGCCGAGGGATCGCGCCTGGCCGCCCTGCTCAAGCCCGGTCAGCGGCTGGTCTCGCGCGAAGGCGACCTGTGGCGCTGGGACGGCTTTGTCGCCGCGGCGCATGCGCCGACCGGCGCGGCGCGAAGGCTTGCCGAACGCGGCCGGCTCGCGGCTATTGAAGGCGAGCTTGCCGCGGCGCGCGCCGATGTCGAGACCAAGCGCCGCATGGTCGAGGAAGCGCAGGCAGCCGTCGCGGCTGCGGCGGCCGCCGAGACGCAAGCGCGCGCGCGCTGGCGCGAGGCGCAGCGCCTGACCGATGTAGCGCGCGAGGAGCATGCCGCCGCGGAGCGCGAGATCAGCCGCAATGCGGCGCGCCTCTCCGCGCTCAAGGAAGCGCGCCAGCGTACCGCCGCCGCGCGCGACGAGACCGCTGCGGCGCGCCTCGAAGCGCAAGCCACTCTCGCCGCGCTGTCCCCGGCCGCCGAGCTTGAGGAAAAGCTTGCCGCCATCAACGAAGTGATCGCGAGTGAGCGCAATGCCTGCGCCGAGCTGCGGGTCGAAGCGCAGGCGGTCACGCGCGAGGTCGAGCTCGCCAATACGCGGCTGCAGGCGATCGCCGACGAGCGCGGCGCCTGGACTGAGCGCAAGGACAATGCGGCGGCGCAGATCGGCATCATCGGCGAACGCAATCAGGAAGCGGTGAGCGAGCGCGCCGACCTGGAAAATGCACCGCAGCGATTCGAAAGCCGGCGCCGGGCGCTGATCGGCGAGATCGAGACCGCGACCGCGCAACGCCGTGCCGCCGCTGATCGGCTCGCCGAGGCCGAGAGCGCGCTCGGCGAAGCCGACAAGGCGGCGCGGCTGGCGCTGGAAGCAGTCGGCGAAGCGCGCGCCGAAGCCGCGCGCAGCGAAGAGCGCCATGACGCCGCCAAGCGGCGCGTCGCCGATATCGAGCACGAAATTCACGAGGTGCTTGCGGTCGCGCCGTCCGCCGCCGCCGAAGTTGCCGAGCTCAGGCCGGATGCGGCGTTGCCCTCGATCGCCGAGGTCGAGGCCAAGATCGAGCGCATCAAGAACGAGCGGGAACGGCTCGGCTCGGTCAATTTGCTGGCCGAGCAGGAATTGCAGGAGGTCGAGAAGCAGCACGATACGCTCACGGCCGAGCGCGACGATCTGATCGAAGCGATCCGGCGCCTGCGGCAAGGCATCCACAGCCTCAATCACGAGGCGCGCGAGCGCCTGCTTACCTCGTTCCAGACCGTCAACGAGAACTTCAAGAAGCTGTTCACCGAGCTGTTCGGCGGCGGCACTGCCGAATTGCAGCTGATCGAGAGCGAGGATCCGCTCGAAGCCGGCCTCGAAATCATGGCGAAGCCGCCGGGCAAGAAGCCGGCGACGCTGTCGCTGCTTTCGGGCGGCGAGCAGGCGCTCACCGCGCTGGCCTTGATCTTCGCGGTGTTCCTGACCAATCCGGCGCCGATCTGCGTGCTCGACGAGGTGGACGCGCCGCTCGACGACTACAATGTCGAACGCTTCTGCGACCTGCTCGACGAGATGGCGCGCTCGACCGATACGCGCTTCATCATCATCACACATAACCCGATCACCATGGCGCGCATGTCGCGCCTCTACGGCGTCACCATGGCGGAGCAGGGCGTGTCGCAGCTGGTCTCGGTCGATCTGGAAGGCGCGGTGAAGCTGCGCGAGGCGAGTTGAAGTACGCTGCGCAATTTGGCGGTCGCGATCAGAACTGAGACGTCAACCTTAGGCTCGGGCCGTGGTAGATCCGATTCACGTTGGTCGGACTGCCGGGGCTCGCGACAGCCGGAGAACCAAGCGTGGGAGGTGGAAGACCCCCGGCACCGAACGCCCTGAACGCATTGAAATAAGCATCGACGCGATAATTGAGTGCCACTTTCGTGGTTGGGGAAATTGCATAGGCAATGCCGACCATCGCGTCCGGGTTGGCCACGAATCCGTTGCTCGATGTCGAGGTGTTTATGGGGCAGCCACTGTGGCACGGGGATCCGCTATTATCGAGAGGAGTAAAGGCAGTCTGGTTAGTCGACCGCCACCCATAAAGACCGGCGAAACCAACCTCATAGTCGATCGACCACGCACCGCCGATCGGCATATTACCTTCAAGGGCGACGCGAGGGCCGACGCCGGTGAACTTGTTGGTCTGAGAATAGACACTGGGACCGATCGTAACGGCAGCCGTCGGTACCCAGCTGATGCTTCCGTCGGTGGTTCCGCGGATTTGAGCGACACGCAGGCCACCCTTGATTTGCGAATTGCCCAAACCGAGCCCGACGTCGCGCCCGACCATGAAATCCGCAACCCAGTTGTACTCCTTGCGGGTCGCCGAGTTGGAGCCGGTCATCAGCGTGTTGCAGGATGTTGAGCCAATGCATCCGTTCTGAATGCTGTGGAGCGAGTGCTTGCTCGCGCCAAAGCGGAAATCGCCGCTGACGTGCCAATAGCCGTTGAACCGGTAGTCGAAGCCGCCGGCAACATTCCAGCCCCATGGCGCCGGCCGAGCGTCGAAGGCGGGCGAAAGCCCGGGAACATAGGGGTCGCCAATGGTGGCTTGGCCACCACCTTCTATCCACCAAGTCCACGGGCTCGGTGCAACCGCGGGAGCGGGTGGTGGAGCTTTCATTGGCAGCGGCTTGGAAAGATCGGCGCCCATTGCGGCAGGCGCCGCCAGCGCGAGCGCAAGACTGGACACCCCAGCCAAAAGAACTCGGCGTGACCCCTTCATCTGCCGTCCCCCAATACCAGTCAGAATCGCGGCTCGGTTCGTCAATCAAACAACATCCAAGCGCTATTACAACCTACAAAGGCGTGTGCTTGTCATTTGGTAAAACGATGTTGCATAAAGGATACGCGTGCAACGCCTACGCGTGCAACGTCGGATGGCCGACGTTAAAACCGAAGCGAATTCAATGAGTACGCAAGCTACCCCCGACCATAGGGCTGCGTCTCAAACCGGACTGGTCTGGCTCGCCTCCTATCCGAAATCCGGCAACACCTGGACCAGGGCTTTCCTGTCCAACTTGGCCGCCATCCTGGCCGGGGAAAGCGCCGAACTGGATGTCAATTCCATCGGCCGGTTCTCAGCGGGCGAAAATTTCACCGCACTGTACGAAGACCTGCTTGGATTCAAGCCCACGGAAAATCATCGCAAGGAAATCGCTGCGTTGCGGCACGAGGTGCAAAGGTCCCTTGCCGACGCGTATGACGGTCTCGTCTTCGTCAAGACGCATAACGGCCTTGTCTTGGACCATGGCCGGCCGATCATCAATTTTGCGGTCACTTCCGGCGCGATCTACATCGTCCGCAATCCGCTCGATGTTTCAATCTCGCTCTCGCATCATCTCGGCGTAACCATTGACGAAGCGATCACGACGATGGGGACTTGGGATGTGACGACGCCGATCAACGACAAGCGGGTTTACGAAATCTGGGGCTCATGGAGCCAGCATGTCGAAAGCTGGACCCGCAAGCCGCATCACGCGATCTATGTGATGCGTTATGAGGACATGCTGAGCGACCCGCAAAAGACCTTCGGCGGTCTCGCGCGCCATCTCCTGCTCGACGCAACGCCGACGCAAATCGACCTGGCCATCGAGCGGTCGTCCTTTGCGAAACTCAGGGACCAGGAGGAGAGAACCGGATTTCAGGAGAAATCCGAGAAAGCCGAACGCTTTTTTCGCGAAGGCCGCTCGGGACAATGGAAGGAAATCCTGACGCCGGCGCAAGTGGACCGGATCGTCAAGGATCATCGCGAGCAAATGGCGCGGTTTGGCTACTTGCCGTCTTAGGTCAGGGAAGCGAAATTTTTCTCCCGATGCCGGCCGGTTGCTGCGTCGCGCCCGCCTCGATCTCCATGAAATGCCGGTATGGCCTCGCGCATCCGGAGTCGTCGCTGATCGTCGGTAGCGGGTCACCAGATGAATCGAGCCCGCACAATTCGGCCGCCAAGGATCGCGCCACGTCCGGGCGCAGCACCATGTCCTCGTAGGCGATGACGCGAACAATGTCGGAGAACTTTTCCGCCATCAGATCGATCATTTCATTGTAGCGAAGAACTTGGTCGCGAGCGGCCCTGAGATCGTACGCGTAGGCGTTTCCACTGCGATATCTTGCCATGTAGATCCGCAAAACATTGTCTTCGACGTTCCGCTTCACGAACAGGAATCGGACGTTCTTGATTATTTCCACCATGAACGCGGCGACGTGAATGTAGGCGGGATTGGTATTGGTAACGACTCTAGCCGATGGTGCCCGGCGCGCGAGTTCCTCAAAGTAATGCTCGCGGCAGAGCCGGTAGAGGTGCGGCGGCAGAAGTTCGAGCGAATCGGTGCCAAGGAGAGAGGAAGCCTGAAACGTCCGCAGCACGGCGTTCTTCACCGCCGGACCCTCGTGGCCGCGTTTGACTCCGTCCAGAGTCGCTACAAGTTGCTCCATGGTGGTCTTGCCGCACCGCGATGGACCCAGAATGAAAAGTGAAATCGGCTGCCCCGGAATGTCGGAAACGTCGGTCTTGACCGGCTTGGCCCGCAGGATGCTTAGACTTCGGTGCCAGCGTTCGCCGATTTGATCGAGCCGATCCCGCATGGTGCCGAAGACCTGTCGATTTGCCCGTGTGAAATGGTCCCAGGCTTCGGCATAGCGGCCCGCCCGATCGAGTGCAATCGCGCGAAAAAATTCCACGGAGTTTTCAAACTCCGCCGCGTCTTCGCCGGGTTCTTTGACCACCCGATCTAGCTGCGCCAGCAAATCGATATTGACGACCTGACGCGGCAGCGTTGTCAGAGCGCGGACAGGTTCAATGATGCGCACGCCGCGCTGGATAAGACCCTCGAAAACCCGCGCCGCCTCGCCGTAATCGCCCAGATGGCTGTAACACCAGCCAAGCCCGATGGCGGCCGGGACAAGATCGGGATTGACCGCGAGCGCCTCAAGATAGGTTTCGCGGGCTAACTCGTATTCGCAGTCTTCCTGATAGATGTCGCCGAGCATCAGCAAAGCGTCGGCGTCTTGCGGCTTTATCGGCCTGGTCCGTTCGAGCACCTGCGCCGCCATTTCATTGGCGCCGAGCCGCAGATAAATTTCAGCCAGCGCCGTGGCGACGGGCTTGTTGCGCGGGCTCAGCATCAAAGCTCGCACCAGGCAGTCGAGCGCATGCTCGTTCTGGTTCTGCGCGCTGAAGATGAGCCCCAGCGTGTGCAGCGCGCCGACATAATTCGGATAGCGCCGCAGCAGCGTTTCGCAGATTGCCCGCGCTTGTTCGTACCGGCGCTGCTGCAAGAACTGCGTGGCTTGCTGCAACTGCGCATGGCTTTCTTCGAGCGGGTTGCCGATCACACGCGCTGGCCCTCAGTCAGACGACACTGCTTTATTGACAATCCAGGCACGATAGCACCTAAGGCGGTTCCGCGCGCAATTAGTTGCGCCCGCCTTCCGCGGTGACTGCCGCGGTCCATTTGTCGATATCGACGCGGATGAAATCGGCGAATTCCTGCGGCGTGCCGCCGAGCGGATCGACGCCCTGCTGCTTGAGCGCGCTCTGCACGGCCTCAGCCTTGAGACCGTCGTTCGCCGCGGCTGAAAGCTTCGCGATGACGGAAGCGGGCGTGCCGGCCGGCGCCAACAGCCCGATCCAGATGCCGGCGTCGTAGCCGGCCATGCCGGCTTCCGCCAGCGTGGGCACGTTCGGCATCATCGCCGCCCGCTTCGCCTGCGCCACCGCCAAGGCTTTCAGCTCACCCGCGGCGACATGCGGCGCAAGCGTCGCCGCGACGTTGAACATCAGGGTGATGCGGCCGGTCAGCAAATCGGTCACCGCCTGATTGCTGCCGCCCTGATAGGGCACGATGACAATCCTGGTGCCGACCCTCTGATTGAAAATCTCCGCAGCCAAATGGCTCGCGGTGCCGGCGCCGGACGAGCCGAAGGTCAAGCTGTCCGGTTTGCTCTTTGCGAGAGCGACCAGCTCTTTCAGATTGTTTGCCGGCACCGAGGGATGCGCGACCAGCACATTGGGCACGACGCCGAGCAGCGCGACCGGCGCCATGTCCTTGCCGAGATCGAAAGAAGAGTGAGTCGTGATCGGATTGAGCGTGTTGGCGACCGTCGCCATGAACAAGGTGTAGCCGTCGGCGGGGGCGCGCGCGACCAGTTCGGCCGCCGTCATGCTTGAGTTGCCCGGATGAGTCTCGATGACGACCGGCTGGCCGAGCCTGGACTCCATCTGCTTGCCGACCAGCCGTGCCATGACATCGGCGGCCGAGCCCGGGCCGAAGCCGCTGACGATCCTGATCGGCTGAGTCGGGAAATCCCGCGCGGCGGCCGGGGCGAGGCTGAGCGCCGTCGCGGCTGCAGCACAGAATGCGGCCAGTTTCCGGTAAAACCGACGCATCACCCGCTTCGACCGCGGTTGCCCCGCAGATCGCTTTGTTGACGTTTTCAGGCTGCGACCATACAGCTTGGCGAATGTTCCAGCAACAAAGCGGTAAGACTGCTTACCGCTTCTCACGACAAAGCTCTTGGCACTGAGTCCGAGGCAAGCCATCGGGGGTAGCCATGATCTGGCATCGGACGGTCGGTCAGGGTCCGACCAAGGTGATCTTCATCCACGGTTGGTTCTGGGACCACCGCGTCTATGCGCCGATCGTCGATGCGCTCGACACTGATCGCCACACCTACGCTTTGTTCGATATCCGCGGCTACGGCAATTCGCGTGGCGAGCAAGGTTCATACACGATCGCCGAAGTCGCCGCGGACGCCGTCGCGCTCGCCGACCGGCTCGGCTGGCGCGATTTCCATGTCGTCGGCCATTCGATGGGCGGCAAGGCTGTGCAAAAGCTGGCGATGGACGCGGCAGGCCGGGTCAAGTCGGTCGTCGCGGTCACCCCGGTGCCGGCTGCGCCGCTGCCGTTCGACGACAACGTGTTCGGGCTTTTCGCCGCCGCCTGCGAGCGGGACGACGCCGCGCTCGGCATCATCGGCGATTCCGTGGGCAATCGTCTTGCGAAAAAATGGCTGGAGACGTTGTTGCGCCGGGCGCGCGAGACCGCGCGGCCCGAAGCGTTCAAGAGCTACATGCGCTCCTTCATCAAGGACGACCTCGCCGCCGACGCCGGCAAGCTCAAGGCGCCGCTGCTGGTCCTCTACGGCGAACATGACAACGGCGTCAGCGAGGCCATGGTGACGTCGGTCTTTCCGCAGCTCTATCCGCATGCGCAGATCGAGAAGATCGGCAATTGCGGACACTATCCGATGCAGGAAGTGCCGATCGCTTTCGCCACGCGCGTGGACGCCTTTATCGATCAGCATGCCTAGCGCATCAGCACACTTTTTGGAAAGTCACCGGCGATGAAACTTGCCTCCCTCAAGAACGGCACGCGCGATGGCGTCCTGGTGGTCGTCGATCGCAAGCTGACACGATGTGCGAAAGTGCCGCAGATCGCGCTGACCCTGCAGCAGGCGATCGAGAACTGGACGGCGACCGCACCGAGGCTGCAAGTGATCTATGCTGATCTCAACGCCGGCAGAGCCGCGGGGGCCGAAACCTTCTCGGCCGAACGCGCGGAAAGTCCCCTGCCCCGCGCCTATCAGTTTCTCGACGGCTCGGTTTACCTCAGCCACATGCGCAAGGCGCGCAAGGCGCGCGGCGCCGACATGCCGCCGAACTTCGATACCGAGCCCCTGATGTATCAGGCGGTGTCGGACGGTTTTGTCGGTCCGACCGACGATATGCCGTTCCCGACCGATACGCTTGGCATCGACATGGAGGCCGAGGTCGCCGTCGTCCTCGACGACGTGCCGATGGGGACGACGGCCGAGCAAGCGGGCCCGCACATAAAGCTCATCATGCTGCTCAACGACTACACGCTGCGCGCGCTGACCAAAACCGAGCTGCCGAAGGGCTTTGGCTTCATGCAGGCGAAGCCGACCAGCTCGTTCTCGCCGGTTGCGGTGACGCCCGACGAGCTGCCGCAATGGGACGGCGACAAGCTCAATCTGCGCCTGATCTCGTCGATCAACGGCAAGCGCATCGGCGCCCCGCATGCCGGCAAGGACATGTATTTCACCTATCCGCAGCTGATCGCGCATGCCGCGCGCACGCGCAAGCTCGGCGCGGGAACCATTCTGGGCGCCGGCACGGTGGCCAATGAAGACGAAGCCGCGGGCTCCTCCTGCCTCGCCGAACTGCGCGCCAACGAGGAGCTCGCACACGGCAAGGCGCTCACCCCGTTCCTGAAATTCGGCGACCGGGTGCGCATCGAAATGTTGGATGACGCGGGCGAAACGATCTTCGGCGCCATCGACCAAAAGGTGGTAAAAGGGCCCTGATCCTCCCTGCCTAAGGGAGGAGAAAAATGGGCGTGAGGCGCGATCCTGGACCAGTGGCGGAGCGTGGCCATGAACATCATCGACAAATTTGAGATCAGCGAAGCCGTGCGGTCGACGGCGGGCAAGCTTGCTTATATGACCGGCTTTGAGAACTCGTTCGCCACCGAGGCGCTGCCGCATGCGCTGCCGCTTAAGCGCAATTCGCCGCAGAAGGCGCCGTTCGGCCTTTACGCGGAACAGCTCAGCGGCTCGGCCTTCACCGCGCCGCGCGCCTCCAACAAGCGAACCTGGTTCTATCGCATCCGCCCTTCGGTGAAGCACGGCCGCGGCTTCAAACCGGCCGACCGCGGGCTTATTCGCACCGCGCCATGCCGCGACGAAGGCACGCTGCCGTTCGGTCAGATGCGCTGGCGGCCGATCGAGATTCCCGCCGAGCATTGCGATTTCCTGAGCGGGCTGCGCACCATTGCCACCTGCGGCGACGTCTATCTGCAGGTCGGCATGGCGAGCCATGTCTATGTCGCCAACGCGTCGATGGAGCGCAAATATTTTTACAATGCCGACGGCGAGCTTCTACTCGTGCCGCAGCAAAACGTGATCCGCGTCTTCACCGAATGCGGGCTGATAGAGGCCGAGCCGGGCGAAGTCGTGCTGATCCCCAAAGGCATGAAATTCAAGGTCGACCTGCCGAACGGCCCGGCGCGCGGCTATGTCTGCGAGAATTACGGCGCTTATTTCACGCTGCCCGAGCGCGGCCCGATCGGCGCCAATTGTCTCGCTAACGACCGCGATTTTCTCACCCCGGTCGCCGCCTTCGAAGACAAAGAAGAGCCCTGCGAGCTCTATGCCAAGGCGCTGGGCAAGCTCTACGTCACCGAGATCGCGCAGTCGCCGCTCGACGTGGTCGCCTGGCACGGCAACTTTGCGCCGTGCAAATATGATCTGCGCCGCTTCTCGCCGGTCGGCTCTGTGCTGTTCGATCACCCCGATCCGTCGATCTATACCGTGCTGTCCTCGACGTCAGACACGCACGGTACCGCCAATGTCGATTTCGTGATCTTTCCGGAGCGCTGGGTGGTCATGGAGGATTCGTTCCGGCCGCCCTGGTACCACATGAACGTCATGAGCGAGTTCATGGGGCTGATCTACGGCGTCTATGACGCCAAGCCCACGGGATTTGTTCCCGGCGGCATGAGCCTGCACAATGCGCTGGTGGCGCACGGCCCGGATGCCGAGGCCTTCGAGCGCGCCTCCAACGCCAAGCTCGAGCCGCAGAAGCTTGCCGGCACGATGGCCTTCATGTTCGAGACGCGCTATCCGCTCTGCCCGACCGCCTACGCCTCGAATCTGGAATTGGTCGACGGCGCATATCCCGACGCCTGGGACGGATTGAGAAAGCTTTATTCGCCCGGCGCGTGAGCGCCCAGTTGCTTGGACGCGCCCTGCGACGGGGAAGCGCTAAACACTGCGCTCCACGATGACGAAGGTGATGCCGAATATCGTCATGCCGAGCGCCGCCGCGGCAATCGGCAGCAGCACCTGAACCGCTGCCTGGCCGCCGCTGAGCCGGCCCGCCCAGGTGTCGAATATCGACGCGCGCCACTCGCGGAACGAGGCGGATCCATCGACATCGTCGTCTATCGCGCCGCCCGGCACTTTCGGTGCGCGCTGCACGCGCGACAAGATGAGCGGCAGCGCCACCGCAATGAACAGGAAACCGCTTACGACAAAGAGCAGATAGGCCGACACGCTGTCGCCTGCAAAACTCCACACGGCCAGCGTGAACCATGCCACCAGCCAGAGCAGCACCGTATAGACGCGCCGGTGCAGCCCCGCGGTCACCGGCTGCCCCGCATTGCTGTGCTCGTCGTGCTCGGAGAGTGCAGCCATAGTGCCTCCGTCATCGGCCCTCCCGATCGGCCAACCCAAAGTTTGCTGCGATGTTTCGGACCGAACCTGCGTGGGGATGTCGCAGCGTGCCGGCGCGATGCGCCAAGATCAGCCAGTTCCGCGCGGCGCCGTCACAGCCGGCGAATGGCGCGGCAGAACGATGCGAAATTCGGTGAAACGTCCGGGCTCGGTATCGACCGTGATCGCGCCGGCGTGCTGTTTCACGACGATGTCACGGCTGATCGAGAGGCCGCGACGAAGTAATTCCAGAGCTGCGCCGCCGCCTTGGATTACTTTGCTTTGCTCGCAATGATGAGTGAATTAAGCGGAGATCATCCTAATCATTCCCCAGCTTGAACAGCCGCCGTGCATTGGTGCGGCCGATTTTCACGCGATCATTCTCGCTGATCGGGCAGGCGTCGAACCAGCGCGCGGCGTGGTCGATGTTCTCGAACGACCAGTCGGTCGAGAACATGATGCGGTCGGAACCAATTTCGGCCATCGCGTTGAGCAGCGCCGGCGTGTGGAAATTGCCCGACGTGGTCACATAAAAATTAGCGCTGAAATAATCGCGCATGCGCTTCTTGGCCGGATAGCTGTGCCGGTTGGGAATCCAGGCATTGGCATTGTCGACGCGCCACAGCGCAAACGGCAGATTCTCGCCCATGTGGCCGAGAATGATCTGCAGTCGCGGATGCTCATCGAACAGGCCTGAGCCCATCAGCCGCAGCGCGTGCACCGCCGTCTCATGGCCAAAGGCCCAGACCGGGCCCATGAGCCAGGCGTGGCCTTCATAGATCTTGGCGTCGCGCGGCAGCGGATTGCGCGGATGCAGATAAAACGGCACGCCGAGCCGCTCGACAATCGCCCAGAACGGCCGGAACTGCGGCAGGTCGTAATAGAGCACCGTCTCCGGCTCGCCCAGCTGCGAGAAGCCGTTGACCAGAGCGCCGCGGAAGCCGAGCTCCCTGACGCAGCGCTCGAGCTCGCGCGCGGCGCCGTCGGGATCCTGCATCGCCAGCGCCGCCAGCCCCTGATAGCGATCAGGCCGCTTGGCGACCTGCTCGGCGAGATAATCGTTGGCCTTGCGGGCGATCTCGGCGGCGCGCGCCTTGTCGGGAATAGCCTGCACTGCCGGCGCGTTGAGCGACAGAAGCATCAACTCGATGCCCTGCGCATCCATCTCGCGCAGCCGCCGATCCTGAATATCCATCACGCGGCTTTTGACCTCCTCCCAGACCCGGTCCGGGAAATAGCCGCGCGAATCCATCAATGTTTCCGGGATGGCGAAATGTTCTTCGAGTGCGATCTTGCCCTGCATGCTCCCTCCCGGTCTTCTTTCCGGACTTCCCAGGTCTTCTCCCAGGTCTTGCGGCCGCGCTTCGCCTGGCCGTTAGCCTTAACACGATCGGGCGCCGCCGCGCGCCATTTGCGATCGCATGGCGCGAAGCGCTGGCATGCTTCTGGCGACATCAGCCGGCGAGGTCCGGCGCTGTCCCATTCCGGGTCGGCGCGCCGTGCCATCTGCCCCAAAAGGGCGACAGCAAAACGGCTGCGCTGATGAACGTCCAGCAAAGCTACACCCTGGCCTCGCCCGCGCCGACCGGCCGCTTCCTGCGCGGCTGGGCGCGGCTGTCGCGCGGCACCTTTGGCGGCGCGATCTTCCTGATCGACATCGCCGTCATTATCGCGATGGCGTTAGTCACCGGCATCGCCTATCACCTCGCAGCCTATGGCGACACCGGCGACATGTCGTCTTTTGTTCAGATCGGCGTGCTGGCGGCAAGCATCTTCGCCGTCGCCAACGCATTCCGCGGCGAATACCGGCTGCCGAATTTCTTCGCCTTCAAGCCGCACGGGCGGCGCACCATCCAGTTGTGGAATGTCACGCTGATCTGCCTGCTCATGATCGGCTTCCTGGCGCAGAAGACGGTCATGTATTCGCGCGGTTGGATCGTGGCGTTCTATCTCGCGACGCTCGCGACATTGGTGGTGCTGCGCTTCGCCATCGTGCGCCTCACGTCCCTGGCCCGCGCCCAGGGCCTCATTCCGGCGCAGCGCATCTGCCTGATCGGCACCGGCGCCCATATCGGCGCCTTCGTGCAGCATTATGAGCCGTGGACACTGGGCCTTAGCATCGTCGGCTGCCGTTTTCTCACCCCGGTCCCGCTCACCGCTTCGGCCGAGACCCGGCGCGCGGTGCTCGATCGCGATCTGGCCGAAGCCGCCGCCACGGTACGGGCGCTCGCGCCGGACGCCATCTACCTCTTGCTGCCCTGGTCGGCGACGGAGGTCATCCAGCGCTGCGTCGAGACGTTTTTGGCGCTGCCGGTCGAGATTCATCTCGGGCCCGAGCAGATCCTGCACAAATTCGACGAAGTCGAGCTTGCGAAAGTCGGCCCGCTGGCGAGCCTGCAGCTCACGCGCCTGCCGCTCTCCCGCGTCGAAGTGGTGCAGAAGCGGCTGTTCGACCTGATCTTCGCCGCGCTCAGCCTTCTGGCGCTGACCCCGCTTCTGATCGTGGTCGCCATCCTGATCAAGCTCGACAGTCCGGGGCCGATCTTCTTCGTGCAGCGTCGCTACGGCTTCAATCAGCAGCCGTTCCGTATCATCAAGTTTCGCACCATGCGCGCGCTCGAAGACGGCGCCGTCGTCACACAGGTGACGCGCGATGATCCGCGGCTGACCAGGATCGGACGCTGGCTGCGGCGCTGGAACATCGATGAGATTCCGCAACTCTTCAACGTGCTCACCGGCGACATGTCGCTGGTCGGCCCGCGGCCGCACGCGCTGTCGCACGATCACGAATTCGAGCGCCGGATTTCGCTCTACGCAAGGCGTCACAATGTGAAGCCCGGCATCACCGGTTGGGCGCAGATCAACGGCTTTCGCGGTGAGATCGACAATGAGGAAAAGCTGCGCAAGCGGGTCGAGCACGACCTGTTCTATATCGACAACTGGTCGCTGTGGCTTGACCTGAAGATCATCGCGCGCACGTTGTTGTCGCGCGAGGCCTATCGCAACGCGTATTGAACGCGCATTGATCGGGTTGTAACCATCCCGGTGCCGCGGCGCATCACTTTGTGCTGCGCCGCGCCCGGGATACGCGATTGAATTTGTGCGATGGGCGATTACCCGGCCAGCGTGGCGATGGCGAAAACCGTGCCGACCGTGACGATCGCAGTCGAGAGCCACAGAAGACCGATCAAGAGCCACAACGGCCGCGGCTTGGCGGCAGCCGGGGGGTGCGGCTTGCTCCAGGATTGCAATGCCGGGGCTGCGCGGCGCAGCGCTGCTGCGGCACTCTCGATCTCGGCAATATCGCGGGCGAGCTGATCCCTCTCGAACCGCGCCAGCGCGCGTGCCGATTGTTCGTCCTCGGCCGACGATTGCAGTCGGCCCGGCGCGCGCGGTTCAATGACAATTGCGTTGCCGGCGTCGGCCGAGGGCTGGAATTCCGCCCCGAAATCCTGCTCAGACATTGCACGCACCTGCCTGTTGCCGACGATTCCTAAACGACGCCGTTTGGCCAGGCGACGCTGATCAGACGCTAACCTTAACGTCGTCCGTTAACGCTCCTATCTATCGCCAAGGCTTGCGATTGTCGGTTCTTGAAGCGCGGATGGCTCGCCGCCGTCGCACGGAACGGCTATCCTTGCCATTCATCCCGCAAGCTCGCTGGAGGAGCTCACGATGTCCACTTCGACCGTAATTGTCCTGGTCGTGATCGTTATCCTGATCGGCTGGGCCATTTCCGTCTACAATGGACTGGTCTCGATGCGGCAGAGGGTCAATCAGGCCTTCGCCGACATCGACGTGCAGTTGCGCCAGCGCCATGATCTGGTCCCCAATCTGGTCGAGACGGTGAAAGGCTACGCCGCGCACGATCGCGGCACCCTCGACGAAGTCGTCAAGGCGCGCAATGCGGCGATGACCGCGCAGGATCCGGGGCAGCGAGCGGCTGCCGAGAACGTGCTGTCCGGCGCGCTGCGGCAATTGATCGCGCTGTCCGAAGCCTATCCGGACCTGAAGGCCAATGCGAATTTCCAGCAATTGCAGGCGCAGCTCACCGATCTCGAGAACAAGATCGCGGCGGCACGGCGCTTCTTCAACAATGCGGTGCAGGAATACAACAGCGGCATCCAGCGCTTTCCCGCCGCCATGTTCGCAGCCTCGTTCGGCTTCGCGCCGCAAACCTTCTTCGATCTTGGCGACCAGCGCGCCACGGTCGGCGAAGCCCCGACCGTGAAGTTCTGATACCCCAATGACGTGACCATTATGGCCGCCTTCGGCCTTTACACGCATATTCAGTCCAATCGGCGGCGTTCCATCGCGCTGCTGACTGGCCTTTTCTTCCTCGTCTATGTCCTGGTCTATGCCGGGGCGCTGGCCGCCGCCGGACTGTCGTTCAATGCCGATCTGCCGACGCTGATGCGGATCGCCTGGATCGATCTCATCAAAGCGGCGCCCTTTGCCACGATCGGCACGCTGTTATGGATCGTCATCGCCTATTACTTCCATCAGGCCATGATCGACGCCGTTACCGGCGGACGCGAGGTGCAGCGCGCCGAAGCGCCGCGGCTCTATAATATTCTGGAAGATTTGTGCATCTCACGCGGACTGTCCATGCCGAAGCTCAAGATCATGGAGACCGATGCGCTCAATGCTTTCGCCACCGGGATGAACGAGAAACAGTATTCGATTACCGTGACTACGGGGCTACTTGATCGACTCAATGACGCGGAAATCGAAGCGGTGCTTGGCCATGAGCTGACCCATATCCGCAACGGCGACGTCCGGATGATGGTGG
This sequence comes from Hyphomicrobiaceae bacterium, assembly GCA_021324465.1. Classification (GTDB taxonomy): domain Bacteria; phylum Pseudomonadota; class Alphaproteobacteria; order Rhizobiales; family Xanthobacteraceae; genus BOG-931. The sequence continues at coordinate 51,503 of JAJPJB010000104.1, forward strand.
TCGCGGTCATTATCGCGGGCGCCGTGTCGTTCTTCGCCGAGCTGATCTTTCGGCTGTGGTTTTACAACGGCTTTTCCTTTCGCAGCGCGCGCGGGGAAGAGCGGCGCGGCGGCGGCGCCGCGATTGTGGTCGCGATCGCCCTGTTGGTTGTTGCTTATGTGCTGTCATTCGTGATTCGGCTCGCGCTGTCGCGCGCACGCGAATATCTGGCCGACGCCGGCTCTGTCGAACTCACCAAGAACCCCGACGCCATGATCTCGGCGCTGCGCAAGATCGAAGGCCGCGGCGAACTGCCGGACGCCACCTCGGCGGTGATGGAATTGTGCGTTGACAATCCACGCGAAGGTTTTGGCGAATTATTCGACACGCATCCGAGCGTCGAGAGCCGCGTTGCCGCCCTGGTCAAATTCGTCGGCGGTCACGATCCGGGTCCGCTCGTGCTGGCGGACGAGTCGAGCGAGGATCGATCCGAGCCGGCTGGTGCTGCGGGGCCCTGGGGCGCGGCCCCGAATGGCGAAAGCGGCACCGAATCGGCACCCGATCTGTCGCCCTCCGGAACCGGCGAAAACGGCGCGAGCAAGGGCCCCTGGTCGCAGCCCGGCCAAGATAGCGGTCCGACCTCGGAACCCTCGCAGGAACCGAGCGGCCCATTGTCGGGACCTTGGGGGCCGCACCGCAGCATGAGCCACCGGCCGGCAATTAACCATACCACGTTACAAGTGGTGATCGGCAGCACGCCCGGCCGCGCACGACCGACAAGCAGGCTTCCAAACCTTACCGCGTGTGGTAGAAGCGAAATTAGTGGATGGAGGGCGCGAACCGCTCGACTTGACGGCAGTCTTCTTGTGAGATTGCAAGGCTGGTGGGAATCAGTCGAGTTGCGGCGGCAGCGACGTCAGTGAGGGTGCGATCATGGCTAAACCAGCATTGATCTTGGTCGGGGCAGACAAGGGGGGCGTGGGGAAGACCACAGTTGCCCGCACCTTGCTGGACTATTTTACGGCGCATCACGTGCCGACCAGGGCTTTCGACACCGAATCGCCGAAAGGCACACTGAAGCGCTTCCACGGCGAAGTGAGCGATGTCGTCGATGCGACCTCCGTCTCCGACCAGATGCGGATCATCGACACGCTCTCGACCACCGACGCGACCGTCACGGTCGTCGACGTGCGCGCCGGCCTGCTTTCGCCGACTCTGCGCTCGCTGCGCGACATCGGTTTCCTCGACGCGGTCAAGAAGGGGCAGATCACCTTTGTGGTGTTCCATATTCTCGGCTCTTCGATCGCTTCGCTGAATGAGATCGAGGAAACGGCGCCCTTCGTGACCGACGCCAAATACTTCCTGGTCAAGAACTTCAACAACAACACCAGCTTCTTCGAATGGGATCAGGCAACCCATGCCTCCTATTTCAAGAAGCTGAAGGACGCCGTGGCCATTACCATCCCGAAGCTCAACGAAATGGCTTATGAACAGGTGGAGCTTGCCTCGGTCCCCTTCCTCACCTTCGTCGCCAACAAGAACCAGAAGGGCGAGGCCGCCAATTATTCGTTCGTTCTGCGCGGCTATGTCCGGCACTGGCTGGGCAATGTGTGGGCCGAATACGACCGGGTCAAACTGCTCGACATCTTCGATACATCGAGCACCGTTCCGGCCGCGCCGCGCACGCAGGCGGCCGGCAATCGCTCCTGAGGGCGGCGGCGCCTCTTTTCAGGGCGGGTCCTGATGGCAGAGCAGTCGGCAGGCTGCGGGCGGTCGCTCGCGACTGCGCTATTTTTTGCCTATCCACAAGCGGCGTGGGCTGTGGAAAAATGTGCGTTCCGGCAAAAAGCTAGAGCCGTGCATGATTCCGTCATAACTTGAAACTCAGTTCGAGTTGGACCACTTGCGGGGATATGGCGCAGCATACGCCGCTTTACATCGTCGCGTCGCAGCACCCGCGCGTTGGCAAGACGCTGGTGGCGCGGCTTCTGATCGAATATTTCCGCAATGGCGGGCGGCCGGTCGTCGGCTATGATCTCGATCCGCGCGAACCGGCTTTGGCACCGTATTTTCCGAGCTTCGTCTGGCCGGTTGATATCGCCCATACGCCGGGACAGATGGCGCTGTTCGATCGCCTTATCGCCGACGATTGGCGCACCACCGTCATCGACCTGGGTTACGGCCTGTTCGAGCAGTTCTTCACCGTCATGGCGGAGATCGGCTTCGAGTTCGAAGCCGCACGCCGCGGCATCGCACCGATCGTGCTGTTCATCACCGACTCGGCGCCGACAACGGCCAGCCGCTATGCGGAACTGCGCCGCCGCTTGCCGCGCGTGACCTTCGTACCGGTGCACAATGAAGCGACCTCGTTCATGTTCATCGCGCGGGATTTTCCGCCGACTCGGCCGGAATGCGGCGTCATCCGCATTCCCCGGCTGTCACCGATCGTGCGCGGCGTGATCGATCGGCCGGGTTTTTCGTTCGGCGTCTATCTCAGCCGGCAGCCCGGCGGGCCAACCGAAGTCCACACCTGGATCAACACCATTTTTGCAGAATTTCGCGAACTGGAATTGCGGCTTCTCATCGGCGAACTGGAATCATCGCTGCGCGGCTTTGCCAGGCGATCGTCTGGCCAGCGCCGATAGCGCCGCCTCGCGCGCCTCAATGCCCTTCGAATGTGATCAGGGTGCGCACCGGCACGCCGAGCTTTCTGATTTTGGCGGCACCGCCGAGATCGGGCAGATCGATGATGAAGCAGGCGGCGACGACATCGGCGCCGACCTGCTGCAACAGCTTCACGGCCGCCTCCGCCGTTCCGCCGGTCGCCACGAGATCATCGACCAGGATCACGCGTTCGCCCTTCGCCAGCGCGTCCTCGTGCATCTCCATCTCGTCGATGCCGTATTCGAGCGAATAGCCGATGCTGACGCGCTTGAACGGCAGCTTGCCCTTCTTGCGGATCGGAATGAAGCCGCAGGACACCTGATGCGCCATGGCGCCGCCGAGGATGAAGCCGCGCGCCTCGATGCCGGCGACCTTATCGATCTTGCTGCCGGCCCAAGGCTGGACCAATTCATCGACCGCGCGTCGAAATGCGCGCGCATTGCCCAAAAGCGTGGTGATGTCGCGGAACATGATGCCCGGCTTGGGGTAATCCGGGATGTTGCGGATCGCGGCCTTGAGGTCGTTTTCCAGCGCCGTGCTGATCATTGTCGAAAGCCCCATCGTCTCAACAATCGCGCAGGCTTACCGGCGCGCGCCGGGCTCGCGCGGGCAATCCGGGCAACCCTGCCCCGGCGCCACTGTGGCCAACCGCAGCGGGCAACGCAACAGGAAGGCCCGACCGCAGATCGGAGCGCCGCCTTGCGGCTATGTCCTCCGTTGGGTCAGTGCTGGTATTCGGTCGGCGCGCGCGGCCTTTGCAGCTCCGCATCGTGCAGCACGTCGTGCCAGACCCGCTTCTTGGTGAAATAGAGCAGGCCGGTGAACACGATCAGGAAGATCATCACCTGAAAGCCGAGCCGCTTGCGGGCATCGAGCGTCGGCTCGGCCGCCCACATCAGGAAGGCGGCGACATCGCGGCCGTATTGATCGACGGTCATCGGCGTGCCGTCGGTATATTGCACCTGGCCGTCGCTCAAGGGCTTTGGCATGCCGATGGCGTGGCCCGGAAAATACTTGTTGTACTGGCCGCCAGGCGGCAGCACGAAGCCGGGAGGCGGATCGGTATAGCCGGTGATGATGGCGTGGATATAATCGGGGCCGTCCTCTTGATACATGCGGAATGCATCGAGGATGAACCAGGGAAAGCCCCACTCGTAGCTGCGCGCCTTGGCCAGCGTCGACATATCGGGCGGCAGCTTGCCGCCCAGGGCGGCGCGCGCCGCCTGCTCATTGGGGAACGGCGGCGGGAAGTAATCGGCAATCTGTCCAGGCCGCTGATACATCTGCCCCTGATCATTGGGGCCGGCGGTCACCTGGAAGCTTGCGGCGATGGCGGCGGCCTGCGCTTCGGTAAAGCCCGGGCCGCCCGGATCGGCGAGATTGCGGAACGACACCAGCTTGAGACTGTGGCAGTTCGAGCAGACCTCGCGATAGATCTTGAAGCCGCGCTGCAGCTGTGCCGGATCGTAGATGCCGAACGGCCCGGCGAAGGACCACGACAGCCGCGGCGGCGCATCGGCTTCCTGCGCGCGCACAGCGAAGCTGCCGAAAGCGGTGAGCGCCGCCGCAACGGCAAGCGCCAAGATGCCGCGCGGAAATTTCATGCGATGGAATTTCACCCTGGCCCTCCCTTCACGCGCCGGACGCTGGCGCCGAAGCCCCGGCCGGCGAGCCTTCGCGCAGCACTGATTCGGAGATCGAATTCGGCAGTGGCTTTGTGGTTTCGAATAGCCCCAACAGCGGCAGGATCACGTAGAGAAATCCGAAATAGTAAAGCGTCAGGATCCGCGCCGCGATCACATAGCCGCCGGTCGGCTCCTGCGAGCCGAGATAGCCGAGCCCGATGACGGCGGCGAAGAAGACAAGCAGGAACACCCGGTAGGCCGGCCGGTAATTGGCCGAGCGCACGCGCGAAGTGTCGAGCCACGGCAGGAAGGCGAGCGAGATGATGGCAAGCCCGAGCGCGATGACGCCGGCAAGCTTATTGGGGATCGCGCGCAGGATCGCGTAGAACGGCAGATAGTACCATTCCGGCACGATATGGGTCGGCGTCTGGCCGGGATTGGCCGGGATGTAATTGTCGGAATGCTGCAGATAATTCGGGATATAGAAGATGAAATAGGCGAACAGGATGCAGAACAGGCCGATGAAGAACGCATCCTTTACCGTGGCATAAGGCGTGAACGCCACCGTGTCCTTTTCGGTTTTCGGCTCGACGCCGGTCGGATTGTTTTGTCCGACCACATGCAGCGCCCAGATGTGCAACACCACCACGCCGGCAATGATGAACGGCAGGAGATAGTGCAGCGAGTAGAAACGATTGAGGGTCGGATTACCGACCGCATAACCGCCCCACAGCCAAGTGACGATCGGGTCGCCGATGCCGGGCAGCGCCGAGAACAGATTGGTGATGACGGTCGCCGCCCAGAAGCTCATCTGCCCCCAGGGCAGCACGTAGCCCATGAAGCCGGTGACCACCATGAGCAGATACAGAATGACACCGAGGATCCACAGCACCTCTCGTGGCTCCTTGTAGGAGCCGTAATACATGCCGCGCGCGATGTGGATATAGACAGCAAGAAAGAAGAACGAGGCGCCGTTGGCGTGAATGTAGCGCAACAGCCAGCCGTAATTCACGTCGCGCATGATGCTCTCGACGGAATCGAAAGCGAAATCAACCTGCGGCGTGTAGTGCATCGCCAGCACGACGCCGGTGACGATCTGCACACCGAGCATGAAGGTAAGAATGCCGCCGAACGTCCACCAATAGTTCAGATTGCGCGGCGTCGGGTAAGCGATGAAGGAGGAATGGATCAGGCTTGCAATCGGCAGCCGCCGCTCCAACCATTGCATGAACGGGCTTTGCGGTTTGTAAGTCGAGTATCCGCTCATAGTCGAACCTTATGCCTGACTGTTTTCGCCGATCCGGATCCTGCTGGCGGAGAGAAATTCATAGGGCGGCAGCTGTAGATTGAGCGGCGCCGGCCCTTGGCGGATCCGCCCTGACGAATCGTATTGCGAACCGTGGCAGGGGCAGAACCAGCCGTCAAAGCCGCCTTGGTGCGGCAATGGAATGCAGCCTAGATGCGTGCAGATGCCGATCACGACCAGCCACTGTTCGTGGCCTTGCTTGACGCGGGCGGAATCGGGCTGCGGATCACGCAGGCTTTGCCAATCCGCATCTTGGGCAAGCTTGATATCCTTCGGCGTGCGGTTGAAAATAAAGATCGGCTTCGAGCGCCAGAACACCTGGATGATTTGTCCCGGCTGGATCGACCCCAGATCGACATCGACCGGCGCGCCCGCGGCGATCGTCGATGCATCGGGATTCATCTGGCTGACAAGCGGCGACAGCGCGGCCGCCGCGCCGACGCTGCCGACGGCCGCGGTCGCAATGTAAAGAAAGTCGCGGCGCGTTGGTTCGGCCGTTGCTGCTGCAGTCACTTCGTCCACCCTCGTCCGTCTTGCTTGCGGCTATCCCACCCCGCTCGGCGCTCCGCCACAAGTTGATCCAAGGGTTGATCCCGAAGGATGTCCCGTGTCGCGGGAGACAGGGTGCTCGCATCCGACCTGGGGAAGGCCAGAAACGATGCATTCCGGAGAGGTTCTATTGGCACCCTTGCCCGGAGAGTGCAAGTGTGGCTTGGACGACACCCCAATGCTGGCGGGTCGCGTTTTTGCGGCCGGTTCGCGCGGAACTTGAGCGCGGAACGCGGCGAGAGCCGGACTGTCGCGCACGGCGCGTTGGTACATGCGGTCGCACTCCGTTGTCGCACGCCCCGAACATGACTATTCGCATCGCCCTGTATCAGCCCGATATCCCGCAGAATGCCGGGACGGTCCTGCGGCTGTGTGCGTGCCTCGGCATCGAAGCGCATATCATCGAGCCGGCGGGCTTTCCGACCAGCGATCGCGCTTTTCGTCGGGCCGGCATGGACTATCTCGATGCCGTCAAACTGGTGCGGCACCTCTCGTGGTTGGAGTTCACGGCATGGCGGCGGCGCGAGGGCGCGCGACTTGCGCTGTTCACGACGCGCGCGTCTGTGTCTTATCTTGATTACAAGTTTGCGACCGGCGATGTGCTGTTGTTCGGTCGAGAATCCGCAGGCGTGCCCGAAGAGGTGCACGCCGCGGCCGACGCGCGCCTGCTCATTCCACTGCGCCCGGGCCTGCGCTCGCTCAATGTGGCGACCGCCGCCGCTATGGCAGCCGGCGAAGCACTGCGGCAGACGGGCGGAATCGGTCAGGCTTCGACGACGCCCGGCCGGCCGCTTTCGACCACATAGGTCTTCAGGGTCGAAATCGTTGCCTTGGGATCGTGCGCATCGGACACGGTACGCATACGCACCTGCATTCGCGCGGGCTTGAGATCGATCGCCACATAGCCGCGGCGGCGGCTTTCGAAGAAATGAATGTGCGGATTGTCAGGCAGCGCTTTGGCAATCAAGTCATATGGCGGTCCGTAGGACGAAATCGAGGTGCCGACGAATTCGGTCGCGACAATCGGCGAAGCTTGGTCGTCGAAATCGAGCTTGAGATCGTTGGCCAGGAATGAATGGATGTCGCCGGAGACGACGACGGGATTCGATACTTTGGCGTCGTGAATGTGTTGCAGAAGCCGGCTGCGATTCGCCGGGTAACCGTCCCAGTCGTCAGTCCAAAACGCGTCGACCCCGTCTAGCTTTTCGGTCAGCTGCGCCATCAATACGTCTTGAGCGATCACATTCCACTTCGCCTTGCTGCGGGCGAGACCTGAATAGAGCCAGGCCTCCTGATCGAAGCCGATCATGGTGCGGCCAGGATCGCGCCGTTCCGGGCAGCCGGCATTGGTCTCCAGATGTCCGCCGCCCTTGTCCGGCGGGCGATAACAGGCTTCGCGCGAGCGGTATTGCCGCCCGTCGATCACCGAAATTTCGAGCAGATCGCCCAAAACGAAGCGATCATAGACCCGCATCAGCGGACCATTGGGCCGCGACAGGATCGGCCGCACCGGCATGTGCTCATAAAACGCCTGATAGGCGGCCGCACGCCTGAGCAGGAACTGCTCGGGATCAGCAAAAAACTCGGAATATTTGTCGGCGTAATCGTTCTGCACCTCGTGATCGTCCCAGGTGAGGATCGAGGGCGCCTGCGCATGCAGATGCTGCAGATCCGGGTCGAGCCGATACTGCGCATAGCGATTGCGGTAGGTTGGCAGCGTGGCCGCTTCCACGCCGTCGGAGTGCCGGCGCACGGTCGGGTGAACTTCGTCGACGTATTCGTAAATATAATCGCCGAGAAAAATCACGAATTGCGGATCCTCGTCGGCGAGGTGCCGATAGGCCGCAAAATAGCCGTGCTCGTAATTCGAGCAGGACACGTAGCCGAAACGCAACTGATCGACAGCGGAGCCGGGCGCCGGCAGCGTCATTGCGCGCCCGACCGCGCTGCTCGCCTCCCCGCTCAGAAAGCGATACCAATAGGGCCGGTTCGGCTCGAGCCCGCCGACGTCAAGATGGACCGAATAGCCGAAGGCCTGCTCCGCGGTGGCGCTGCCACGACGAACAATGCTTTTCATCGCGTCGTCGGTCGCAATCTCATAGCGAATGCCGACGTCGCCGCCGCTCATGCCGCCGGGCGTTTCCGGGTTGCTCGACAGCGGCTCGGGCGCAAGCCGCGTCCACAACACGAAGCCATCAGCGCGCGGCGTGCCGGAGGCGACGCCGAGGCTGAATGGATCGGCCTTCCAGGCCTGTGCCGCGGCATACCGGACCAGAGCGGGTGCCGCGATCAAGGCAAAGCTGGCGCTCGCCGCACCGCGCACAAAGCGGCGGCGATCGAAGCTCCGACGTATGACGGTGCACGGCATGGGAAGGCCTCGGGCTGCGATTGCGCCGGATCAATCTTCCGGCGGGTCTTTGTGACATTCTCGCGCCATCGGCGCGTAACGGCTAGACTGCGGGCGCACATGGATATCCGAACCATCGAAGATCGCAAAGCGCGGGCCCGGGCCTGGTTTGAAAGCCTGCGCGACCAGATCACGGCGGCTTTTGAAACGCTGGAAGATACACTGCCGGACGGCGCGCCGTTGAGCGATCGCCCACCCGGCCGGTTCGTGCGCAGGCCGTGGAGCCGCATGGATCACACCGGCGGCCCCGGTGGCGGCGGCGTGATGGCGATGATGAAAGGCCGGGTGTTTGAGAAAGTCGGCGTGCATGTCTCGTCCGTGTTCGGCGAATTCGCACCGGAATTCCGCAACGAGATACCCGGCGCAGCCGACGATCCGCGCTTCTTCGCAACCGGCATTTCTCTGATCGCGCACATGCACAATCCGCATGTGCCCGCCGTGCACATGAATACGCGCTATGTGGTGACGACCAGGTCCTGGTTTGGCGGCGGCGCCGATCTCACGCCGCTGCTCGAATGCCGGCGCCGCCAGGACGATCCCGACACGATCGCCTTTCATGCCGCGATGCAGGCCGCCTGCGACGCTCATGCCGGCGTCGCGCCCTATGATAAATTCAGGAAATGGTGCGACGACTATTTCTTTCTGAAGCATCGCGGCGAGACGCGCGGCATCGGCGGCATCTTTTACGACTGGCTCGACAGCGGCGACTTCGACGCCGATTTGGCCTTCACGCAGGAGGTCGGCCGGGCCTTTTTGCGCATTTATCCGCAATTGGTGCGCAGGAATTTCGCCACGCCTTGGACCGAAGCGGAACGCGAGGAGCAGCTGGTGCGCCGCGGCCGCTATGTCGAGTTCAATCTGCTCTACGACCGCGGCACGATTTTCGGCCTGCGCACCGGCGGCAATGTGGAATCGATTTTGTCCTCGATGCCGCCGGTGGTGAAGTGGCCGTAGCCGAAAATAGACGTTGCACGTGCGGCCGAAGCAATCTTAGATTGTGAAAAGTCCCGTCAGGCCCCGAGGGGCGACAATGGCGAGCGTGGGCACCACTGCCTCTACGCCAGAGCGCGTAGGGGCAAGCCGTGGTCCTTGGCAATCGGTGAAGAACTCGATGAAAAGAGTTTTCGCCGCTACCGAGGCCGAGGTGAGCTATGTCAAGGGACTCACGTTGTTCGGCGTGATCAGCACCCTTGTCGTTGCATATTTTCAGAATCTGTCGGCCTATCATGATCGCGTCGCCACCCTCGCCAAGGATGACATGGCCGCGGCGACGCAGACCTTTACGGAAGCCTCGGGCAGTTTGTCCGCAGCGCTAGCCCTGCAGCGGCGGCTGATTTCCGATTTCTACGCGGCCATCCCCGGCGACGTCTACAAAAACGATGCCGCTTACCTCACCAAGGACGCTCGCGCGATTTACAAGGATTACACGGACATCTATTCCTCTCTGCATCAAAACTACAATTTGCTGGCACGCAAGGCGGAAATCTATCTCGACTGGCCGAGTGATCCCAAGCGTGATCCGGCCGCAAATGCTTCGCCGCAAATCGATCCCATCAACATGTCATTTCTCGGAGCGGCCAATTTCGATTGTGAAAAATTCATGCCGAACTTTGAAGGCGGCAAAACGACGATTCCGCTGACCGACCCTGATACCGGCAGGACCTACTCAATCGATTGGCATAGCGCGTTGCACAACGTACTGACGATTCAATATTGCTTCGACGTGACGCATCTGAGTATCGGCGGCATACTTCAGTGGGCGTCGCAAAGCAGCATCGATCCGAGACAATGGGATTATGTAACAAAGTCGGATCACGCCGAGCTGTTCGACAAGATCAGGGCGACCAATCAGGTGCTCCGGCTCAATGCCTTTGTCAGCTTGGCCATGAGCGAGATCGAGCGCATCCGCGTCAAATACCGGCCCAACGGCTTCATCTGTAGCCTGCCGGGCGTAAGCGAGGCGCTGAGCTTGTTCGACCGCTGCACGGCGGTCGAGACAAAAAGCCCGTTGGGCTAAGTGGCCATCGCCTGACGTCACAGCCTTCGCCGCGGCCGGCCGGGCGGGCACCACTGTGCCCGGCAGAATGCGAGCCCAAGTCACGCCCCGTTGACTCGCGCGCGCTCAATTACGAGAACTGTGCCGCGAAAAAATGCCGAGGAAGACGGGAGCGTGGGATGGATCTCGGAATTGCCGGCCGCAAGGCTATTGTTTGTGCCTCGAGCCGCGGGCTCGGCTTTGCCTGCGCCAAGGCGCTGGCGGAGGCCGGCTGCGAGGTCGTGATCAATGGCCGCGACGAGGCCAAGCTCGGCGCCGCCGCCGCGGCACTCGGCAAGCTAGCCCGCGCCAAAGTGATCCCGGTGGTCGCCGACGTCGCCACGCCCGAGGGCCAGCGGGCCCTGTTCGCGGCCTGCCCCGAGCCGGATATTCTGGTCAGCAACAATGCCGGCCCGCCATTTCGCGACTTTCGTGAGCTCGACCGCCAAAAGATACTCGACGGCGTCGTCGCCAATATGGTTGTTGCCATAGAGCTGATCCAGAAAGTGATTGACGCGATGGTGGCGAGAAGATTCGGGCGCATCGTCAATATCACTTCCGGCTCGGTCAAGATGCCGCTGGTCGGGCTTGATCTGTCATCGGGAGCGCGCGCCGGGCTGACCGCGTTTCTGGCCGGGGTGGCGCGCAGCGTCGCAGGCTCCAATGTCACCATTAATTTCATTCTGCCGGGCAGCTTCGAGACCGACCGCTTTCGCTCGAACGTCGAATCGACGGCGAAGAAGAAGAACATCAGCTACGACGCCGCTTATGCCGAGCGTGTTGCGACCGTGCCGGCGCGCCGGGTCGGTCAGCCGGACGAATTCGGCGCAACTTGCGCCTTTCTCTGCTCCGCCCATGCCGGCTACATCACCGGACAGAATATTCTTATTGATGGCGGCGTCTTTCCGGGCGCGTTCTGATTTTTTCGAAAAAGGCACGATCCAAGGAGACCGATCATGAAACTGGTTCGTTACGGCGCCCCCGGCCGCGAAAAGCCCGGTATGATCGACAAGGACGGCAAGCTGCGGGATCTGTCAAAGATCGTGCCCGATATTGCCGGCGACGTGCTCTCGCCAAAGGGGCTGAATAGGCTGCGCAAGCTGAAACCGGAAAAGCTGCCGCCGGTGCGCGGCAATCCGCGCATCGGGCCATGCGTCGGCAAGGTCGGCAATTTCATCGCCATCGGGCTGAATTATTCCGATCACGCCGCGGAAGCCGGCATGCCGATCCCGAGCGAGCCGGTGATCTTCAACAAGGCGCCGACCTGCATCTGCGGCCCCAACGACGATACAATCATCCCCAAGGGCTCGTCCAAGCTCGATTGGGAAGTCGAGCTTGGCATCGTCATCGGCCAGCGCGCGCGCTATTTGAGCAAGGAAAACGCGCTCGACGTCGTCGCCGGCTATTGCCTCGCCAATGACGTGTCGGAGCGCGTATTTCAGATCGAGCGCGCCGGGCAATGGACCAAGGGCAAAGGCTGCGAGACTTTCGGGCCGCTCGGTCCATGGCTGGTGACCAAGGACGAGATCAAGGACCAGCAAAACCTTGATTTGTGGCTCGATGTCAACGGCGAGAAACGCCAGCGCGGCAATACCTCGAAGATGATTTTCGACTGCCGTCACATCGTCTGGGCCTGCTCGCAATATTTTGTCATGGAGCCCGGCGATGTCATCATCACCGGCACACCGCCCGGCGTCGGCCTCGGCATGAAGCCCGAGCCGAAATTCTTGAAGGCGGGCGATGTAGTCACGCTCGGCATCACGGGCTTGGGCGAGCAGCGGCAGAGGGTGGTGAAGGCGAAGGTTTGAGGTCGTGCCCCGGGCGCGCGCACACCTGCCATGACCCGCGGGCCCGACCCGCGGGTCCGTGCGCCAGCGGCGCCTGGCCGATTGCGCCAGAGCAGGCGCCGCGGGGGTGGCGGCAGTGCCAAGGAAACCAGGCGCGCTCCCGCCGGCCGCGTCGGGTGAATTTGAATTTGCTCATATAGTTTTGCTCTGACTCAGCCGGCGCGCGCGGCGCCTGTGTGGCGCGACGTGGCGCCCGCAATGGCCCGCTCCCAGACCCGGTGAATATGCGCGACCTCCTGCTCGATGCGCTGCAGAAAGATGTGCGCCTGCGTCGACAAGATTCGCCGCGTCGGCTCGATCACCACGAATTCGGCGTGCAGCTCGGGCGCGACCAGCGGATTGACGACCAATTCGCCACGGCCAATGTCGTTGACCGAGATCACGCTCGGCAG
>JAJPJB010000014.1 GCA_021324465.1 Hyphomicrobiaceae bacterium
CGGGGTGGAGCAGCCCGGTAGCTCGTCAGGCTCATAACCTGAAGGTCGTAGGTTCAAATCCTACCCCCGCAACCAAATTCGCCCGCTAGGCCAAAGGCTTAGCGGGCGTTTGCTTTTGGGCTCGGCGGGCCGAGGGCGGCCGAGTCAACAATGAGTCAACAAAATCTATGGCGGCCATTGGCGCCAAGGCGCAGGCGATGACCCGGCTTGGCGACTCTACGACCGGATAACGCATCGGGATGTGCCCCCGGCTTGGTGTATGCGACTCCGTTCGCCCTACTCGGGCGCGCGCTCGAAAGCACTGTTGATCGCGCCAAATAGCTTCTCGGCCCGGGCGGCCGTGCCCTTCGGGAGGTCCGAGAGTTTCTCCCAGCCATCGAACCGCCGCAAGATCTCTGCCATCACGCGGCGCTTGTCGAGTTCCTTGTGGCCATAGCGCTGGACCATGACCGTTTCCACTCGTTTCGTGATCATATCAGAGCCATCGACGGGCAAGTCCTCGAATTTGATGGCGACACCGAAGGCCGCGTTGACGCAATCGAGGTAGAACTGATCGTCGAACAAATCCTCGATAGCGGCGTCCGTCTTCTTGATGCCAGCTGCCTTGCCCAGCATCAGCACGCGAAAGCGCGCCTTCTGTTCGGCAGCCAGTTCTTTGAGAACCAGATCGTCGATCTTTTCCTTCGCGGCATGGCCTTCGGCATCGGTGTCGAGGAGGACGCCCGAATCCCAGCCCTGACCGACGGCAAACGCCGCATACATGGGCGTCTTTGGCGCGCCACGCGCGGGCCAGAGGTAGATGCGATCTGAGAGATGCGCTTTGCCCTCGCCGCGCAGTATCCCGGAGAGTTTGTGCAGGACCAAGGCATCGTCGCCGCCTTCGACGATCAGCGTCTGGCGCGTGCCGAGCAGTCCGCTCATATCGCCGGTCAGGCCGAGCGAAAGCTCGATCACGGCCATGGGCGCACGCTGGCTGCTTACCACGCCCTTCTTCACGGTGGCATGGTTACCCATTGTCTCGACGATGCGCACGCGCTCGGGGTAGGCCGGATCGACCATCGAGGCGAGGTGGGTCGTGTAGAGAATCGTGTTCGATTTCGAGAGCCGCTGAAACACTTCGAGCAGGTCACGCTGCCCAGAATAGTGCAAATGAATGCCGGGCTCTTCGAGCAGCAGGATGCATCCCTTGTACTCGCCGCGGCTCGCGTGTGTGAATTTCCAGGCAAAAGAAACATGCCAGCGAAAGCCGCTGGATCGCCGGTTGAGCCGCACCGGCATGCCGACGGTTTTATCCTTGGCAAAGATATTGAGTGTTGTCCCGTCGATCTCGATGTCGAAATCGACCTCCTTCTGCGTCCAGAGATCGCGAAACTGCTTGCTCAGATATGAAGACGCAGCCCGTTTGTCGAAAGATCGCACAGTGCGGCCTTCCGGCGTTGCACCCTTTGCGAGGAACTCGTCGATATTGACCTTGGCAAGATCGAGAACAATCTTGATCGTCTGTTCTTCGTTCGTGAGCTGGTGCCATTTGACGCTTTTCAGGCGATCGGCAAGCTGGTTCAGTTCGATCTGCGTGCCGCTGAGGCCATAGTCCTGAATCAATACGAATTTTGGAGCATGCTTCTTTGCCCAGGCATCAACCTTTGACGCATCGAAGTCCTCGGTAAACTCCCCCTCCACCGCAAAGGTCGGCCCCGTGTTGTACGACCGCGAGCCTATAAGTGTCAGCTCTGAGGGCAGTTCGGCCGCGGCCTCGCCTTCTTGCGCGCCACCATCTTCGGCCGCCTGCTCACCTTCAGGAGTTGACTCAGGTTCCGGGTGTCCGGCCTCCTCATAGAGGGATTCGATTTCTTCCGGTGTGAGCGAGAACTTCGCCTGGCAGACAAGCGCGGAGGGGTCCTTGTTGCCCCAATCATCAACAGGCCAATCCTCATCGATGTTGTAGGCTTCGCCGGGCGCAAACGGATTAATGCGGTAGAGCGCTTCGAAGAGATTGCTCTTGCCCGCCTCATTCTGGCCGACGAAGGCAGTGATATTGACGACTTCAATCCAGCCAGAGTCCCAGACGTTCCGATACTTGGTGACCTTGAAGTACGTGAGCTGCATCAGTCCTCGACCACCGAATTCGCAGCGTCAACCTGATTCGGCTGCAACTAAACAATACTGCAACCAGTAAGGGAAGCCACGTTCGTCAAGCCGCTGCCGTCGCGATCCCATCCAGCCGCACCCGCACGGTGGTCACGCCGTTGCCCGCCGCCTCGATGGCGGTGCCGATCGGATAGCGGCCGGCGCCGGGCGCGTTGACCTGCTTGGCGGTGTCGTCCCAGGCGACCGGATCGCCCGCGGCAATCACCGCGCTCGCGAGCTTCGGCAGATCGAAGACGCCGGTGGTCGCGATCGTCACTGTCTCGCCGGCCGCGGCAGTCTTGCTCGCAACGCCGAACAAGGCGCCGACCACGACGCCGTCGCCTGAGTTCACGCCGCCGGCCGGTGCGGCAACGGTGATCATACGGCCTTCCTGAATGTAGTTCCGCGACACGATTGGGACGCGCTCTATGCGGCGCTTGCGCGACGCATTCATGAGCACGGGGTGCCGGCGACGCAGGCCGAGCTTGTTCGCGAAATGGTAGCCTGGTTCGAGGCCCGCGATGTCGAGCACGCGCCGGACGAAAGCACGATCCGGCGTAAGATCACGCCGGTCTGGAGGGAATTGAGCCGTTGAGCCGCGAATACCCGTCTTTGTCGAAGATCGTCTATGCGGGAAACAGCCATTCGCCCGTGACGCGACGTGCGCCGCTGCAAGTCCGCACTCAGGCTTATGCGCAGTCCGTCGGGGAGTCGCGCGATTAAGCAGAAGCGTAAGTTAACCTGATCACGTCCTCGTCCATCTGATCGCTGGCCACAAGGCGAAGCGGCGGCCGAGGGCCGGCGAAGAATGGCTTGCCGCGACCAAGCACGATGGGGTGGAGGTAGAGCCGATACTCATCAATAAGACCAAGATCGGTCAGGCTTCGCGCCAAATCTGGTCCGCCAACTGCAATCTCCCCAACGAGCTGATCCTTCAGCCCGCGTACCACGTCCTCAAGGTTATCCCTGACAAGCGTGGCGTTAGCACCGACTGACTTCAATGAGCGCGACACGACCCACTTCGGTTTATTCCGCCACGCCGTGGCGAAGTCGCGTTCCTCCGCGTTCCACTCGGGACGGTCTTCATCCCAATAGCGCATGACCTCATACATGCGGCGACCGTAGACACTGCCGGTCAGGCCCCGCACTTGCTCGATGAAGTGACGAAAGAGGGCGGGGCGAGGCGCAAATTCTTTATGGTCATGGTCGACGTAACCGTCCAGTGACTGATTTAAACCGAAGAAAAGCTTAGCCATGTCAGCTCCTACGAATCAGCAAGCGAGTAGCTCGTGCTGCGCCCGCCGGCCGGCTCCTTGCGAACAATGCCGCGCGCAACGAGATCGTCGATGTCGCGCAGCGCCGTGTCCTGCGAGCACTTCTCGATCTGCGCCCACTTGGACGTCGTGAGCTTGCCTTCGAAGCCGTTCAGCAGGCGATTGAGCATGTCGCGCTGCCGATCGTTGAAGGCCGCGCCGGCGTGCTTGTCCCAGAAACGCGCCTTCCTGAACACGTTCGCCAGCGTGCGCTCGGCGCCCTCGAACGCCCGATCGAGGCAGCCGAGAAACCATTCCAACCAGGCTGTGACGTCGAGATCGCCCTTCTGCGTGCGTTCGAGGATGTCGTAGTAGGCGTTGCGCTCCTGTCGGATCTGCGCCGACATGCTGTAGAAGCGCTGCGCAGTGCCTTCGGATCGCGCCAGCGCCATGTCGGCAATCGTGCGCGCGATGCGCCCGTTGCCGTCATCGAAGGGATGCACGGTGACGAACCACAGATGCGCCACGGCGGCCTTGAGCACCGGATCGATCGCGGGCTCGCCATTGAACCAATCGAGGAACGCCTTCATCTCTGAAGCCAAGCGCGGCGCCGGCGGCGCCTCATAGTGCACGCGCTCGCGTCCGGCCGGCCCGGAGACGACCTGCATCGGACCGGACATGTCGTCGCGCCAGCCGCCGACCGTGATGCGCTTCATCCCGCTGCGGCCGGTCGGGAACATGGCCGCGTGCCAGCCGAACAGCCGCTCCTCGGTCAGCGGTTCGGTGTATTTCTCCGTGGCATCGAGCATCATTTCGACGACGCCCTCGACGTGCCGGTCCGCGGCGGTAAGCCCGCCGATGTCCAGCCCAAAGCGGCGCGCGATCGAGGAGCGCACCTGCTCGCGGTCGAGGATTTCACCCTCGATTTCGCTGGACTTGAGCACTTCCTGGGTGAGGTTCTCGAGCGTCGCCTCGCTGCGCAGGGGAAAGCCCAGGGCCTCCATGCGGCCGATCAGCCGGCCTTGGCGATGGCGGACGGCCGCGAGCCGATCGGCCAAGCGGTTCTGGTCCCAGCGGAATTTGGGCCAATCCGGCAGCTCGTGGATGTATATCGGCATTCTCCGCATCCTTTGCGGAGAATATGGCCGCCATTCGCCGCATGCGCAAGGACATTCGCCGCATATTGTGCGGAGAAAGGATGCATTAATCACCGCACGGCGGCGACGGAACCGGCCGCTTGGGGTCGGCTCGGCTCGGCCGTGGCCGTGTCAACGAGCCTGAGCTTGGGACGCAATGCTTGCCCCACCTCATCAAGGCCGGCGCGCAGCGGATCGTCATATAAATGTGCGTAGCGGAGTGTGGTTTGCGCCTGCGTATGGCCGAGCAGGCGGCCGACCATCGGCAGCGTCATGCCGCCCGACACGAGCAGCGAAGCGAGGGTGTGCCGAAGGTCGTGAATGCGGGCATCGCCGAGCTTCGCCTTCGCGCGCACGCCTTCCCGGAACGTCTGCATTTCGCGCAGCGGATTGCCCTTGATCTCGCCGGGAAAGACCCACGGGCAATCCGCAGGCACGCTTGCGCGGATCGCGCGCAGGAGTTCAACCGCGGCCCGCGAGAGCGGCGCGCGATGAAGCCGACGCTGCTTCGTGGTGGCCGCAGGCTTCGTCCAGATGCCGTTCTCAAGATCGAGCTGCTCCCAGCGCGCGTTCATCGCCTCGCGCGCGGCGGTGACCGACCAGGTGGCCGTTAGCGTTGGTAATGGGTTACGCGAGCGCCACGGAATACCGCCGCGGCTTTCCCTTTTCGGCTCGCCACAGGCTCGCCAAACGGGTCCGCCAGCGGCGTTGCGAAAACGCCTCTTCAGAGGCGGCCAGATTAGCGATGCGTCAGCAGGAGGCTAATCGCCTCGGACGCGCGCCGCAGCTCGGGCAGCCAGCCGAGTAATTGTTCGACCGATACGCGCGCAGCCGGAGCGCTCACATTGATTGCGGCGCAGGGTGCGCCAGAGTGATCGCGTATGGGAACCGCGATTGAACGCAGGCCGACCTCGATCTCCTCGTCATTGATGGCATAACCGGACTTGCGCGTGCGCGCGATCTCGCGTTTGACCGCCTCGGCATCGGTGATGGTCTTCGGCGTGAGTCGCGGCAGCGGCCCCTTCGCGAACAGCGGGGCGAGTTCGTCGTCGGAAAGACCCGTGAGCAGCACTTTGCCCATCGACGTCGCATGTGCGGGATAGCGCGTGCCGACCGGAATGTAGTCATGCAGTATCCGCTTGGCGGGCTGACGCGCCACGTAGACAATCTCAAACCCATCGAGAATCGCGACCGAGCAGCTTTCATTCGTGTGGCGCGCGACCTCCGCGATCGTGGGCTGCGCCGCCGACCACACCGGCAGCACCGAGAGAAAACCATAACCGAGCTTCAGCACGCGCGGCCGCAAGAAGAATCGCCGGCCGTCGCTGCCCAGGAATCCGAGATGCTGAAGCGTCAGGAGTAGGCGGCGCGTCGAGCCGCGCGTGAGGCCGACCCGTGCGGCAACCTCCGACAAAGTCATAGCGCTGTGCTCGGAATCAAAGCACTCGAGCGCCGACAGGCCGCGCGCGAGCGCCCGCACGAAATCCGGATCACGTTCACCGCGCGCCAAGCCCTGCCTGCTTGACAGCTTCGCCATGCCTGCCCCATGCTTTATCCGCCAGCCGGACGAATGTCCGTATACCGGACAATCTTGTTTCGTCAATAGGAGAAGCAAGGAAGGTGTCGATGGACACGCGCGTGCAGGGCGCCATGCTGCGCCCTGAGATCGAGACACGGACGCCGGACGAGCAGCGCGCGCGCGATCGCGCCGCGTACCGCCGACAGGTCGCCTATCTCTTCAGCGCGTCAACCTTCTATCAGTGCAAGCTGAAGCAGTTCGGCTTCAAGGATGCCGCGGCGGTCGGCGAACTCGACGACATCGCGGCGCTTCCCTTCACGGAAAAGGAAGAAATCCGCGCGAGCCAGGCCGAGGCGCCGCCCTTCGGCACGCATCTCGCCGCCTCGCGCGACAGGCTCGCGCGCGTCTTCTCGACCAGCGGCACCACCGGCGATCCCGTCTACATTCCGGTGACGCGCGCAGACATCGCGACGTGGGTGGAGATTTCATCGCGTTCTTATTTCGCCGCCGGACTGCGGCCGGGCATGACGCTCGTTTCCACCTACAATGCCGGGCCTTTTGTCGCCGGCGTTGCGCTCGACACCATGACGAGCCTTGGCGTCTGCCACGTGCCGATCGGCACCGGCAACACGGAGCGACTGGTGCGGGCGCTCGAGTTGATCCGTCCGCAGGGTCTTTTGTGCACGCCGTCCTATGCCATGCATCTCGCCGAGCTTCTCGCCGCGCGCGGCGCGGCCGCCGACAGGCTTGGCCTCGAGCACATTGCGGTCGCCGGTGAGCCGGGCGGAGGCGAGCCGCAGATCCGCCACCGTCTACAGTCCGCCTTCGGCGCCATGGTCTGCGAGGCCATGGGCATCGGCGACATTTCCATTTCGCTCTGGGGCGAATGCGATGCGCAGCAGGGCATGCATTTCTGCGGCGGCGACTTCGTGCATGTCGAACTCATCGATCCGCAAAGCGGGAGACCGCTTGCGATCGAAGACGGTGTGCAGGGCGAGCTCGTTTACACCGCGCTCCAGCGCGAAGCCGCACCCCTGCTGCGCTTCCGCAGCCGCGATCAGGTCGTGGTGTTCAGTAGTTCGTGTTCTTGCGGTCGCAAGACCATGCGCGTGCGCTGCATTGGCCGTACCGACGATCTCCTGATCGTGCGCGGGGTCAACGTGTTCCCGACGGCCGTGCGCTCGATCGTTGCGACCTTTGCGCCGCAGGTCAGCGGCGCGCTCTTGATCCGACCGCGTAAACATGGAGTGCGGCAGGAGCCGCCGCTGCCAATCGTGGTCGAGCTTGCGAGCGGCGTAGAGCCCAGCGAGGCATTGGCGCGCGCGATCGAGTCCGCGATACGCGCGAAGCTCGTGGTCAGCACCAAGGTGGAACTCGTCCGCTGCGGCGCGCTGCCGCGCAGCGAATACAAGACCAGGCTGGTCGATTTCAGCGCCGCGCAGAGATGACGCGGGCAAGGGGCGGGAGATGAGCGACATCAAGACCCACATCGCCACGGCCGATGCGACGAGTATTACCGTGCGGGGCCGCGATCTCGTGCGTGACCTCATGGGCAAGGTTGGCTTCACCGCGATGATCTACTTCCTTCTCGCCGGCCGCATGCCCACCGAGAACCAGATCAAGGTGCTCGACGCGTGTCTTGTCACGTTGATGGAGCACGGCTGGACGCCGACTTCGCTCATCGCGCGGCTTGCATTCGACAGCGTGCCGTCGGAAATGCAGGTCGGCATAGCAGCGGGCCTGCTTGCCGTCGGCAATATTTTGGCCGGGACAATGGAAGGGTGCGGACGCATCCTCGCTGCAGGGGTCGGACAATCCGACCCCCAGGCTTATTGCCGCTCCGTCGTTGCAGAACATCGCGCGCAGAAGAAGGCGCTGCCCGGTTTCGGCCATCCGATCCACAAGCCTGATGATCCCCGTCCGCCGCGGCTTTTTGCCATCGCCCGGGAGGCCGAATGCGAAGGCCGCTACATCGCGCTGCTGCAGCAGCTTTCCGCCGAGCTCGACCGAGCTGCGGGCCGGCACCTCACAATCAATGCCACCGGCGCGATCGCGGCACTGCTGCTCGAGATCGGCCTGCCGCCGCAGGTGATGCGCAGCATTGCGGTCATCTCGCGTGCGTGCGGGCTTGCCGGTCACCTCGCCGAGGAGCGCGAGACGCATGCAGCGCGGCGAATCTGGCAGCTCGTGGAAGAGTGCATCCCTTACGAAGAACCAAAATCGTGACGAATCGCCGCTTGCGCGAAACGGCACCGTCTCACCTGGCAAGGGAAGGAAGCAATGACGTTTTCAATGCGTAAAGTCGCCACCGCAGCCACCGTCGGCACGTTGATCGAGTGGTACGATTTCTTCGTTTATCTGCCGGCGGCGGCGCTGGTGTTCAACAAACTCTTCTTTCCGCAGGCGGAGCCGCTTACCGGCACCCTGCTAGCCTTCGGCACCTACGCCACCGGTTTCTTCGCCCGCCCGCTCGGCGCAATCGTCGCCGGCCATTACGGCGACCGCGTCGGTCGCAAGGCGTTGCTGATTGCCACACTGCTGCTTATGGGCCTTGCGACCTTTCTGATCGGCTTTCTTCCAACTTACGAGACAGCTGGCATCGCTGCGCCGGTGCTGCTCCTGATCCTTCGGGTGGTACAGGGCTTTGCCACCGGCGGCGAATGGGGCGGTGCAGCCCTGATGGTAGTCGAGTCGGCGCCTCCGGAGAAGCGCAACGCCTGGGGCAGCTTGATCACCGTCGGCATCCTGCTCGGCTTGGTGCTGGCCTCGATCGCGTTCACCGTGGTCAACAGCGCGGTCGCCGAAACGGCCTTCCTGAGCTGGGGTTGGCGCGTACCGTTCCTGCTCAGCGCCGTGCTTGTGGCGATCGGGCTCTATATTCGCCTGAATGTCGGCGAATCGCGCGAATTCGAGGATGCCGCCGAGCGCGGTGAGACCAGGAAGGTGCCGCTCCTCGAGGCGCTGAAGCATCCGAAGAATATTCTGGTCGTTTTCTTCATCCGCATCGCCGAGAACTTCAGCTTCTATACCTTCGCCGCCTTCAGCCTGTCCTATGTATCGGCGGTGCTCGGCTTGCCGCGCTCGCTCGCACTCAATGCCGTGATCTTGGCGGCGCTCGCCGAATGCGTGACGGCGGTATTGTTCGGCCTGCTCGCCGACAGGATCAGCAGCCGCAAGGTGATGATAGTCGGCCTGGCGTTCCAGATCGTGTTTGCCTTTCCCTTCTTCTGGCTGTTGGAAACGAAGGCGCCGGGCCTGGTCATGCTTGCGATCGTCATGGGATTTGCGCTCGGCAACGGGGCGATTTCCTCGGTGCAGCCGGATTACTTCGCGCGCTTCTTCGGCGTGTATATCCGCTACAGCGGGATTTCGATCGGACGCGAAGGCGCCACCATCATCGGCGGCGGTCTGGCGCCGGTCATCGCCACCGCCCTGGTGGCAACAACCCACGCCTCCTGGCCCGTGGCGCTGTGCATGACGGGCACCAGCGTGATCGGCCTCGCCGTGGTTCTCATGAGCCGCAGGGCGGAGAGCGCGGCGCCGGTTGTTGTGCGGACGCCCGGAATGGCGCCCGCGCAGTCGTGAGCTCTGGCCCGGCGTCAACTGGAAAGGCCCGATGTCGCGCACGTCGGGCTTCCTGCTGGTCAACGCTTCTTGCGCGCGTGCCGCGCCGACCATAGGCTTGCCCGTGGTCCTTCGCCGATCAGCCGGAAATCGCGATAGTTCGTGACGAGGACGAGGCGGTAACTATCGAAGGGCGGTCCGACGTGGCAAGCTCGTCGAGGAGGGCGTCCAGGTCCTCGTCCTCGACTTCGGTGTAGTCGCCCGGATCGGCCGGATCTGAAAACTGGATATCGGCACCCGGCGGCGGCGGAATGAGGCTTCCGGGCTCCATGCCGGCATTGAGCACGCCGTTGACGGCGCCGCCGGTGTTGAGGCCCGCGACCGTCCCGTCCGGGTCGCGGATGAAGCCGGTGGAGAGCGCCGCCACCTTGGCCTTCACCAGCGCGGCGTCCTCGTATTGGTCGAGTTCGTGCAGGCGGAGCAGGATCGGCGCGAGCCAGGTGATGCCGCGCAATTGCCCGGGCGCGAGCGCCTGGAACAGGTGCGCCATGTCGGATGCCGGCACGCGCACGGTATCGAGCGCCATGGGCGCAAGCGTGTCGCCAGGACGATTGCGATAGCAGTGATAGGCAATGCGCCGGCCGGCGGCATCGAGCCGCCGCGGTGGCCCGGGGATTGTTGCGCGCGTACTAGCCGGCGCGCCGGGCGGCGACGGTTGCGCCGGCGAGGATCGCGGCGTTCAGCGACTCGACGCTCTTGGCGCCCCCCCAACGCCGGCCGCCGCCGGCCGCGTCAAACGCGCGGCGGCGGGCAAGGCCGAGGAAGGAGGCAAAGCGCGACCACATGCCCGCAAGGATCGGGCGGGCGCGAGCGCGGCACTAGTCGGAGCGTTTCGGGATGATTGGTAGCGGACCGGACCGGTCGGGGCAGTCCCCTTGTTGACTTCTTAACGAAGAGCCACCATCTTCTTCTCATTGGACTGGGGGTTGTTCCCGGTCGGCGGCTGGCTCCGGGGTCACACGGGGCCTTTCGCTTTTTCAGGGGAAGACCTTCAATCCCCAGCCCGCCACGTTCCCCGTCGGACTCCTGCGCAGCTTCGGTTCGATAATCTCCCAGGCCCGATTTGGCTGGTTGGGATCCAAGACGTGGCGCCCAATCGGCCGTGCGGTGAGGTCAGCGATCTGAAGGCCGGAAGAGTTGGTCTTCTTGTCCACGAAGACCATTTGGAAGCCCGGCATGGCGCCCCACTGATTCGCTCCGTCGCGGATGCGCCGGAATGCAAGTTCCAGTTCGTCATCTTCGCGTTTGCCTCGTCGTTCGACCATGATGTGCGTCGTGTGCACGTGCTGACCGTGATCGCGCAAGAACGCATAGGCACGCTCCATGCAAAAGCACAGCGCCAGCTCGTAGGGATTGGCTGGTCGGTGATACGCGTTCTTCAGGCGCCGCTTGTCAATGACGGCCGCGACAATGGTAAAATCGGCTTGCTCAATTAATTGATTGAGGCCGTCCATGAACACGGCTCGCTTCTGCTGGCTTTGCAGGAAGGCAAACGGCGGCTTCTGCTTGCGGATTTCGTGCTCATGCAGCACGACCATGTCATGGCCGAAGTGCTGAAACTTGGAAGTGCTGAAACTTGGAAGTGCCGAAACTTGAACACTTGAACCTTCGGCACGACGGCGTCGGCGTAGTGGTCCTTTCGGAAGATGCAAAAGTCCAAGACGAAGACCGGATAATCGCCGTCGATAGAGTCGAGGCTGTGGTCGCCACTCTCGTCTACATAGATGATGTAGTCGCTGTAGGTCATCCGGCAATCGATGAGGCGCCCATTTCCTGTGGCTCAGGCGCCCAACAGACGGCTGACAAGCTCATCGATGCGCTTGGAAACGCCGCTTTCCGCAAGCGCTTCGCGCACGTGGCGGCGGGCGGTCCGGAAATGCATGGCGTCAGGGATTTCGACGCCCGCAGCGGTCTTCTCCGCCTCGGCGCCGGTGGCGGCCAGTTCCTGATGCAGCGGGCTTTTCGGGTCGAAACGCGGGATCGGAAGCGTGAACATCACCTTGTCGAAGTGTCGAGCCCCCCATTGGCCGCGGCTCTGCAATGTCTCGACTTTCTTTCGCGCGGTTTCACTGGAAAGGACGGCAGCGAGATACAAGCCTTCCTTTCGGGTCGTGACCGAAGTCCAATAAAGCGTGTGATCGATGGCGGCCCGCGCGTCTTCAACAATGGCCGCCGCAGGCAGCGTCCCGGCTTTGGAGTAAACGACCCGAATGGGCGCGATAGCAAACTGGGCGCCCAATTCGTTGTGATAGTTCCAGCGTTCAATCAGTGTCATATCGCTGACACCGTGCTCGTTCCAAAGAGACTCGGCGCTGCCCATCCATCCGGCGAGCCCGGTCTTGCCCCGGCGCGCGGCCGCCGCGGCGTCAAGCAACGTCCCCTTGTCATCCACCGGCACGACGCCCTCGAACGGACGAAAGACCCGAAACGGCAGGATCGACTCGCCGAGCAGAACCGGCCGCAGGAATTCGGCCTCTACCGCTGCCTCGACGGGACCGAGCGTCCGCCACGGCCTCTTTTCCTGGGTCGAACGCCGGCTCCGGACGAGCGGCTTCTTCGGGTTTGCGCCGATGCGCCCGGCTTTCACCCGTTCGACCAGGCACAACATGCGCGGCACCAAGGTCGCGCCTTGGCGAAACGCATTGCGATAGGGCGAACCTTCCTCGTAAGAGGCCTCGTCCGGCCGCGGCGCGCCGTCTACGACCTTCAACGATTTGTCGGCAAGCGCTTCCGGTGCGTCGCGATAGGGAAGCTCGCCGGAATAGCGGCGCACCTTGTCGGGCAATCCTTTCGCGAGCCCCCGATGCGCCGTCGCAAACAGCACGCAGGACGGGACAGGAAAGAGCGGCTGCACGTCGTCGCCGAGCACCCATGTGCCGTCGAACTGCACCTTCTTGGTGTGGAAGCTGCCAGTGCGAAATTTCTCAAACTGGCCGCGCGTCATGGCCGCAAGCGGCATGACGAAGGCGATGCGCCCGCCTTCCTTGAGATAAAGAGCAACGGCACGCGCGAAGAACAGCGCGGAAAGATCGTTCTGCGTCGCGAGCTTGCCGCCGACATAGATGTTTTCACCCTGCGTCAGCTCCTTGAAGCGCTTGTGCAGGTCGTCCGACATGTGGCGCAGGGCAAGCCAGGGCGGATTGCCGATCACGACGTCGGCGCGGCGCTCGTCGGCGGAAAGATACAAGGGCCGGCTCAGGTTGCGCGCGACATAGGCCCAGATGGTGTTGCGGTCGGCGCGGCGCAGCGCGTCGTAGCGGCGGTAGGTCTCGGTCAGCTCGCCAAGATCGTGCTCGGCGACGCCGAGCGCCTTGACCGCGGCGCGGAAGGTTTCGGGCTTGTGCCCGGCCTCGCTCGACAGCCGCATGCGGTCCACCACGCTATCGAGGAGATGCGGGTCGCGGCAGACGGTTTCCGGGAAACGCAGCATGTCGCGGCTGTCGCCGTTGCCGGAGCCCGGCACTCGGATGATCAACTCGCGGCCGAGGAACATGGAGGAAACCGAGAGCTGCATGGCGTCGCCGACGTAGACCGGAATCGAAATGTCCCCGCGCCGGGTTGTCAGCGATTCGCCCAAGGCTAAAAGATAGGTTACGCGGGCGATGATCGCTGCAACAGGATGGATGTCCATGCCGGCGATCAGCGCGCAGGCCGTCTCGGCCCGCGTCGTCGGATCGGTCTTGGCCTTTGCGGCCGCGGCGAGGTGATGCCGCACGGCGTGAAAGAGAAAGGTGCCCGAGCCGCACGCCGGATCGAGCACGCGCTGTTCGAGCGGCTTGTCGATGGCCTGGCGCACCATCTTCGCGGCGAGCCAATCCGGCGTGTAGTACTCGCCAAGCCCGTGCCGTTCGCTCCGGTCGATCAACCCCTCATAGAGAAGCTTGAGCACGTCGATCTCGACGTCGTGCAGCCGGAAACGCGCGGTGTGCCGCGCAAGCCGCACGATCAAGTCGCGGCCCGCCGGATCGTCGAGGACCCAATCGAAGAAATCGCTTTCGACCGCGCCGAGCACGCCCATGGCGACGAAGCGCCGCCCCGACAGCAAATCGGCCGGGTCGTCCACGTCGAAGCCGACCACCCGCGCGGCGATAGTCTTGGCGACAATGACCAGATAGGTGTGCTGCAACCAGAGCGTTTCGTTCTCAATGTCGCGGCCGTAAACGAGCCGAAGGAGCTGTTGCCACAATCGCCGCTTGAGGACGACGGATGGCTTCGTGCCGAGCTTTGCCCACAGCGCGCGCAAGTCCGCCTCGGCGCGGCGGTAGGCCACGCTGTCGGGGCCGAGCTCGTTTTTCAGCGTGAGCGCGTCGGTCGGAAGCTCGGCACGAATCGCGGCCGCGCCGTCAAGCCATGCAAGCAAGGTTTCAGGCTTTGCGGCATCGGTGCGGAACGCGCGCAGAAGATTGAGCGCTCCGTCGCGCCACTCGTAGGCGCGCCAGTCCAGACCGTCCGTGGCAATGCCGACGAAGCGGCTTCGGGTCGCTTTTTCGCGCTCCGGCAGGTACCGCGACAATTGTTCTTCGGCGTCGCCGAGTTCGCGCGCGAGATCGGATTTCACCTCGAAAGCGGTGCGACCAAGGATGGCATCGATTCGGCCTTGCGCTTCGGGGACACGCTGCTCGAACGAAACGTGCCCGCGTTCGGCGCCAAGACCATCGACCAGGAGTTCCTGAATGGACGCCTTGACCTTGTCGTGCCCCGGCTTGGTGGCCAATTCGCCGACAATTTCCGCAAGGCGCTTTTCATCGATTCGCATTGGCCGATCCGAGCCCTATCCTTCGCCTTGCCGATCTGTGCCGACATGCCTTCCCGGCTCCATCCGATCATGCAGCACGCGCACGATCTCCACGAGGCCCGGCCGCACCGCGCGATAGAAGATCACGTGCACCGGGTTTGCCACCGGCGCCTCGCGGCTTTCTCCGCGGCTGTGGCGGACGTGAAAACTGCGGATGCCGGGCCGCAGCTCGCTGCGGTCCAAGGTCGAGCGCCCCTGCGGGTCCTCGTCGATGCGGCGCATCGCGGCGAGAAGGAGCGCGGCGTATCGCAACCGCGCCTCGCGGCCATGTCTTCCCTCGCTCGTGCGCAAAATGGAATCGATATCGCGCCGTGCCGACCTTGTGAGCCGGTAGCGCGCCATGGACGGTCAGCGCGTTTCGACAAGGCGATCGAGCCAAGCTTCAAGGTCGGCGTCATCGACGTCCTCGTAGTCGCCGCGTTCGAGGTCGGCGATGCCGGCGTCGATGCTGCGGCGCAGGCGCTCGCGCTTGAGCGCGTCCAATGCGCGGCGCTGTTGCAGCGCGCGGATCGCGTCGCGCACGGCTTCGCTGGCGTTGGCGTATTCGCCCTTCTTGAGCATGTCGTCGATGAAGGCGTCCTGCTCGGGCGTGAGGTTGATATTGCGGGTCGGCATGAGGCCATTCTCGCTCGCTCCCACGAAACATAGCGACCTTGGCAATAGTTGCCAATGCTTCAAGGCCCGGCCATCCACCGCGAGCGGATCACGCGCGAGGCTCAATCCGAGAGTGCCTATTTGAGCGGAGAATGATCATGCGCCCGCGCTACGGTACCCGCTGCGCCGTCGCCGTGCGCTATGCGTCGAGGAATGTCCGGACGTGATTGACGAAAAGCTTGTGGTGCTGAAACAGCGCACCGTGGCCGGAGTCGGGATAGAGAATCAGCTGAGCGTTGCTCATGGCCCTGAACATTGCGTAGGCATTGTCCGCCGGCAGCATGGTATCGTGGCTGCCGCTGACCACGAGAGCGGGCTGCGTGATACCGCGCAACATGACGTTCTCAGGATCGGGCGTGGCGCACCACGCAATCAGCGCCTTGGCCTGAGGATCGGTCACGGCTTGGCCGTTTTCGGTGTCCCGGTCCTCCGTGCGGGCCTTCACCCGCCTGAGAAATGCGAGACCGGCCGATTGGCTGGCGGACGATCTTGTGAAGAAAAGCGGCAGGCGGGGATCCGGCGCCTCGGTGTGAGAAAATGCATCCTGCAGACTTGCCAACAGATGTTCCTCTCCGCCTTTCGGCGCCGTGCCGACAAGAATTAGCTTTCGGACCAGTCGGCCGTGCTCGGCAGCCATTTGCTGGGCGATAAACCCGCCGAGGGAAAAGCCCAGCAGGTCGACTTCGGAAAGGCCGAGCCGGTTGATGAACGTGATTGCGTCGCGCGCCATTGCTGCAACATTGTCGGGCGTTTGACCGGTCGAGCGCCCGACCCCGGCATTGTCGAACGCGATCACTGGGCGATCGACAGCCAAGGCGTTCACTAGGGCGGGATCCCAGGCATCGATGTTGCCCGAGAAATGTTGCAACAGAACCAGCGCTGTCCCGGTCGAGGGGCCCAGTCGGCGATAGGCAAAGCGAGTCCCATTGCCCTCGATGTAACGGGTAGGCGCTGTCTCCAGCGTGCCGGTCTTGTCATCCTGCGGTCGCTCAAGGGCTGTCGGCGTCTCATTCATGGAAGCGACTCCGAGTTAATGGCATATGCCGGCATATTGTGCGCATATACTCATTTTTCATGTGAAGATCACGGAAACGTGACAAACGCTCGCAGCAGGTGGTCAAAGCGGCGCCCCGACTTGCCGCCGCTGCGAACGATCCGGACTTGCCCGTTGTGAAAGGTAAAGGCAGTGCAGTCGATCCCATCAACGCGACGCGTCCACCGATCGCTCATGGCGCTCAGTGCCGGCATATGCCAGTGCTTTCGCGCGATTCCGCGGATCGCTATATCTGCCGAATGAACGCCAGATCGGTGGTACGAAAGCGGGGTTCGGCGCCGGAAAGACTTGCCGGCACAGACCTGCTGAATCACTGCAACAACGCCGCGCTTCGCAAAGCAGCCCGACGTCTTGGCAGGCTTTACGACGCGGCTCTGCAGCCGAGCGGCCTGAGGGCGACCCAGTACATCTTACTCGCGCAAATATACGATCTCGGCTGTCCGACCATGGCGGACCTCGCCGATAGCCTGATCATGGACCTGTCGGCGACGCGCCATTCCCTTGAACCGCTGGTTCGCGATCGCTTGGTCCGGCTTCGCGTCGACGAAAAAGACCGCCGCGCCAGGCGTGTCACGCTTACGCCTGCCGGAATCGCCAAATTCAAGGAAGCCATGCAGCTGTGGCGAAAGGCGCAAGACCGTTTCGAACGAGCGTTCGGCTCGGCGCGTGCCTCCAAGCTCCGCTCCGAATTGAGCGCTCTGAGCTCCGAGCCGTTCAAGGAGATTTTCTAACCGTCTTCGAGGTCGGGGCGAAGCGCCGCAGCCGCAACATGGCGTAAGCATGTCAGCAGGCCGAGGACGTGCCGCGCCCCAATCGATGAGCGCCCTTATGTTGCTCTTCGAGTTCAAACCGTGCAGGGCCCCGGAAGCCGCCGTCGCTGCGCAGCCTCGCGCAATGGGCAGGAACCGATGCCTGACTGCGCGGTTTCGTATGCGTTGCAGCTTGTCCGGCGCTGCGGCACGCCGCCTTCTCAACGACCAAGGATGACGGCTGTTGCAATGCGAGGGACGGTTCGCAGGCGCGCCGGCGGTTCACCTGACGAAGGGACGATCATGTTGAAGCCTATCATCGAATCCAACGCTGCCCGGCCGAACACGATAAAGCCTCGGTTCCGCTCTCCGTTGCGCGCTTGCGCGCCCGCCGTTGCCGTGGTTCTGACCGGCCTGTTGGTCGACGGGCCGGCCTTGGCCCGCACCCCCTATGACGGCGACTGGAGCGTTCTCATCATGACCCGCCGCGGAGCCTGTGAACCCGCTGTGCGCTACGGTGCCGAAATCATTGACGGCCGCGTCATAAGTCCCGGCGGCACCCCGGCAGCGGTGAATGGACGCGTCAGCGAAGCGGGTTCCGTGCGCGTGGACGTGCAGGCCGGCGGTCAATGGGCTTCCGGCATCGGCCGGCTCCAGGGCAACCGCGGCAGCGGGGTGTGGAGAGGTCAAGGCACAAGCGGCTTTTGCGCCGGCACCTGGGTGGCGGAGCGACGCGGATTTGCGCCTCGCGCCGCGACCGGCGCGCCGGTTTACAATTACGCGCCGGAGACCGCCGCGCCGATGCGGTAGGACGATTGCGGGCACAATCGCTTCGCGGTGATCCGCAGCAGTACTCCTGCTTCTGCCGCTCTCGCGTCAGCCTCTTCCGCCGGCCGCCGTTGCCGCCGGCGTGGCGAGGCGGGGGCATAGCCCATCCGGCCGCAGCGACGCATCGATAATGTCCCCGATCATGCCGGCCGTCGCCGCCGCGAGCGTCCAGCCCAGATGCCCGTGCCCGGTATTGTAGAAGACGCGCGCGCGGCGCCCGCGACCGACCCGTGGCAACATATTCGGCAGCATCGGCCGTAATCCCGCCCACGGCACCACCCGCTCGGTCGCGATATCCGGGAATAGCTGCCGCGTCCAGCGCATCAGCGGGCGCACGCGATCGTCACGAATGTCATAATTGAAGCCGTTGAACTCGGCCGTGCCGGCCACACGCAAGCGATCGGCACCCAAGCGGCTGGTGACGATCTTGGCCTCGTCATCGAGCAGGCTGACCCAAGGCGCGGCGGCGCGGCTGCGCGAATCCTCAAGTGTGACGGTGATCGAATAGCCCTTCACCGGATAGATATTGACCCGGTCGCCCAGCATCGCCGCGAAGTGGCGGCTCGCCACGCCGGCGCAGATCACCACCGCATCGGCCGCGCTTTCCTGTGGCGCGCCAAAACCGCTTGCCGCCCGCCACCTCACCCGCACGCCGCGCGCGGATGCGGCGAGGCGCTCGACGATCGCGTCACAGCGGAGGCGCGCGCCACGCCGCACGCAGACATCGGCAAGCGCGGTCGTAAACTTGTGGATATCGCCGGTCATGTCCGAGGGCGTGTAGAAGCCGCCGTAATAATCGCCGTGAATCGCCGGCTCGATAGCCTTGATTTCTTTGCTATCGACCGCGTGGCGCTCGAGGCCGCCTTGCCGCAGCAACACATTGACGCGGCTGGCGTGCTCGAAGCTCTTGCGATCACGGTAGATGTGCAGGATGCCGCGCCGTTCCAGATCGAAGGCGATGTTTTCGCGCTCGGCGATCGCCAGCAATGCGCGCCGCGCCTCGAGCGCAAGCCGCACCGTCGCAATCGTGTTGCGGCGGTAATGCGGTATCTGGGCCGCGAATTCGGCAAGCCAGGAATATTTGTGCCAGCTCGGCTTGAGGTTCAAAAGCAGCGGCGCGTCGCTCTTGAGCAGCCATTTGATGCCTTTGGCGATTGTTGCGAGTTGATTCCAGACCTCCGCATTGCTGGCGGACAGCTGGCCGCCATTGGCGAAGGATGTCTCCATCGCCGCATAGCGATGGCGCTCGAACACCGTGACGGTGTGCCCGCGCGTGATCAGATTGTAAGCGGTGGTGATGCCGGTGATCCCGGCGCCGATAACGGCGATGTGTGCCACGAAGGGCCTCCCGCTGTCAGAGATGGACCGGATCGGCGCAAAGGCCGACCAATGGTCCCCATCTGTTGCGGTACCTGAGAGCTTAACCTGCGACCTTTACGGCGCAGATGTCCCCTTCGGTGGACGCCGTGCGACGTCTCTCTCCAGATTGTCCAGCCAAGCGGTCCTGGTGCCTGAGAGTTTCCGGGGCGGTTGCTCCGTCGGCGCTGACATCGCCAGGAAAAGCACGACAACGGCGGTGCCAGTCTCTCCCGCCTGGCCTTGTCGGACAGGCTTTAGATCGCATTGATTCGGGCGAATTTCAAGGCGAATGCTGCAGTGCAAGAAATCAGGCCGAGGAGGCATTCTGCCTTCGCCTCGAAGCGCATATTCACGAATTCAATCTGCCTCTTTCCCGCTGGTGTCTCACGGCGGCGAGCCGCCATTGGTCGCGCAGCAATCCGTGCGAGGCGTGCAGGCAATGCGAGTATCTGGACGCCTGCGCCGCGATGGCCGGCCGAGCGCAGATTCGACAATCCGAGCGTCTATTGCGAAGGCCGCAAGCGCATCCCCGCCCATATCTGGGGCCGGACCGCGCCACCCTGGCGGTCGAAGTCGGACCCGTCGCAGCCGGTCGCTGAGCTTTATGCGCGCTGCGCGATGCGGTTCGTGCATTCGGTTCTTGCGGCGCAAAAGCGACGAGGCCGAGCGCGTTCACGCGGGCTTGCTTATCCCGCTGTTGGCGCACGCTCTCACCCTCGGCCATATCGTTGCAGGAGGCGCTTGACGCCGTCGGTAATGTGCTTCGCCGAGAGTGTCGCGCCGGAAATGTTCTTGATATCGACGTTCAACTGGAGCGGCGAGTTCGCTGTCTTGCCGACGAACTGCGCGCGCCAGTCGGCATTGCGGACTTCGTAGCCATAGGACTCGCCATATTCCATGATCTCGATCTGCTTCACGGCGCCATTGGCCGTGATTCCGATCGCATAGGTAATGTATTGATGCTTGCCGACAACCCTGTCGGTGATGAAAGTGCCGCCGGTCGACGCTCGCCACACGCCTGGCTGGCCGGTCGCGGTGAAGGAGGCGCCGGGAAAAATCGCGCGCTGCGCCTGTTCGAGGGTGAGATAGGTTGCGCCATGCGCGGCGGTGGAAACCGCGGCGAGCGGAAGCAAAGCCCAGTAATGCACCTTCATTGTCATCGTACCTTTCAGAACGTGTAGCCGAGCTTGATTCGCAGCCGGAATTTCTCGAAGTCATTGTCCAGGATATAGCCGCCGACCAGCGCGCCGGGCACTGTATCGGTATGCGCACCCGCCCACGGCACTTGCCACAGCGCGGTCGCGGTCACGAACAGGCGCTCGCCGCCATAGTGAATGACCGGACCGAGATAGTACCCGCTGTTGGACTCGTGGTTGAGCGCGAAGCTGTTGAATTCGCGCTCGTTGAGAAATTCGACGCCAGCCGACCAATTTTCAATGAAGCGGTAGGAAGCGGCGAAGCCGAGATTGACGTCGGTCTCCTCCTGCCAGCTCGCTGCGACGCCGTCGTCGTTCAAGAGATGGCGCCATTCCGGCGCATAAGTGAAATTGAAGGCAAGCGTCAGCAGATCATCGAAAAAGTTTTTCTGAAAGATGATCCGACTTTCGATCTCGCGGAAGTTTTGGCCGATGGTCGGCTCGGTATAGAGCGCGAGTCCGAACGCATCGGTGTAGGGACTGAGCACGCGATAGATCGCCTCGCCGGAAATGCCGACGAAACGCGCGGCATTGAAGCGGTCGTCGGGACCGACCGAAAAATCGGAAAATTGCTCCGGGGGCGTGGTGGCGCCGAACGGACCGTTGTGAAAGGCTTGCGTCCAGTTGTAGTTGGCGTAGAGGCCGAGCTGCAGCCGGTCGGTCAGGCCATATTCGAATTCGGTGCGGTTTTCGATCTGATCGTACTGGCCGCCGATCTTCTGATGACGCCAGGTCATCCATTGCTCGACCTCCTTGCCGCCCTGCGGCAGCAAGTCGGTGGTGTAGACATAGCCGAACATCGCTTCTTCGGCTTTTGCCTGCGCACCGAACGCCAGTGCGGAGGCGCCGAGCGCCAGGACAAAAAAACACGCGCGCGCGTGCGAGGGCGCGCTCTTACCAAGTAATCCGCTGTGCATTGCCAGCCTTCCCCCTTGCGCCGCGGTAGGCGCTGTTTGCTGGCTGGCTGTCGATGCCCGGAGGCAAGAGTGGCTGGCTGAACTGATCGTATGCGGTGACTAATGCGGCTGATCGGTGCGACCCGTTACGCCGTCCGTTCGCTATTTGGTGAGAATGAGTTTGCCTGTTGCTGTGACCTGAAGCCGATAGTCATCTTTGTCGTGGCGAATGATCAGCAGCTTGTCGTCGCCGAACAGCTCCCGGCTCGAAATCATTCGCGGTGATCTGCCGATCGGTTGCGCCACCGCGGTCGGATCGCTCCTGCTCGAATTGTCCGGCATGCTGTGAACCGTGATCCCTCGCCGATGCGTCGCATTTTTAAACGTCGCAGCGGCGAAGCTGTCAACAACTATGATTTAAACCCATAATAATTCCAAATTGATGCGGCGGCTCGCTTGGAGCAAATTGTTGCCCGCCGTCCACGTTTCAGCGCGGGGAGAAGGCGCCGTGGCGGGGCATCAGGCGCCAGGCGATCCAGGTGAGCATCGATCGTCCAAACAAGGGATGCGACGCTTGCACTATTCGCCGACGAGTATCACGTTCCGCTGCTGCAGCCGGCGCTGGCCGCCAATTTCGCGCTCGCCATCGAGGTGACCACGCCTGTGCTGCTCGTCCTCGGATTGCTCACCCGGCTTGCGGCACTGGTCCTCCTTGGCATGACGGCCGTAATCGAGATTTTCGTCTATCCGCAGGCTTGGCCGACGCATGTCCAGTGGGTCGCGATGTTGCTGGTGCTGCTGTGCCGCGGCGCCGGCACAGTCTCGCTCGACCATCTCATCCGGCAATTTCCGACTCGCTCGCAGGCGGCGCCGCAATGACTGGAATGTGATTCTTATGGACCAGGTCGTGAGGAGCGCCGCCAGCGCCGCAGGTCTAAGACTGGAGCGTTTTCCGATTCGACGGAATCGGAAGACGCTCCATCTTTTGGCGCATTTTCTTACGGAAAACCGGTACCCATTTTTCCGGAAAATGCTCCAGCAACCCGCCAGACAGGAGGAACCCCGCCATGATTTCACGCCGTTCCGTGATCTTGTTCGCAGCGATCGCCGGGGGCGCGGCTCTTGCTACGCCAGCCTTCGCCGCCGAGACCATGAGCTATACTCCCGATGCCTTTGCCGCGGCGCAGAAGGCCGGCAAGCCGATTCTGGTCGCCATTCACGCCTCGTGGTGTCCGACCTGCAAGGCACAGAAGCCGATCCTGAGCGAACTGATGGCCGCACCGAAATTCAAGAATCTTGTCTATTTTGTCGTTGACTTCGACAATCAAAAAGATGCCGTGAAATTTTTTGGCGCGCGTATGCAATCGACCTTGATCGCATTCAAGGGAGGCACGGAAACCGGCCGCTCGGTCGGCGAAACTGGCGCGTCTTCGATCGCGGCGCTGTTGAACAAGACGCTCTGAACCGGAAATGGGCGTCGGTACAACGGCTCTTGCGTTCGTCGCGGGCGTACTGTCGATCCTGTCGCCCTGCGTGCTGCCGATCCTTCCTGTGGTCCTCGGCGCCGCCGCGTCGGGGCACCGCTTCGGGCCCGTTGCGATGGCCGCAGGTCTCGCCACATCGTTTGTTGCGCTCGGGCTGTTCATCGCGACTGCCGGTTATGCGATCGGGCTCGATGCGGATGTTTTCCGCAATTCTGCAGCGATATTGATGCTTGCTATCGGAACGATTTTGCTGGTGCCGCGCTGGCAACAGCGGCTGGCGCTTGCCTGCGCGCCGCTTGCGAATTGGAGCGACCGCCATTTTCGCGGCGCGCGCAAAAGCGGCCTTGGCGGTCGGCTCGGCCTCGGTATGCTGCTCGGTGTGATGTGGAGCCCCTGCGTCGGCCCGACGCTCGGCGCTGCCTCGGTGCTCGCCGCGCAAGGTCGCGATCTGGGCGCGGTGACGGCCGTCATGCTGGCGTTCGGACTGGGCGCGGCTATTCCGCTTGCCACACTTGGGTTGCTGTCGCGCGAAGCGCTCTTGCATTGGCGCCCGCGTCTGATGTTTGGCGGAGCGCTTGCCAAGGCTGTCTTCGCCGCCGTTCTGGTGGCGGTCGGGATTCTTGTGCTCAGCGGTTTCGACAAGCGCATCGAGACAATCGCGGTTGACCGCTCGCCGCAATGGCTCGTCGATCTCACGACACGTTATTAAGGCTTGTGACAATCTTTGAGTCTATGAAGGAATGATTTGCCGGTCGCGGGTCCTGACCGATCTGGGCCCGGTGCGGTCAGCACCTAGGGCCGTTTCCTGTCGAATGTCGATCGAGGTCGCAGCAATGCACCGGCGTTACGCCGCCTGCTGCGCCAGCCGATCCATCTCGCGCTGCACGAGCTGCCGGTAGACCCCTTCGCGGCGCATCAACAGATCCGGCGGGCCGTCCTGGACCACTTCGCCGGTCTGCAGCACGACGATGCGGTCGAAATTGCGTACGGTGGAGAGGCGATGCGCGATCGCAATCACGGTGCGGCCATTCATCAGCCGGCTCAGGGCCTCACGGATCGCCTCCTCGGACTCGCTGTCGAGCGACGACGTCGCCTCATCAAGCAAAAGGAGCGGCGCGTCTTTGAGGAAGGCGCGCGCAATCGCGATCCGCTGGCGCTGGCCGCCGGACAGTTTCACGCCGCGCTCACCGACAACGGTGCGCATTCCTTGCGGCAGGTCCTCGATGAAATCGCAACGCGCGGCGATCGCCGCCTCGAGCACTTCGTCATCGGTCGCCTCCGGCCGGCCATAGCGGATGTTCTCCATGACCGAGCGGTGGAACATCGAAATGTCCTGCGGCACGACGCCGATGGCCTCGCGCAGGCTCTCTTGCGTCACCAGCGCAATATCCTGGCCGTCGATCAGAATGCGGCCCGCCTGCACATCGTAAAAGCGCTGCAGCAGCGCAAACAGCGTCGACTTGCCGCCACCGGAATGGCCGACCAGCCCGACGCGCTCGCCAGGCCTGAAGCTTAGATTGAAATTTTTGAAAATCTGCCGGCCGTCGGCGTAGCGGAAATCGACATGCTCGAACTTCACGCTTGCGCCGCGGCGAACAAGCGGCTCCGCCTCGGGATGATCGAGCAGTTCGTGCGGAACGAGCAGCGTCGCGACGGCCTCCGAGAGGCGCGCGATATGCTGCGTGATATCGACCAGCGCGACGGCGAGATCGCGCGTCGCGCTCAGCACGGAAATGGCAAGCGTGCAGGCCAGAACCACGTCGCCCGTCGTGGCGGCGCCCTGCTGCCACAGCATGATCGCCCAGCCGAGCAGGCCGAGCGCCAGGGTGACGGTCACGATGGCATGAAAGATGCGTAGCTTTTCCAGGTAGAACAGGCTTTTGCGGCGCGCTTCCATCTCGCGGTCGACGGTCGCATCAAAGCGATGATGCTCGCGCAGGAAGCCGCCGAAAGCGCGCACCAGCGGCATATTGGTGACGACATCGACCATCTCGCCGTCAACTGCCGCGGCCTTGGCCGCGAAATCATGATGCAGCGGCCGGCCGGCGGCCGCGAGCCTGAACATCAGGAACACCATGATGCCGGCGACCAGCGCGAGCGCGCCCGACATCGGCAGGCTGATCGTGGCAACGAGCGCGATGGCCGCGAGCGTCGCGACGCAGGGCGGCAGCACGTTCCAGATGAACATGTTCTCGGCGGTGAACACGGCATTGGAGGTCGCGGTGACGCGGCTCGTCAACATGCCGGGCAGCCGGTCGGCGAAATAGCCGGGCGAATGTCCCATCAGATGGCGGAACAGATCGCGCCGCAGGTCGCCGGTGACGCCGACGAACGCGTAATTGGCGATCCAGCTCGCTACGCGCCACAACAGGTTGTCGGCGGCAATCAGCGAGCCGAGCAGTGCAAAGGCCAGCCATATGCGGCTGTCCAGATCTTTGGCCAGGGTGTCGACCAGGAATTTGACGCCATATTGCGTTCCCACCGAGCACGTGACCGCGCCCAGTACCGCAATAAGAATGGCCGCATGTGAGATCGGGCGGCGCCGGATATAGCGGAGGATGAAGGCAAGGGGACGAGAGGCATAATCGCAAAGATCGGCCATGCGCGTTTTCATCTCCGCTTATGAATGCTGCGGGGCCTCCCCACGATCGTTTCAGGGACCGCCAGCAAACTGAACGAGCAGGAACCCGTCCCGTTCCCATGCATTTTTGCGGGCGCGAGCTGTGGCCGCGGCGCGGTTTTATGTTCGGTACCCGGCGAAGGGCCCGCCTTAACTGCATTTCCGCGTGTCAGGGTAGACGCGCCGCGCCGTGCAAAGTTCCGTCGGCAGCAAAAAATTAAGTTCCGTCCATAATCCGAAATATTTCGCAGCTACGACGTTGTCGGAATCCCGGGGTGAAGGAACTCACACTTCAAGAAGGGCATATTCAATGCATATCGCTCAAGTTGCGCCGTTAACCGAAGCCATTCCGCCCAGGCTCTATGGCGGCACCGAGCGCGTTGTGTCGTGGCTCACCGAGGAGCTGATCGCGCTTGGTCACGAGGTAACGCTGTTTGCAAGCGGCGATTCAACAACGTCCGCCAAGCTCGAGCCGATGTGGCCGCGGGCGCTGCGGCTCGACGGCTCGGTGCGCGACCCCAACGCGCTGCATATGATGATGCTTGAGCGCGTCTACCGGCGCGCCGGCGACTTCGACTTTCTGCACTGCCATCTCGACTATTACCCGTTCTCGCTGTTCTCGCGGCAGGCGACGCCGTTTGTGACCACGCTGCACGGCCGGCTCGATCTGCCCGAGCATCAGCCGGTCTTCGATACTTTCGCTTCGCTGCCGGTCGTGTCGATTTCCAATGCGCAGCGACGGCCGCTGCCGCAGGCGAATTGGGTGCGCACTGTGCATCACGGCATACCGGACCGCCTGTTGGTGCCCAAGCCGGTGAGGCCGTCCTATTTCGCCTTTCTCGGTCGTATCGCGCCGGAAAAGCGCGTCGATCGCGCTATCCGCATCGCCGAGCATTTCGGCGCGCCACTCAAGATCGCCGCCAAGGTCGATCGTGCCGACCGCGAATATTACGAGGAACAGATCGAGCCGATGATCCGCGCGAGCAGAGTGGTTGAATATATCGGCGAGATCACCGACAAGGAAAAAGCGGATTTCTTGAGCGGGGCCATCGTGCTGCTGGTGCCGATTGATTGGCCCGAGCCGTTCGGGCTGGTGATGATCGAGGCGCTGGCCTGCGGCACGCCGGTGATCGCCTATAATCGCGGCTCGGTGCCGGAGATCATCGAGGATGGCCTCACCGGCTTCGTCGTCGAGGATGATGAAGGCGCCATCGGCGCC
Organism: Hyphomicrobiaceae bacterium; assembly: GCA_021324465.1. GTDB lineage: Bacteria > Pseudomonadota > Alphaproteobacteria > Rhizobiales > Xanthobacteraceae > BOG-931. The sequence goes on from JAJPJB010000014.1 coordinate 26,514, forward strand.
GTCGATCGGCTCGGTCAATTGTCGCGCGAAAAGATCCGGCAGCGTTTCGAAGAGCGCTTTACGGCGCGGCGCATGGCGCAGGATTATCTTGCCGTCTATCGCAGCCTGTCGGCCGCAGTCGCGCCGCAGCTGCGGCTGGTCGCCGAGGATGCGCCGGCACTGTAGACGCGTCGTCGTTGCGGCAGAAGCGGTGCAGCGCCGTGCAAGGGGCCGTGGATCGCATGGTCGGGCGGCCCGTTATCCATCGGGCCGCGCGTTTCGCGCCGACTCCGTCGGCTGCCCGCAACGGATGCGCTTTATGATTCGCTTTCCTCCGTTTCCTTGTCCGGCCGGGTCTCCGGCATCCTCAGCAAGACGATCGTGAAGCCGGTCGCGGCAATGGCGGCAAGCGCGGCGAACGCGACCGAGCCGCCGAAATGGTCGGTGAGGTAGCCGGCGAGCGTCGCCGACAGCGACGCGCCGATGCCGGTCGCCGTGCCCAAAATGCCCTGTCCGAGATTAAAGCGTCCGGTGCCGCGCGTGAGATCGGCGACCACGAGCGGCACCATGACGGCGAAAACGGCGGCAGTAATGCCGTCGAGAATCTGCACGCAAAGAAGAAGGTAAGGATTGGACACGACGGCAAACAGCAGCCCGCGGATCGGCAGTGCGGCAAAGCCGATCAGGAGCAGCGGCCGGCGGCCCCACACCTGCGCTTGCATGCCGACCCAGGGCGACAGCGCGGCCACGATCAGCTGCGGCACAACGATGCAGCCGGCAATGATGATGGTTGCCCATTGGCTCGAACGCATGGTGACCACGCTGCCGACCAGCGGGAGCATGGCGGAATTGGCAAGATGAAACAGCAAGAGGCAGGCGGCGAAGATCAGAAGCGGCTTGTTTTGCATCAACTCGCCGGGCCTGATCGGCGGCTTGATGCGCGGCCGCCGCGGCTTGGCGCCGTGCGCGCGCTCGGCGTCGATTTCAGCATTGGATATTTCGCGCAGCGCTATGAGCGCCGGAATGAGCAGCAGCACGGTGACGATGAATACGGCGCGGGCGGAGAGGAAATAGCCGCAGGCGCCCATCGCTGCCGCCGCCAGGCCGTTGCCAATCGAGGCGAAGCGCGCATTACGTCCCAATCGCCCGCCAATCGCGGCGGGGCCAACCAGGCCGAGACTGATGGCAACAATGGCAGGCCCGAGCACGCAGCTTGCGAGCGCATGCATGATCGAGCCCGCCAGCACCATCGGAAAGATCGGCAGCGCGGCATAGGTCAAGGCGCTGACGCAGATTGCGGCGATGGCGATGCCGGCGACGAAACGCTCGGACTTGGCGGCATCGACCAATGCGCCGCCCGGCATCTGTCCGATCAGCGAGACGAAACCGGCCGCCGACTGAATGAGGCCGATATCGACCTGCGTCCATCGTTGCGCGGTGAGATAGACCGATACAAAGGGACCGAAGCCGGTTTGGACATCGGCAACAAAGAAGACGAACCAGTCGAGCCCGCGGAGCGTGCGCTTTGACGGACGCACCGGCGGCTCAGGCCCATCCGGCTGGGGAGCCTGGTCGGGCGGGGGGGCCGGCGTAGCGGCAGGCGCGGCCGCGTCATGCGGATCCGGCCTGTTGCTAAAGCGCCGTGAGAGATGTCCGGCCAGCGTGTCTCTCCCGCTTGGTACTTTTCTGACCGTGCGCTACTCGAATGGCAGTGGCTCGAGCTTGCCGAGCGCGCCGAGGACAGTCACCGGCTTGCCGTCCTGATATTCGGGCGCGGC
>JAJPJB010000046.1 GCA_021324465.1 Hyphomicrobiaceae bacterium
AGGCCCCACCCCTTGTTCCGCTGCGCCGCCTCCTTCGCGCCTTCAGGTCACCGGCGTCACACCGCCACGCGCGCGCCAAGGCGCGGCGCGGCAACGCGAGCGCATGCCGGTTTGTCGCCATCCTGCGCGCGGCTGTCGCACAGCGTGGTCTGAGAATCGCCGTGTTGGCCGTTCGCCGCCGCCTTTGGTTCCGGCATGATGGTCCGCCCGGCCGCCGTCATGGCGGTCAACAAGAGCTATCTCGATCGCGGCGATCGGAATGGATCGTAAATTACGCCCGCATGCGCGTCGCGCGGCTGGCGGCGCGTTCGATGGCGCTGGCGAGATATTCCGGCGACTGCGCGCCGGTGACGATGACGCTCGAATTAAGGATGAAACATGGCACCCCGTCGATGCCGGCTTCCCTGGCGCGATTGGCCTCGCCTTCGATGCGGTCGACATCGGCGTCGCTGGCCAACAGCCGCCGCACCAGATCGCCGTCCATGCCGCAGCCGGCGGCGGCCTGGATCAAGGTCTTGGAGTCGCTCAAATCTGCGCCTTCCGCGAAATAAAGCTCCATCAGGCGTTGCTTGACGCGACCCGGATCGGTGACGCTGCGCGACCACAGGATCAGGCGATGGCAATCAAGCGTGTTGGGCTGGCGGCTGATCTTGTCCGGATTGTAGACGAGGCCTTCGAGCGCGGCCGCAGCCGCAATGCGCTCGGCGATCACCGCATAACGCTCGGCCGAGCCGAATTTGGTCTCCAGATAGGTCTGCCGGTCGATGCCTTCGCGTGGAATCCAATCGTTGAGGAAATAAGGCCGCCAATTCACGTTGATCGCAATATCGGGCGTCAGCGCGATCGCCTGTTCAAGGCGTCGTTTGCCGATATAGCACCAGGGGCAAACGATGTCGGAGACCACATCAACGTGAACGGAAGGGGCGGAATCCATTGCAAAATCCTTGGTTCTGGACTGCACCGTACCGCGCAGCTCGCGCCATCCCGGGACTATGTCATGTTCTTCAGGCAATGTCTGAAACTATATTTGGCGCGCCGTCTCGCCCGCCGCAACCTCGCCGACCACCCGCGCAATCAGCGAATCGACGCTGTCGGTCGGCTTCAAGGTCGCGAGCGTGACCGCGGCATCGATCCTGCCTCCCTTGCGATCGGGCGCGAGCATCGTGTTTTTCAGGATGCTGGCAATGCGCCGCGCTACGACATGGGCCGCGCGCAGATCGGTTTCGGTGAAGACCGCGAAGATCGAATTGTCGGCCTCGCGGCAGGCGAAATCGACCTGGCGCAGCAGTCGGCCGATGAGCCGCGCAGCATCGAGGCCGACACGGCGGTCATTGCCGTTGAACGAAAAGCGCGCAATCGACAGACCGACGCCGCGCTTCTCGGCATCGCCGACGGCGCGATTGAGATCGCGCCAGAACGCCTCGTGGCCGAGCAGACCGGTATCCGGATCAATCATGCCCTTGGCGTCCAGCGATTTGAGCATGCGCTTGAGCCGTGCCCCGAAGGCATGCGCCCGCACATAGGGCAGGAAGCGCTCCACCAGAAGCTTCGGCCCTTCCGAGATGCGCTCGAGATTGGGCAGATGCGCGCTGAACGGCTCGACCAAGGCCGGATGACTGCCAAGCACGATGACCGGCAGGTCACGAAAGCGCAAATCTTCGGCAAGCACGGTGAGCAGCGCTTCGACCACGCGCGGACTAAAGCCGTCGCCGATCACCATGCCATTGATGTCGCGCACGTTGAGCGCGCGCGCGGCGCTTTCCACGCTCAGCGCGCCGACCAGGCCGACGCGCTCGCCGACCGCGACCGACAGCGCCGGATAGGTCCGGCCGCGGCCGGCAATCAATACGGTTGCTTCGTCGAGCGGATCACTCGCCGCCAATTCCGGCACCTGTTCGCCGTGCGAGGTCAGCGTTTTCATGCGGCGCAAGACGGTGCCGTGCAAAGTGCGAAGCCGCGTTGCGGCGCCGACACGGCGAAGGAAGCGTTCGCGCGGTGCGCTGGCGGCAATGGCCAGGACATCGGGAATCGGCGAGGCGGCGTCATCGCGGATGCGGGCAATCACCGGCATGTAGAGCGCGCCGGCTCTGCCGCGCTGCGCCGCCAAAGCCGTCATCACGGTGTCGACGCGCGGCTTGTCGGCGCAAGCGTCCGCCAGCACCACGGCCTCCGGCTCGATCTCACGCATTGCCGAGCGCGCGTCGGCCCAGCCGGTTTCAATGACGGGATAAGCGCCCGCCGCGCGCAACGCTTCGGCAATGTCCGGCGCCGGGCTGTCGGCGATGACGACAAACGGACCTTGCAATGCCATGGTGACTACGCAACGTCGGGACTGGACAGCGCTCGCGGATGTTGCGCACAACAATGCCAAATTGCCGTTAATGGGGCGTCAACACCGCTGCCGGCAGCGCGCCACTTGCGGCCACGGAAGGTGTCAGCCCGCCGCCGCCTGGCGCAGGTCGCGTGCGCCGGCTTCGGAAAAGGCGGCGCTGATCAGCGGATTGACGCCGTGCGCACCGAGCGCAACCTGCATCGCGGCGCAATCGCTCGCTGTGCCGACAAAGCGCTGCCCGAGCAGCGGATCGGGCGGGGCGGTCAAAGTGGCATTGACATCGATGCGCGCCACCATTTCGAGGATTTGCCGCAGGGCAAACCGGTAGCCGCCGACATTGACCAGGCCAGCCGGCGGGCCGGTCACGACCACGGATTGACGGACCGTATCGATACGGCCGGCGAAGCCGGTATCAACATAGCCGTCCCCTCGAATCGCAAAATGCGGCTGATCGGAGCGGTCCACCCGCGGCGGAAAATGGTGGTGCGGCACCATGGGGCCGCGGATCGCCACGGTCCCCAGCGCAGTCAAGTCAAGTTCGGCGAGCGGGGCGGCGCCCGGCCCTTCGCGTGGAAACAGGACCGGCCCCAAAGGCAGCGGCCGCGGCCGACCGTCTTCGCCGCGGCATCCGGCGATAAAGCCGGCTTCGCCAAAGATCGCAAAATCGATCAAGTCGCCGTCGCCCTGCCGCCACAATGGGCTTGCAGCCAGCCGATCCGGGCAATGCCAGGCAGCCAGAACCGCGGCCGGATTGTCGCGTGCGAACAGACCTGCTTCGGCGAGCGGAAAGGCGACCGGCGCCGGCAAGATCAGCGCGCTGCACGCTTCATCGTGATATTGCCGCGCCAAGACATCGCCGCTGAAGCCGTGATGCAGATGCAGCGTGCCTCCAGTCAGAAGCCAGGGCACCAGAGTCAGAGCGAGGCCGGCAAAACAGGACGGCGCGATGGTCGACACAATCTGCGCGCCCTGCGCGAGGCGGCTTTCGAGCAAAGCGGCCATGCCGCCGGCCAAGAGCTCAAGATGGCGCCGCGCGACCGCAACGGGTCCGTGCTCGCCGATCTCGAAATTGACGACGGCCAGATGCGCTGCCGCATCGCCGTCGCGGTCAAGCAGCGCGATTGGGTCGAGCTTCTCGACGGTGAAGAGCTCGTCCATCGGCACGAGGCCGTCGGCGAGGTTTTCGCCAAAACCGCAGACATAGCGAATGGCGAAGACGTCGGCGGCGATGCGGGTCGCAAGCAGACCGTGGTCGAAATTGCCGACGCGCGAACAGGTGATCAGAGCTTTGGCGCCGACCCGCGCCAAGGCGGCAACCGCGTCGGCGCGCCGCCACAACAGTGGCAAGGGCGCTGCGATCATCCCGGCGCGCAGCACGCCAAGTATGGTCAAGATGTTTTCAACCGTGTTGGGCAGCTGGATGCCGATGATCGCATCGGTCGGCAGGCCCATACGGCACAAACGTCCGGCAATTGCCGAGACCATGCGATCAGCCTCGCTGTAGGTCAGGCGCCGCGGCATCCCTTCGGTAAAGCTTGCGCGGTTTGCCGGATCGGCGAGGGCGAGCGCATCCGGCCGGCGCGCCGCGATCTGACGCAGCAATTCATCGAGCGTGATGCGGCTCGCAAGCGCGTTGCTGCTGCTGCGCCGCGGTATCGTTGTTTGATCTCCGGGGATCATCGTCGCGCAATCAAGTCGTCATTGCAGGGACTTGCCCGGTTCTTTGCCTGGCTCATGCCACCAGGCTTCCGGCAGATAGCCAGACAGCGATGTGCGGGCAGGGTGCTGGATGTAGGACCAGCGCGCCACCCATTGGTCGGGCAGATAAAACAGCGGCACCACATAGCTTCCCGAAATCAAAATGCGGTCAAGGGCGCGCACGGCGGCGACGAAGTCGGGGCGCTCGTGCGCGCGCAGGATCGCCGCAATCATCGCATCAATCGCGGCGCTGCGCACGCCGATATAATTGCGCGAGCCTTCCTGTTCGGCGGCGGCCGAGCCCCAGTAGATGCTCTGCTCGTTGCCGGGCGAGAGCGATTCGTCCCAGCGATATTCGATCATGTCGAAGTCGAACGAGCCGAGCCGCTCCTGGTATTGGACCGCGTCGACCATGCGGACCAGGGCCGAAACGCCGGCGCGGGCCAGTTGATTGGCAAAGGCCAACGCCAGCCGTTCATCATCGCGGCTGGTCACCATGATTTCAAAGACAAAGGGCCTTCCGGTCGCGCGGTCACGCAGCTGCGTGCCCTTCAGCTCGTAGCCGGCGGCTTTGAACAGCTCGAGCGCCTGTCGCAGTGTCTCGCGATCGCGGCCCGAGCCGTCGGTGACCGGCGGCGACCAGGTACCATCCATGACGTCGGGGCGGACCGCATCCGGGTAAGGCGCCAGCAGAGCGCGCTCACGCTCGTCGGCCGGGCGATGATAGGCGGACAGTTCGGAATCGTCGAAGAAGCTCGCGCTGCGCCGGTAGAGATTATAAAAGAAACTGCGATTGACCCATTGGAAGTCGAACAGCAGCGCGATCGCCTGGCGCACGCGAATGTCGGCAAAGATCGGTCGCCGGGTATTGAAGACATAGTCGGAGGCGAATTTCGGCAAGCCATTGGGAATCGCCTCTTTCAGGACGCGGCCGTCGCGCGCGGCGGGAAAGTCGTAGCCGGTCTCCCAGCGGGTCGGGTCGGTCTCGCTGCGCACGTCATAGAGGCCGGCTTTGAACGCTTCGAAATAGGCGTTGGAGTCACGGTAAAAATCGAAGCGCACCCGATCGAAATTCCACAGGCCGCGATTGATCGGCAGCTTGCGGCCCCAGTAATTGGGATCGCGCCTGAAGCTGACGCTTTTGCCGACGTCCACCTTGTCGACGATATAGGGGCCCGAGCCGATCGGCTTGGCGAGGCTAGAATTTTCGAAGGTCGCGACATTGATCGCGTGCTTGGGCAGCACCGGCATGAGCCCAAGGATCAGCGGCAATTCCCGGTCGCCGCCACCGCCAAAATCGAAACGCACGGTAAGCGGATCGAGAATCTCCGCCTTGACGACCTTGGAATAATAGGTGCGGTGATTGGGCCGGCCGTGATCGCGCAACAGCTGCCAGGAGAACACCACGTCCTCGGCGGTCACCGCTGTGCCGTCGGAAAAGCGCGCATCCGGATTGAGCGCAAAAGTCACATAGCTGCGCTCGGCGTCGGTCTCGACGGTGCGCGCCAACAAGCCATAAAGCGAGAATGGCTCGTCGTAATTGCGCGCCAGCAGGCTCTCGATCACGTAGCCGCGGATCGCCTGTACCGGCAGTCCCTGAACGATCAGCGGATTGAGGCTATCGAAGGTGCCGAGCACGCCTTCGACCATGGTGCCGCCCTTCGGCGCGTCGGGATTGACGTAAGGCAGCGCGGAATCCTGCGGCAGCGCTGGCGCACCGTGCATGGCAATGGCCGGCATAGCGGCACTTGCCGCCGATGCGACGGCGTGATGTCCATACGGCAAAAGCCCGAACGCGCCGCAGAGTGCAGCGCGCGCCGCAAAGCTGGCACAGGCTATCCGTGGAGCTTCCATCAGCCGTAAAATGTGAGCGCGATTCGGTTTGCCGGTGACAATCTAGCACGGCGGCTCGTTCGTGCCTGCCGCAGAGCCGGGACCGCCACCGCCGCGCGCAGCACTCGCACCGGCCTTTATCCGGCCGCGCAATTGCGCTATTGGGCCGGACTGGAAGCTTCTGAGGGGTCACGGTGTTGCCGTATTCTGCGTCGATTCACCCTCGCTTGAGGGCGGACCGCGCAGCGCGGCGGCGGATGTCGGGCGTGTCTTTGTCGGGCGGGCCGGCGTCATCATCGAAAACAGCAGTCTGACGGGGCAAAACTGTTTGGGAACTCCGTCCGCAAGTCACTTCGCTACGGCTCGATTTGCCGGTGGCAGCATTGAAGAGGAATTCTCATGAACGATCATAACGCGTCGGCACCGGGTCGCCCGGTAAGCCGCACGTTCGCTGCCACCGCGAAGTTGACGGGCCGCGCTGCAGTTCTGGCGGTAGCCCTGGCGCTGACGAGCGCTTCGCTGGCGCTGGCCCAGCAGCCGGCTCCTGCGCCGGCTGCACCTGCCGCTAAGCCAAAACCGGCTCCGGCCAAAAAGCCCGCGCCGGCAAAGCCAGCGGCCGGGGCACCCGCTCCGGAGGCGCAGCAGCCGGCGCCCGCCGAGCAGGCGCAGCAACAAGGCGCCGAGCAGCAGCAAGTCCAGTTGATCTATTCGCCCTGGACCAAGTTCTGTCTCAAGCCGAATAATGATCAGAATGCCAAGCAAGTCTGCTTCACCGGCAAGGACGCACGCATCGAGTCCGGCATGCCGGTTGTCGCCGCCGTGCTAATCGAGCCGGAAGGCGAACCCAAGAAGATTCTTCGCGTCACGCTGCCGCTTGGCATGCAGCTGATCCACGGTACGCGGCTCATTATCGATCAGAACCAGCCGATGACCGCGCCCTATGTCATTTGCTTCACCAATGGCTGCATGGCCGATTACGAGGCGACGGCGGACATGATCGGCAAGATGAAAAAAGGTCAGGGTCTCGTCGTGCAGGCGATCAATTCGACCGGCCAGCCGATCAGCCTTGTTCTGCCGCTCAGCGATTTCGCCAAAGCCTATGACGGCCCGCCGACCGATCCGAAAGTGTTTGAGGAGCAGCAGCAGAAGCTGCAGGAAGAACTGCAGCGCCGTGCCGATGAAGCGCGCAAGAAGCTCGAACAGCAGCAGGGCACGCAGCCGCAGTCGTCGAATACGCCGCCGCCGCAGCATTGATCTCGCCAAGCCGCGCAAGGCCCATCATCCGCGCCTCCCCGCGCAAAGCGCGCAGACCTGGCGCAAGATGTGAAGGGCGGCGCGCTCTTCCGGCTTGCGCGTCGCTTGCGAGAGAATGAGCGGACACGCGATCTTCAGTGCACCGTCGCTGAACGCGGGCGATATCCGCCCTTGCCGTCTTTGACGAAGACTTCCGCGACTTGCGGATGGCGAACCGGTTCGCCGGTCGTGTCCGGCAAAAGATTCTGTTCCGAGACATAGGCGACGTATTCGGTTTCATCGTTCTCGGCGAACAGATGATAGAACGGCTGATCCTTGTGCGGGCGGATTTCAGCCGGAATCGCCTGGTACCACTCCTCGGTATTGTCGAAGACCGGGTCAATATCGAAAATGACGCCGCGGAACGGATAAAGGCGGTGCCGCACGACTTGACCGATCTGATATTTGGCGTTGCGAATCTTGCTCATTCCAGATGCCAGACTAACGGGCGGGCGTCCCTACGACCAACGCCGGCATCATAGCGCGGTTCGCTTGTCCCGAAGAGTCGGTTCTGCCGCGTTGTTCATGTTTTTCTTCAACGTACGCTCATAACCCATAGCGCTGGGCCATTTCCGGGTCTTTCCGGGCGACCAGTCCCGCCAGATCGACCAGGACTCTGGCCTGTTTCCAGGTCGCATCATCCTGCATTTTGCCGTCAATCATGACCGCGCCGGAGCCGTCGGGCAAGGCGGCGATGATCTTCTTGGCGAAGGCCACTTCGGCCGGATCCGGTGAAAAAACCCGCTTGGCGATCGGCACCTGGCTCGGATGCAGCGTCCAGGCGCCTACGCAGCCCATAAGAAAAGCGTTGCGGAACTGCACCTCGCAGGCGGCGCCATCGGCGAAGTCGCCGAACGGGCCGTAAAACGCCTTGATGCCGGCGGCCGCGCAGGCATCGACCATTTTGGCGAGGGTATAGTGCCAGAGGTCTTGCTGAAAAGCCGCCCGCGGCGCCGCGCCGTCAACGCCGGAATCCGCGAGCACCTTGTACTGCGGATGACCGCCGCCGACGCGCGTCGTCTTCATCGCGCGCGAGGCGGCAAGATCGGCCGGCCCGAGGCTGATGCCGTGCATCCGCGGCGAAGCGGTTGCGATCTCGGCGACGTTATTGACCCCCTCGGCGGTCTCGAGAATGGCATGAATGAGGATCGGCTTTTTCACGCTGTTCTTGGCTTCGAGCTGTGCCAGAAGCTGATCGAGGTAGTGGATATCCCAGGCACCTTCCACCTTCGGCAGCATGATGACGTCGAGCTTTTGCCCGGCGGCGGCAACGATCTCGCAGATATCGTCGAGCAACCACGGCGAGTTGAGCGCGTTGACCCGCGTCCATAGGCCCGTCTCGCCAAAGTCGCAGGATTTCGCAATTTCGATGAAGCCCGCGCGGGCGGCCTCTTTTGCGTCGGCCGGAATGGCGTCCTCGAGGTTGCCGAGCACAACGTCGACCTGCGCGATCAACTCAGGAACCTTGGCGCGCAATCTTTCGATGTGCGGCGGCACGAAATGGATCATGCGCTCAAGCCGCAGCGGCAGTTCGCGCAGCGGCACGGGCGCGCCTAGCGCCAGCGGCTTAAAGAAATTGCGCGGTAGCTTCATAACATGCTCCCACCACCTGGATGGCCAACCTAAGATGACTGGCGCAATTACGCCAAGCCGCTTTTGACGGCAGCCCTGCCCGGGAACATGACCGGGGAAATAGCGCCTCTCAGACCATCTCGCCGCGCATCAGGCGCGGCTGCGAGGCGGCCGGCCGCACGCCTTCGCGCATTACGGCACGGCGCAGCGGCCCGATCTGATCGACGAGATAAAGCGAGAGCCCGCGAATGGCATGCGCCGGCACGAAGTCCGTTAGTAGGCTGCGATTCAACAGGTCGACCGCGATCGAGCGGCTGGTCACGTCCATTCGGCGCTGCATTTCATAGCGTGCAAGCACGTCCGAGGCGCCGGGGTCGAGAAAATCGCGTCGCGCGTCGGCGACGATTTCGGCAATCGTGGCCGCATCGCGCAGTCCGAGATTGAGCCCCTGCGCGCCGATCGGCGGCACCACATGCGCCGCTTCGCCGACCAGCGCAATACGCCGGCGGGCAAAAACATTCGCGGTTTCGACGGCGAGTGGAAACAGGCCGCGGCCGGGCTCGACCGTGATCTTGCCGATCAGTGAATGCGCCCGCCGCTCGATCTCGGCCGACAGCGAGTCGTCGTCCAGGGCGGCAAAATCGGCCGCCCGTTTCGGCTCGAGCACGCAGACGAGGCTCGATCTTTGCCCGGGCAGCGGCACCAGCGTGAAGGGGCCGCTCTCGGTGTGGAATTCCGTAGCCGTGTCGTGGTGCGGCCGGCCGTGACCGAAATTGAGCGTCAAAGCCGTTTGCGGATAGGCGCGGCGGTGCATTGCAATGCCGGCCGCGGCCCGGCACAGCGAACGCGCGCCGTCGGCGCCGATCGCGAGCTGTACGCGGGCCTCGCCCTCGGCATGTTTGATGGTGACACCGTCGGCATGGCCGGTGACCACAAGCGCGGGCGCCGCAATCCGCGGCAGCCCGAGCGTGCGCACATGGGCTTCCAGCGCGGCGACGAGATGTCGGTTTTCGATATTGTAGCCGAAGGCTTCGAGATCGATCTCCGCGGCATCGAACAGGGCTTCCGGCGCCCGCAGCAGCCGCTGCGTATCGTCCACGATACGCAGCTTGCGAAGCGGCGCGGCGTGCGGGACGCAGGCCTGCCAGACGCCAAGGGTCTCGAGCGCCGTCACGGAGCTTGCAAGCAGCGCCGTGGTGCGATGGTCGGCTTCGGCCTGCGGCGCAACCAGAAGCATCCGCGCGCCGGTGGCCGCAAGCGCGATGGCCGCGACCAGGCCGACAGGGCCGCCGCCAAGCACTGCAATGTCTGCAGTCAAAGAGTCTCGAACGCCACCCACGACTTAAACCGTTTTCCTAACTTATGATGCCACGCGCGTGTTTTTCAGGGGTAATACTAGCAATGGCGGAGCCACCGCGCATAGCGTTTGCCATAACGTGTAAACTCAAGACATGAATCCTCGCAGACCATCTGCCAAGCCGAGGCCGCCGGCGCGAACGGCGGCCTTTGCGGTCCATATCTTCACCGCCTGCGGGGCGGCTTGCGCGCTGTTGGCGCTGATCGCGGCGGTGCGCAGCGATTGGCCGCAGATGTTTGTCTGGCTCGGCGTCGCCCTTTTTATTGACGGCATCGATGGCACATTTGCGCGGCGTCTTCACGTCGCGGAGCTCTTGCCGCGCTGGTCGGGCGACGTGCTCGATCTCGTGGTCGACATCCTCAATTATGTTTTCGTTCCCGCTTATGCCGTTGCGGCGAGCGGCTTTGTGCCGTCGGCGGTCGCGATCCCGCTGGCTGTCGTTATCGTCGTGACCGGCTCGCTTTATTTTGCCGACCGGCTGATGAAGACCTCCGACCATTATTTCCGCGGCTTCCCGGCGGTATGGAATGTGGCGGTGTTCTACATGTTCGTGCTCAAGCCAGAACCTGTGTCGGCCATGATCTCAATCGCAATGCTGGCGGCGCTGACGTTTGTTCCGTTTCATGTTGTCCATCCGATGCGAATTCCGCATTTGCGCACGATTACGCTGGCTGCGCTCGTTCTATGGTCGGCGCTTGCGGCCTTTGCGGTTGCCAAAAATCTCGATCCGGGCTTTTGGACCCAAGTGGCCCTTTGCATTCTCGCGGCCTACTTCGTGGCTGTGGGATTTCTGCGACGCCATCATCCTTAAGCCGTTGGCCTTTGTGACGACGCCGCGGCGACCTATGATCGCGCCCTGATCATCGCGGAGAGGGAGTGTTGTCATGCCGCGGCCTGTTCTGCTCATCGCCGGCGGCAGCCGCGGTATTGGTGCTGCCACGGCACGATTGGCGGCGGAGCGCGGTTATGACGTTGCCGTCAACTACCTTCGCAATGCCGAGGCGGCAGCGGCTGTTGCCGACGCGGTGAGGCAAGCGGGCGGCAAGGCCGTCACGCTGCAGGGCGACATGGCGACGGAGGAGGATATTGTACGCGTCTTCGATCAGACGGTGCAGGCGCTCGGTCCGCTCACGCATTTCGTGCACAGTTCCGGGATCGGCGGCAAAAACTCCCGGCTCGACGCGGCGACCGCGGCGACCATCCGCGAGGTGATCGACGTCAATTTGTTCGGTGCGGTTGTCTGCGCGCGTGAGGCGGTGCGGCGCATGTCGACCGCGCATGGCGGAAGAGGCGGGTCGATCGTGCTGCTGTCCTCGATCGCCTCCGTCACCGGCGGCGCCGCCGAATATGTGTTCTATGCCGCCGCCAAAGGCGGCGTGGATGCGCTGACCAACGGTCTGGCGCGCGAAGTGGCCAAGGAAGGCATCCGGGTCAACGCGCTGCGGCCTGGACCGACCAAGACTGACATCCACGAACCAGGACGGCTTGAGCGGATCACGCCGTTATTGCCGATGGGCCGCCCCGGCGAGCCAACGGAGATCGCGGAGGCGGTGCTGTTCCTGCTGTCCGATGCCGCCTCTTACATCAGCGGCGCCGTGCTCAATGTCTCGGGGGCGCGGTAGGCGTGCTTCCAGCCGCCTTGTCTTCGACATGCCTCCGCCTATGATCCCGGCCGCGTTGCGCCGACAATTTCCAGCGCATTTCAAGGAGAGGAAAATGGTTGCTGCAGTTCGCGTCCATAAGCCGGGCGGACCCGAAGTTCTGACTTACGAAGAGGTCGAGGTCGGCGCGCCGGGGCAGGGCCAAATTCGCGTCAGGCAACATGCCTGCGGCGTCAATTTCATCGACACCTATTTCCGCATGGGCCTTTATCCGGCGGCCGGCGGCCTGCCTTTCACCGTCGGCAACGAAGGCGCCGGCGAAATCGTCGCGGTCGGACCCGGGGTCGGCGATTTCAAAGTCGGCGATCGCGTCGCCTATGTCGTCGCGCTCGGCTGCTACGCCGCCGAACGCCTGGTGCCGGCCGAGCGCGCCATAAAGCTGCCGGCCAATATCAGCTATGAGCAGGCCGCTGCCATGATGCTCAAAGGCATGACGGCGGAATATCTGCTGCGTCGGACGTTCAAGGTCGAAAAGGGCATGAATATCCTGATGCATGCCGCAGCCGGCGGAGTCGGCTTGATCCTTTGCCAATGGGCCAACCATCTCGGCGCCAATGTGATCGGTACGGTGGGGTCGAAGGAAAAGGCCGAACTGGCCAAGGCCAATGGCTGTCATCACACCATCCTCTATCGCGAGGAGGATTTTGTCGCCCGCGTGAAGGAAATCACCGGCGGCAAGCTGTGCGAGGTGGTCTATGATGGCGTCGGCAAGACAACCTTCCCGGCGTCGCTCGATTGCCTGCGGCCGCTCGGCATGTTCGTGAGCTTCGGCAGCTCGTCGGGGCAGATCGACGCCTTCAACATCAATATCCTGCAGCAGAAGGGCTCGCTGTTTGCGACGCGTCCGACGCTGAACACCTATGCGGCCAAGCGCGAAGACTTGCTGGCGATCGCCAACGATCTGTTCGACGTGGTCGGCAAAGGCGCGGTCAAGATTCCAGTCAAGCACAAATATGCTCTGCGCGACGCGCAACAGGCGCATCGCGATCTCGAGGGACGGCGTACCACCGGCTCGATCATTCTGCTGCCGTAAGGGGATCGCGACCGCGTGACGAAAATCTGGGGTTACCGGGCGACGCTGGGATGGGCGATCCTCGCCTTCCTGGCGGGCCAATTGATTGGCTTTGGCGCCATGCTTTTCCTGCACGCCGGAGCCTGGAATGCGATTCTGGAAACGCCCTATGACGGCGTGCTGGTCACGCTTTTCATCGTGATTTCGAACCCCGTCACGATCGGCGTGATCATGCTCGCGGTTGCGCTGGCGCGAAGCAGCCAGACCGATTATCTGGCGCTGAAATGGCCGGTGCGCCGCGACCTCTCGATCGGCATTGCCGGTCTCGTCGTCTTGATCGCGCTCTCCGACGCACTGCTTTACCTGAGCGGCAGGGCGCTGGTGACCTCGTTTCAGCTGCAGTCCTATACGACCGCCGCGGCCGAGGGCTGGCTCCTGCCGATGACGCTCGCTGCCATCCTCGTGGCGCCGGCGGGCGAGGAAGTGATGTTTCGGGGTTTCTTGTTTCGCGGCTGGGCGCGATCGGAGCGTTCGACCTGGCCCGCGATTATTGTCATCTCGCTGGTATGGGCCGCCCTGCATGTCCAATATGACTGGACCGGCGGCCTGCAGATCTTTGTAGTCGGCCTGTTTCTCGGTTGGATGCGCTGGCGCAGCGGCTCGACTGTGCTGACGTTTATTCTGCACGCGCTGTTCAATTTTGAGGGAACCATGGAGACCTTGGCGCAAGTGCATGTGTTTGCAAGATAGCACCGCGCCGGGGACGGCGGCTTCGCCACCGCAGACGTCAGTTCGCGTTCGCTCCCCGCAGCAGCGCATAGGCCTTGTTGCGCGCCTTATCGGCGGAGGGATCAGACGGAATATAGGATTGGAGAACCGGCTTGTTGGCGGGTGGCCTGCTTTTCGGCTTGAGGTTGTCGGGCAGGTCCTGCGCCACCTCGATGTCGGGCGCAATGCCCTGGCCTTCGATCATGCGGCCCGCGGGCGTGAAATATTGCCGGGTGGCAAGGCGAAGCACGCCTTGGCCGTGCCCCAGCTGCAATTCAGTCGCTACCGATCCGGCGCCAAAAGTTCGCGTTCCAACCAGCGTGGCACGATGATTGTCTTGCAGCGCCGCCGCCACGACTTCCGCCGTCGATGCCGAGCCGCCATTGATCAGAACAACGACCGGTTTGCCTTTGCTCAGACTATTGCCATCGGCATGAATGCGCTTCGCCTGGCTTGCATTACGGCCGCCGATGCCGACGACGTCGCCACGCGCCAGAAAAGCATCAGTGGCCGCGACCGCGCCTTCCAACAGCCCGCCGGGATTGTTGCGCAAATCGACGACGTAGCCCTTGAGCTTTTCGGGCGGAATTTTCGCGGCAATGGCGTTGATCGTATTTTTTAATTCCTCCGCGGTATTTTCGTTGAATTGAACGATGCGGATATAGCCGATATCGCCGACCTCCGCGTCACCGTATACCGAGCGCGCCGTGATGTGATCGCGCACCATCGATGTGTGGATCGGCCTGTCCTGGCCGGGCCGCGCAATGCCGAGCTTAACCGTCGTTCCTGCCTCACCGTCGAGCCTGCCGAGGACCTGATAGGCTGTCAGGCCGTCGAGCGAATAGTCGTTGACATCGGTGATCACGTCGCCGGTCAGCAATCCGGCCTTGGCGGCGGGGGAATCATCGATGACGGTGATGACCTTCGGCAGACCGTCCTCGATTTTAAATCGGATGCCGATTTCCGCGAGCGAGCAGCTCCCTGAAAGGCAAACGCGGCCGCGATTGGCGGCCTTGCCGTCGAGATAGAATGAATTATCGAGGCCAGCCACCATGCCGTTAATGGCATTCTCGATCAGTTTCTTCTCGTCGGGCACCTCGACATAGTTTTGCCGCACCTGCTCGAAGGCGGCACCGAACAGTTCAAGCGCCCGGTATTCCCCGGACTTGCCGCTGACCCTGGCCGCGGCATCAGTCGCAAGCACCGGCAACCGGACGGCGCCGACCGTCAACGCCGCGCCGGTCACGATCCCCAAGATGACGAAGGGAAATTGTCTTGCCATGGCACAATTCTATCCGGGAACCGCATCGTGTCGACTCAAGGAGCATCCTAGCCGCGCTTGTTTTCGGGCGGAGCGTCCGGCGACATGCGCGATCCGCCGAAAATACGCTCGAAAGCGGCAACTGTGCGGCCCACTTTACCGGTCGCTTGCGCCTTTTGCCGCGGCAAGGCGATGACTGGCTCGGCAAAGCGGCCGATCGCGGCCACCGTGTCGGCGAGCGGCACGGGTGAACCCGGTGTCTCGCTGACAATGATGGCCAAGACCTGCATATTGCGCCGGAAGAGCGCGTCGAGCGCGGTCAGCGTGTGGCTGATCGTGCCGAGATAAGACCCGGCAACCACAATCAGCGGCAATTGCAGGGTCATCATCAAGTCGAGCATGGTGCGATCCTGGTCGAGGGGCACCATGATGCCGCCTGCGCCCTCGATCAGCAGGATGTCGCGTCGCTGATCGATGGCGGTCTGGCAAAAGGCGATCACCTCGTCGACATCGATGGCCTTGCCCTCGCGCGCGGCAGCAAGATCGGGCGACAGCGGCGCGCGAAAGCGCCACGGCGAGATCCGATCAATCTCTTTTGCGGTCACCGGCAGGCCAAGCGCCTGCAGAAGAACGCCCGGATCGCTGGAAGCGGCCTGGTCCGGATCAAAGCCGCTGACGACCGGCTTGAGCGCGTCGACCACCCGGCCCATTTGGCGCAAATGCCGAATAAGGGAGGCGGCGACGAAAGTCTTGCCGACATCCGTCCCGGTCCCGGTGATGAAGATTGCGCTCAAGCCTCAATGCCTTAGTGTCTCATGACACGCTGCCGGACGATCTGCGCGAGTCTGTCTATTTCCGCCTCCGGATGTTGTGCGGTGAAAGCGAAACGCAGCCGCGCCGTCCCGGCCGGAACGGTCGGCGGCCGGATGGCGACGACCAGAAATCCCTCCTCACACAGCAGGTCAGACGCCGACAGCGCCGCCTCGCTGTCGCCGACAATCACCGGCACAATGGCGCTCTGCGCCTCCGGCAGATTGAGCGCGCGCGTAAACAGCCTTGCCTTGCGGAGCGGCTCGGCGACATAGGCCGGGTCGTTTTCGATGATGTCGAGGGCGGCAATCGCCGCGGCGACCACCGGCGGCGGCAGTCCGGTCGAATAAATGAATGTGCGGGCGCGGGTCCGCATCAGATCGATTACGGCGCGCGAGGCGCATAGATAGCCGCCATAGGCGCCGACCGCCTTCGACAGCGTGCCCATCTGCAATGGCACCTCGGCGCGCCCGTTGGCAAAAGTCGAGCCGCGGCCTTTGCCGACGACACCCAGTCCATGTGCGTCATCACTGAGGAGCCAAGCATCATGGCGCTGCGCGAGCGCGGCCAGTTCGCCAAGCGGCGCGATATCGCCGTCCATGGAGAATACGCCGTCGGTCGCAATCAGGGCGCGCTTTTTGCCGCCCCGGTGCTGTGCAAGGAGCGCCCGCGCATGCGTGGCGTCAGCATGGCGGTAGAGCACGGTTTTTGCTCCCGAGAGCTTGGCGCCACGCATGGATGCAGGCATGGCAAAGCTCGTCGAGCAGGATCAGGTCGTCGGCGCCGACCAGCGCGGGAATAATGCCCGTATTGGCAAGATAGCCCGAGCCGAAGACAACCGCGGCGTCGGCTCCTTTGAGCCGCGCCAAGCGCTCTTCAAGTTCGGCATAGAGCGGGTGGTTGCCGGTCACCAAGCGCGAGGCGCCGGCGCCCATCCCGTAGCGCTGCATCGCCTCGATTGCGGCGGCGATGATTTTCGGATGTTGGCTCAAATTGAGGTAGTCATTGCACGAGAATGACAGCAGGCGGCGGCCGTTACGCTCCGCCCAGAGCCCCTCCCGCGCGGTCACCGCGGGGATGCGCCGCAGCTTGGCCCGCTCCAAGGCGGCAAGCTTTTCGCCGGCAAATTCATCGAGCGAGCGCATTCTCATCACTGGCAAACAAGGTGACCTTGGACGGCCGCACAGGCACAATATTACGTGCCAGGTTTCATGAAAGCGCCGAATGTCGGGCAATACCAGCAAAAACAAAGGGCTAGGAACAGGCCCGGATTGGTACGGAGCCGGGCTTCCGCATATCTGGCTGCCCTATGCCCAGATGAAGACGGCGGCGCCGCCGCTTGCCGTCGAGGCCACGAGGGGCAGCCGCATCATCCTTGCCGACGGCCGCGAACTGATCGACGGCATGGCCTCATGGTGGACGGCATGCCACGGCTACAATCACCCGCATATCCGCGCCGCGGTGGAACGCCAGCTGGCGCAGATGCCGCACGTCATGTTGGGCGGGCTGGTGCACGAACAAGCGCTGACACTCGCGCGCCGCCTGACGGCATTGCTCGGGCCATCGGACCTGGACCGGGTGTTCTTCAGCGATTCCGGCTCGGTCGCCGTCGAAGTGGCACTGAAAATGGCCGTGCAATATTGGCGCAATCGCGGGGTCCGCAGCAAAATCCGCATCGTAGCCTTCAACGGCGGCTATCACGGCGACACCACCGGCGCCATGGCGGTGTCCGATCCGGAGAGCAGTTTTCACGTCGCCTTCCGCGGACTCCTTGCGGAGCAGATCGTGGTCGACCTGCCAATCGACGAGGCGCGGACAGCGGCCTTGGAGGCGGTCCTTCGGCGGCGCGGCGATGAGATCGCGGCGTTTATCGTCGAGCCGTTGGTCCAAGGTGCCGGCGGCATGCGCTTTCACGATGCGCGCGTGCTGCATATTTTGCGAGACTTTGCCGATCGTTATGGGCTCTTGCTGATCTTCGACGAGATCTTCACCGGCTTCGGCCGCAGCGGCGCAATGTTCGCCTTTGAGGAGGCCGGCGTGGCGCCGGACATTTTGACACTGTCAAAAGCGTTGACTGGCGGCACCCTGCCGCTCGCCGCTACCGTCGCCGCGCGCCGAATTTTCGATGCCTTCTGGTCGGACGACCCGTTAAAGGCGCTGATGCACGGGCCGACCTTCATGGCCAATGCGCTCGCCTGTGCCGCCGCCAATGCCTCACTGGATCTGTTCGAGCGCGAGCCGCGGCTCGATCAGGTCGCGAAAATTGCGGCCGCGCTGCGCCATGGACTGGAGCCCTGCCGCCGGCTCCCCGGCATTGCGGATGTGCGGGTTAAGGGCGCCATCGGCGTCATCGAACTTGACCGCATCGACAACGTCAACGCGCTACGCCAGAGTTTTGTCAATGAAGGCGTGTTCATCCGGCCGTTTGACTCGATTGTGTACCTGACGCCGGCCTTCACCATCGCCGAAAGCGAACTCGATCTGCTGATGACCGCTATTCGCCGTGTGCTTGCGCAACGCCGCCGATGAGGGTGAGGTCTCGCCTCACAGCAGCGGCTTGCCGCGGACATCCTGCGCGCGCTCGATCTTGACCAGCACGCCGATGCCGGCGTCGGCGCCGACATGGGTCTGCTCGCGCGGCAAAAGCCTTGCAAAGATCGACTCGCGGATCGGTCCGCTCTCATGCAATTGGGCGCTGCCGTAGAAGCGCAAAAAGCCGCTCTCGAGCACGCCGTCACGCTGGGCTTTGAAATTGGCATACATCACGCAGACCCGCTTGTCGTACGCAAGATTTTCGAGCGCGGTGCGCTTGGACCGCTCCCAGTAAGCGAGATGCGCATCATCGAACACGATCATGCTGCCCTTGGGACTGATATTGGGTCCCTGCGGTCCGTTGGTGGCGACCAGGCACGGATAGCCGTCGTCCCAGGCATTGCGGATGAGCGTTTTGATCGTGTCGGAGAGCGGCATGTGAAAACCCAGGATTTGCAGAAAGAAGCTCGGCAGGAGGCGGAACTATCGGCGGAGCGGTGTTGCGATGCAAGCTGACATAGCCGCACTGAGAGCGTTGTCCGATTCGACGGAATCGGACAACGCTCCAGCGTTTTTGTTTTGTCGCATTTTCTTACGCAATAGCGGTACCCTTTCCGGAAAATGCTGCAACAGTTCGGGGGCGGTGACCCTCAGTAACCGACCGCCGTGCCGTGCAAATCGTAGGCGTCGGCGCGCTCGATCTTCACGGTCGCGATTTCGCCCACGCGAAGCGGCCGACGGCTTGCCACGTGGACCGTGCCGTCGATCTGCGGTGCGTCGCCCCTGGTGCGGCCCTTGGCGATCCGCGGATCAAGGCCGGGGATTGGACCGACCTCGTCGATGATGACGCGTTCGCGAGTGCCGACTTTGCGCTTAAGCCGCTTCTGCGAGATGGCCTGCTGGTGCCGCATCAGGCGATGCCAGCGTTGCTCTTTGATTTCTTCAGGCACCGGCGCGGCGAGATCATTCGCGCTCGCGCCGGCGACCGGCTCGTCGCGGAAGCAACCGACACGATCGAGCTGCGCCTCGGTAAGCCAATCGAGCAGCAAGGAAAAATCCCGGTCCGTCTCGCCGGGAAAGCCGACGATGAAGGTCGAGCGGATGGTGAGGCTTGGGCAAATCTCGCGCCAGCGCGCGATACGCTGCAGTGTTTCTTCCCCGGCGGCCGGGCGGCGCATCCGCTTGAGCACGGTCGGGCTCGCATGCTGAAACGGCACGTCGAGATAGGGCAGCACCGTGCCTTCGGCCATGAGCGGGATAACGTCGTCGACATGCGGGTAGGGATAGACGTAGTGCAATCGCACCCACACGCCGAACTCGCCGAGCGCCCGTGCAAGGTCGAGGAATTTTGCCCGTAGCTCGCGGTCTTTCCAGGCGCTCGGCGCGTATTTCAGATCGACGCCATAGGCCGAGGTGTCCTGCGAGATGACCAGGAGCTCTTTGACGCCGGCGGCTACAAGCCGTTCGGCTTCGCGTAGCACGTCGCCAGCCGGCCGCGAGACCAGATTACCGCGCAATTTCGGGATGATGCAGAAGGTGCAGCGGTTGTTGCAACCTTCCGAAATCTTCAGATAAGCGTAGTGCCGGGGCGTGAGCTTGATGCCTTCGGGCGGGATCAGATCGCTATAGGGGTCGTGCTGCGGCGGCGCGGCGCGATGGACGGCATCCAGCACGCTTTCGTATTGCTGAGGTCCGCAGACCGCGAGCACGTTCGGATGCGCGGCGGTGATTTTGCCCGGTTCGGCGCCCATGCAGCCGGTGACGATGACCTTGCCGTTTTCCGCCATTGCCGTGCCGATCGCCGCAAGGGATTCTGCTTGGGCACTGTCGAGGAAGCCGCAGGTATTGACGATCGCCAGGTCCGCGCCTTTGTGGTCGCGGGCGAGCTCATAGCCCTCCGCCCGCAGCCGCGTGATGATGCGCTCCGAATCGACCAGCGCCTTGGGGCAGCCGAGCGAGATGAAAGAAATGCGGGCGGGGCGATTCATCAATCTGTAGCGCATTGATGCGGCTGTGCGCGGGACGGCGCTCATATCATGCGGATAGATGGGCGATTCAACCTTTAAATTCGCCCGACAGCCGCCCTTTCGGCGGCGAACCATGCCACGAAAATGCCGGACTAAGCCCGTGATTTAACCCGCCCGGGCGCACAGCCTCTGGCTGTTCGGGGGAAATTAAGGATTTCACGGTCTCCTCGGGACCTGGGACGAGTCTGGATGGCGATTCTCGGGGAACCGCGCCTTCGCAAGTCTCGCGCGCACATCCCGGCGCAGCGGATGCTGCTCAGCCGGGACATATGGCGTTTGACGTGGCGTGCAACGTAGCGTTTGACAGCCCGACTACAACGACGGAATTGCATCGTGCCATCAAAGCAATTGGCCGTTCTGCTGCTGGCGGCATGCCTGACGGGCTGCGGCGGCTACACGATGTTCGATTCCTCCTTCAGCGCGGCTGGCTTTGGATCCGGCAAATCCGCGGACTGGCGAAGCAGCCAGGCGAGCACCTCGACCGGCGACGATCCCGACAGCACGGGCTCGGCAAGCGGGTCGCCATCAGGTGCGGCGCAATCGAATGCGTCGACGTCCAAGGGTGATACCGACGCGCTCAATTCCTTATTTGCGCGCGCCGCGCAAAGCAAAGCCAATGAACCCAAGCTCAGCCAGGCGTCTGCACCCGTCATACCCGCCGGCGCCCCGGTCGCCAAGCCGATTGCTCTCGCGGATGCGCGTGACGTCCCGCCACTGCCGCCGCAGGCGGGTACGAAGGTCACCGTCGTGCCGCGCGGTCGGGCCTATTTGTTCCGAGGCATTGCCGGCCTGATCTATTCGCGCGGCATGGACAAATTGGCCGAGCGGATACGAAGTACCGGTATCGCGGCAAGCGTCGACACTTATCTCGTGTGGCGCTCTTACATTGATCAGGCGATCCGCGACTATCGCCGCGAGCCGCAGCCGATCATCCTGATCGGTCATTCGATGGGTGGCGATGCCGCCCTGGCCTTCGCCGAGGCGCTCAATGCGGCCGATATTCCGGTGAGCCTCCTTGTTACGTATGACCCAAGCCGCATCGCCGATGACGTGCCGCCCAATGTCGAGCGCTATATCAACATCTTCCAGTCTTCGAACATCATGGGCGGCGGCAATGTCGTGCAGGGCACGCGTTTCCATGGTCACTATGCCAGCTACAACCTGAAAAATCACAGCGAGATCATTCACATCAACATCGAAAAGGCCGATCGCATTCAAGAGCAATTGGTCAGCAAAGTGGTCGAGCTAGCCGCGACACCGGCTGCTGCGGAAGGCGAGGCGGTGCCGCTCCATCTGGAGGTGCCGGCCGATGCGGCGGTCGAATTGTGGGATTCCGGCACGCCGGTAACGGTCCATGCCGGCGATACGCTGAAAACGGTAGCCGACACCTACCACGTGCCGCTCTGGTCGCTGACCGAGATCAACGGGGGTTCGCCGCGCGCGGCGTTGAGCGAAGGCCAGCGCATTGTTGTGCCGCGCCACCTCGTGCCGACGACCTCACCCGGCACCATGACAAGCTCGATCTCGAGTTACGCTCCGGCGGGACGCTAACGCTCAGCAGCGCGGCGCAAGGCACAGTCCGCTCGGCTCATAGCAGCGCCAGAATGGCACCGGTGTCGATTGACCGTTGCTGCAAATATACATCGTACACCAATTAAATTGATCACAATCCGACACGCAGCGGCCGCTTGACTGCGCGCAGGCGCCGGTCGGCTTCACCGTAATCTTTTTGGCTTTCCCCGCCAGCGCCGGAGGCAACGGCGCCAGCGCGGAGATGAGCGCAACCACTGCCAACAGAATGAATTTGACTGCTGTTAAACGCATGCAACAGCCTCCGTTTCCTCCCCGCTTTGGATTCTCCATAATCCAAATGTAGGGACAAGCTGTGGTCGTCGGCGGATAGGAACGGACAACAACAAGGGAACGTCCGGCGCTATGAAACTGCCCGATCCGCCATTGCTGCTGGTGACCGACCGTCATCAGGCACGGCGTGCTTTGCCCGAGGTCGTCGGCGCGGCGCTTGCCGCCGGTTGCCGCTGGGTGAGCGTACGCGAAAAAGATTTGCCGGAAGACGAACAGGTGTCCATGGCGCGCAGCCTCCTGGCGATGACCAGACGGTACGGCGCGCGGCTGATGCTGCACGGCGAGGCGGCGCTTGCGGAACTCGCAGGCATCGACGGGGTGCATCTGTCGTCCGGCAGTGACGCCAAAGCCGCGCGCGCGGTGCTGGGGCGCGACAAGCTGATCGGGCTTTCGATCCACACTGTCACCGAAGCCGCAGCGATCGACCCCAGCCTCGTCGACTATGCGCTTGCCGGCCCGGCTTTCGAGACGCCGAGCAAGCCGGGTTACGGTCCGGAGATCGGCCGCAAGGGACTCGCCGAAATGGCGCGCGCCGCACGCGTGCCGCTGCTGGCGATCGGCGGCATCAATACGGCGCGCGTCGGCGAGGTGATCGCGGCCGGTTGCACGGGCGTTGCGGTAATGGGCAGCGTGATGCGCGCTGCCGATCCGGTGCGCGAAACTGCGGCGCTGCTGGCGACCCTAAAGGGCTATCCGCGCCCCCGATAGCCGGCGACCGCCTGGTCCGGAACCCAGACGCCTGACGGGAGCTTTCCAGCCTGCCAGAACACGTCGATCGGCATGCCGCCGCGCGGATGGAAGTAGCCGCCGATGCGCAGCCATTTCGGCTTGAGCAAGCCGACCAATTTCTTGCCAATCCCGACCGTGCAGGCTTCGTGAAAAGCGCCGTGATTGCGGAAGCTGTTGAGATAAAGCTTCAGCGACTTGGATTCGACCAGCCAAGCCCGCGGCACGTAGTCGATCACCAGAATCGCGAAATCCGGCTGCCCGGTAACCGGGCACATCACGGTGAATTCGGGAAAGGTGAAGCGCGCGACATAATCGGCATCAGGATGCGGATTCGCCACGCGGTCGAGCACGGCCTCTTCAGGCGACGCCGGTGGCGGCGAGGGACGGCCAAGTTGTAACGGCGCTTGCGGAGATTTCTTTGCCATAGCGACTGCATGCCTTGCTTTGACGGGGCATGACAAGGGGCTCTCCGATCCTGTAGAAGCCCATCGCGCGCGGACCGCGACGGCCCGAACAGGCTTTACGGCGGTTTCGGGGATTATCATGGGTCGTCATGTTCAGCTGGGGAACCCGCATGACTGCTATTGTCGACATCATCGGCCGCGAGATTTTGGACAGCCGCGGCAATCCAACCGTCGAGGTCGATGTCGTTCTGGCTGACGGCTCGCGCGGCCGTGCCGGCGTGCCGTCGGGCGCCTCGACCGGCGCCCATGAAGCGGTCGAGCTGCGCGATGGCGACAACAAACGCTACCTTGGCAAGGGCGTGCGCAACGCTGTCGAAGCGGTCAACGGCGAGATCTTTGACGCGCTCTCCGGCATGGACGCCGAAGCGCAGGTCAAAATCGACGAGACGATGATCGCGCTCGACGGCACGCCGAATAAGAGCAGGCTCGGCGCCAACGCCATTCTCGGTGTTTCGCTTGCCACCGCCAAGGCGGCGGCGATTGCCAATGATCTGCCGCTCTATCGCTATATCGGCGGGACATCGGCGCGGCTCCTGCCGGTGCCGATGATGAACATCGTCAACGGCGGGGTACATGCCGACAACCCGATTGATTTTCAGGAATTCATGATCGTGCCGCTCGGCCTGAAGTGCTTTGCCGACGCGCTACGCGCCGGCTCGGAAATTTTTCACACGCTGCGGTCGGCTCTCAAAGACGCAGGTCACAATACCAATGTCGGCGACGAAGGAGGCTTTGCGCCGAACCTTGCCTCAGCCGACGCTGCGCTGGATTTCGTGATGAAAGCAATTGAAAACGCCGGCTACAAGCCGGGCGAGGACGTAGCGCTGGCGCTCGATCCCGCATCGACCGAATTCTTCAAGGACGGAGCTTACGTCTATGAGGGCGAAGGCAAAAAGCGCTCCCGGCAAGAGCAAACCAAATATCTCGCCGACCTCGTTGGCCGTTACCCCATTGTGTCGATCGAGGATGGCATGGCCGAGGACGACGTCGAGGGTTGGATTATGTTGACCGAGGCGATTGGCCGGCGGTGCCAGCTCGTCGGCGACGATGTGTTTGTCACGAATGTGAAGCGGCTCGCTGATGGCATCGCCAAGCACTATGCGAATTCAATTTTGATCAAAGTGAACCAGATCGGCACGCTGACGGAGACGCTTGCCGCGGTCGAAACGGCACACAAGGCCGGCTACACGGCCGTGCTGTCGCATCGCTCCGGCGAGACAGAGGATGCCACGATTGCCGACCTCGCGGTCGCGACCAATTGCGGCCAGATCAAAACCGGCTCGCTAGCGCGCTCGGACCGAACCGCGAAATACAATCAGCTGCTGCGCATCGAAGAGGAGCTCGGGCCGCAAGCCGTCTATGCCGGACGCGCGGCTTTCAGCGCACACCGATAGACCTGTCCGGATGCGCGATGTGCGCTTGTTTGGCAGTGTCAAGGGCGATACTTTGGCTGCTGTTCTCGCGCGGGGGACCGATCCGTCATGGACCAAACACTCGAATTGAAGCCGGGCAATCGCCGGCTTGCGGTTGGAAATTTGAGCGATTTCGTCGCCAAGGCGGTCGAGGCTGCGCCGCTGTTCGACAAGCCATTCACCCATCTCGTGCTCGACCATGTTTTTCCCGACGATGTTTACGCCCGGATGCTCGGCAATATGCCGGAAGCGCGCGATTACCGACCGATGCATGGCCGCAGCAAGGGTCATGATCTCGAAGACGGCACCCATACGCGGGTGAAGATCGATCTGTTTCCGGAATACATCCGTCACCTGCCCCTGCAGAAGCACGCGGTCTGGGACCTGGTCGGTCGCGCGTTGTGCTCGCCGACCGTCAAGGAGGCTTTCGTGCGGCGGCTTGCGCCGGCGCTCGAGCGCCGCTTCGGCCATGGCTATGCCAAAGTCGGCATGTATCCGATCCCGATCCTGACGCGCGACATTCCTGGCTATCTGATCACCCCGCATACCGACACGCGCTGGAAGGGCATTACGGTGCAGCTCTATTTGCCGCGTGACAGTTCGACGACACATATCGGCACGATCTTCCACGAAAAGCTGCCTGACGGGTCGCTGCCAAAAGTAAAACGGATGCAGTTTGCGCCGAATACCGGCTACGCCTTCGCAGTCGGCACGGATACTTGGCATTCGGCCGACGCAGTCGGCCCCGAGGTGCGCACGCGCGACAGCATTCTTTTGACGTATTTCGTCGATGCCGGCGTGCTCCGCTTTTTCCGCAACCGCGGCAAGCGCTTTGGCAATTTCGTGCTCAGCGAACTGCGCAACCGACTGCCGTAGTCTGTTCATTGCGACACGGGCGGAGCGTGCGAGCGCGCACAATTCGCCACCAGCGAAGATTTTCACGAGCGCCGCCGATGCCTGAGCGACGGGGGTATAGATTTGCAAGCTCCTCGGAGCTTGCATCGGACGGGTCAAAAGGCCGGATCCGGCGGCCCAACGCAGAACGACGATGCCGCCTATTAATCTTGCTTTAAGCGGCGCGCTAACATGGTGCTGCAATGGTCACCCGCAAACGGCTCCGCTCCGTACTGAACGCGCTCGCGCTCTATGTGCTGGCGGGCCTCCTGATCGGCTATTTCGGCGTCAATGCCTATAGCGGCGATCGCGGACTGAAGGCGAAAGAGGACATCGATCGGCAAATCGCGGCGCTGAGCGCTGAGCTGCAGCGGCTCAAGCTCGAACATACCCAATGGGAGCGTCGGATTGCGCTGCTCAAGTCGGACGCCCTCGATCCCGATATGCTCGACGAGCGAGCGCGTGCGTTGCTCGACTATGTCGATCCCAAGGAGCTGACTCTGGTGTTTCAGTCGCAGCCTGTTCCGGCTGGCCGCACCGCTGCCGCGGCGAACCCTTGAAGTCGTCGGCGGCGGCTCCGAAATTAATTTTGTAACAACGATTTGGCCGGCATCGACCCGGCCGGGAACGAGCAGCATCCCCGGCTTCCGCAACAGGGTGAATTACGCTATTGCAGGAAGCCCGCCCGCCGGAACATTCGACGACAATGACCTTTCGAGGACAATGATGGCCGTCGCCCAAACCAAGCAAGCGGCACAAACCACTGAAGTCTTGAGCCCGTTGACCGGCAACGGGGCCGGTCGGCCCACGGATACGGCGAAAATCGCAGAATTCACCAAGGAGCAGGAGCTCGATGCGCTGCAGCATATGCTCTTGATCCGCCGTTTCGAGGAAAAGGCCGGACAGATGTATGGCATGGGCCTGATCGGCGGCTTCTGCCACCTCTATATCGGCCAGGAGGCCGTCGTCGTCGGCATGAAGCTTGCCATGCGCGATGGCGATCAGATGATCACCGGCTATCGTGATCACGGTCACATGCTGGCCTGCGGCATGGATCCCAAAGGCGTCATGGCAGAACTCACCGGGCGCCGCGGCGGCTACTCCAAAGGCAAAGGCGGCTCGATGCACATGTTCTCGCTGGAGAAGAAATTCTACGGCGGTCACGGCATTGTCGGTGCCCAGGTTCCACTGGGAACAGGTCTCGCCTTCGCCAACAAATATCGCGGCAGTGACACGGTCTGTCTGACGTTTCTCGGCGATGGCGCCGCCAATCAGGGCCAGGTCTATGAAAGCTTCAACATGGCCGAGCTCTGGAAACTGCCGATCGTCTATGTGATCGAGAACAATCGCTACGCGATGGGCACATCGGTGACACGTTCCTCGGCCCAGACCGATTTCTCCAAACGTGGCAGCTCGTTCAACATTCCAGGATCACAGGTCGATGGCATGGATGTGCGGGCCGTCAAGGCAGCCTCCGAAGACGCCATCGCCTGGTGCCGCTCCGGCAAAGGCCCGGTCATTTTGGAAATGATGACCTATCGTTATCGCGGTCATTCGATGTCGGACCCGGCGAAGTACCGGACCAAGGAGGAAGTCGACAAGATGCGCACCGAGCACGATCCGATAGAGCAGGTGCGCAAGCGTCTCCTGGAGAAGAAATGGGCGAATGAGGACGAATTAAAGAAGATCGACGCGTCAGTGCGCGCCATTGTCAATGAAGCGTCCGAATTTGCCACCCACGACCCCGAACCCGAACCTTCCGAACTCTATACCGACGTTTATCGCTGAGGCGCGTTCAACGCGACGCGCCGAATTGAGCTTCCAAGTGAGCTGTCATGCCGACTGAGATTTTGATGCCCGCCCTTTCGCCGACTATGGAGAAGGGCAATCTTGCCAAGTGGCTCAAAAAGGAAGGCGATCCTGTCAAATCCGGCGACGTGATCGCCGAGATCGAGACCGACAAAGCCACAATGGAAGTGGAAGCGGTCGATGAGGGCACGCTCGGAAAGATTCTGGAGCCGGAAGGCACCAACGATGTGGCGGTCAATACGCCGATCGCCATGATCCTTGCCGACGGCGAGGATGCGAGCGCATTGAAGGCCGCTATACCGGCAGCCGGACCGTCGGAAGAACCCTCGCGACAGCAGAAGGGGGCAGAATCGCCGCCGGCGGAAAGGCCCGAGCCGGCGAAGAAGGCCGCAGCCCCGGCGCCGGCTCCGACCGGCACCGCCAAGCCGCCCGCGGCCGCTCTTGCGCCGGAACCAGAGGTCCCGGAAGGTACCGAGTTCGTCACAATGACCATGCGCGAAGCGTTGCGCGACGCCATGGCGGAAGAAATGCGCCGCGACCCAGACGTCTTCATTCTGGGCGAAGAGGTCGCGGAATATCAGGGCGCCTACAAAGTGACACAGGGCCTGTTGCAAGAATTCGGCGCCCGGCGCGTGATCGACACGCCGATCACGGAGCACGGCTTTGCCGGCGTTGGCATCGGCGCCGCGCTCGACGGCCTTAAGCCGATTGTCGAATTCATGACCTTCAACTTTGCCATGCAGGCGATGGATCAACTCATCAATTCTGCGGCGAAGACGCGCTATATGTCGGGCGGGCAGGTGCAGGTTTCGATCGTCTTCCGCGGCCCGAACGGACCCGCCTCGCGCGTCGCCGCCCAGCACAGTCAGGATTATTCGGCCTGGTATTCGCACATTCCCGGCCTGAAGGTGATCGCGCCATCGACGGCGGCCGACGCCAAGGGGCTGCTTAAGGCCGCGATCCGTGATCCCAATCCGGTGATCTTTCTCGAAAATGAAATTCTCTACGGCCATTCTTCGCCGGTACCGAAGCTCGACGACTACGTGCTGCCGATCGGCCGCGCGCGCGTCGTGCGCTCCGGAAACGATGTCACTATCGTCGCCTGGTCTATGGGCATGACCTATGCGCTAAAGGCTGCGGACGAACTGGCCCAAGACAATATCGAGGCTGAAGTTATAGATCTGCGCACGCTCAAGCCAATGGACACGCAAACCATCGTCGAGTCGCTGAAGAAGACCGGCCGCGTGGTCACCGTCGAGGAAGGCTGGAAACAATCGGGGGTGGGTGCCGAAATCGCAGCCTCCCTGATGGAGGAGGCTTTCGACTATCTCGATGCGCCAGTGATGCGAGTCTGCGGCAAGGATGTGCCGATGCCGTATGCGGCCAATCTGGAAAAGCTGGCGCTACCGTCTGTTGCTGAGGTCGTCGAGGCGGCAAGAGCGGTCTGTTATCGATGAGCAATGATTCCGCCGAAGGCGCCTCGCCATTCGAGCCGCTCGCCGTTCCGCCCGCCGCGCCGATGTCGCGGGCCATAGCGGGCGCATTTGCGCGCTTGAGACTTCGATGCACCAAGACGATGTGGTCCAAAAGGTCTGGGCGATGTTCGAGGCCGAAATGGAACGTCCTGCTGATCTTGGCACAACAAAAGCAGTAAGCTGACATGCCCATCAATATTCTCATGCCGGCTTTGTCGCCCACGATGGAGAAAGGCAATCTCGCCAAGTGGCTCAAGAAAGAGGGTGACACGGTCAAGACCGGCGACGTGATCGCCGAGATTGAGACCGACAAGGCGACGATGGAATACGAAGCCGTTGATGACGGTACGCTGGCGAAGATCGTCGTGCCTGAGGGCACACATGATGTCGCGGTCAACCAGCTGATTGCAGTGCTTGCGCAGGAAGGCGAAGATGTGAAAGCGGCGGCGGCAGCGGCGGGCGCGGTTGCAGCTGCGCCCACTGTGGCCAAGCCGCCGCCCGCCCCGTCACTTGCGCCCTCCGGCAATGGCAAGGCTCAGCCTGCCGGCACAACGACCCGCCTCGGCATGCATGCTGCACCGCCTATGCAGGGCGCGCCGATCGCAGCGCGCGAAGGCGCAAATCGCGTCTTCTCATCGCCGCTGGCGCGGCGCTTGGCGAAAGAGGCCGGCATCGATATCGGCCGCATCCAAGGCACAGGCCCGCATGGTCGCGTGATCGCGCGCGACGTCGCGACCGCGAAGGAAGGCGGTATGCGCGCGCCCGCCATGGCACCCGGCGCCGCCCCGGCACCGATCATTGCGCCATCGATGTCGGATCAGCAGATCCGCGCGCTCTACAAGGAGGGTAGCTACGAGGTCGTGCCGCATGACGGCATGCGCCGTACCATCGCGCAGCGGCTGACCGCTTCGATCCAGACCATTCCGCATTTCTACCTTACCGTCGACTGCGACATCGGCAGGCTCATCGCGGCACGCGAAGAGATCAATGCGCTTGCGCCCAAGGACAAGGATGGCAAGCCGACCTACAAGCTTTCGGTCAACGACTTTGTCATCAAGGCGCTGGCGCTCGCGCTGCAGCGCGTGCCCGACGCGAATGTGAGCTGGACCGAGGCCGGAATGCTCAAGCACAAGCAGTCCGACATCGGCGTTGCGGTTGCCATGCCGAACGGCCTGATCACGCCGATCATCCGCAATGCGGAGACCAAGTCACTGGCGACAATCTCCAACGAGATGCGCGATCTCGCCATCCGCGCACGCGACCGCAAGCTCAAGCCGCACGAATATCAGGGCGGCACTTCGGCCGTATCCAATCTGGGCATGTACGGCATCAAGGATTTCACCGCCGTGATCAATCCGCCGCACGCGACCATTCTTGCGGTCGGCGCAGGGGAGGAGCGCGCCGTTGTCCGCGATGGCAAGATCGAGGTTGCGCATATGATGAGCTGCACGCTGTCATGCGATCACCGCGCCGTGGATGGCGCTCTCGGCGCCGTGCTGATCGGGGCCTTCAAATCGCTGATCGAAAATCCGGTGATGATGCTGGTGTAAGGAAAATGCCTCTGGTGCGCATCGATCTGCGGCGCGGCAAATCGGCAGCTTACAAGAAGGCGATCAGCGCCGGGGTCTACCAGGCGTTGCGCGAGATATTTGGCGTTCCTGAAAACGACCGGTTCATGGTCGTGACTGATCGTGCCGAGGAGGATTTCCTTTATGAGCAGAGCTATCTCGGCATCGCGCACGGTGCCGACTTCGTCATGCTGCAGATCACGGTCAGCGATACGCGAAGCGTCGAACAGAAGCAGGCCCTTTATGCGCGCATCGTCGAGTTGCTGAGCAAAAATCCCGGTATCCGGCCGCAGGACGTAATGATCAATCTAATCGACGTGGGCAAAGAGAACTGGTCGTTTGGCAACGGCATCGCGCAATACCTTGTCTAAGCCGGATCCAGTCCCTTGGCGCGGAACGCTGCGGCGGCCGGAGGCGAGCGCAGGAACGTAATCAAAGCCCTTCCCAGTTCGGCGTGCTCGCTGTCGCGCATGAGGCCGGCCGCGAACGGCGTGACGAGATTGAGATCACCGGGCAGAAAGCCGACAATCTCGGCACCTTTCACATGAAGGAGTTCCGGCTTTTGCTGCACAGCGAGTTCGACCTCGCCGGTGAGCAGAAGCTCGGCGCAGAAACCGCCCGCCGGCGGAAATTTGGTCTTCGGCCGCATCGCCTCCGCAATGCCCATGCGCTCCAAAAGCCTGGCAAAATATACACCGCTGGCGCCGCCGGCTGACGGCTCGCTGTAAGCAATCGATTTGGCGTTGAGCAGAGTCCGTTTCAGCGCTTCAGGCGTTGAGATGTCCGGCTTCGGCGCACCGGCTTTCACGGCGATAGCGACGCCGGAGCTTGCCAATGCCATGGCCGATCCGACGACAATCTTGCCTTGCTTGCTCAGACTTTCGAGCCCGGCCAGGCTCAAGATCAGTACATCGGCCCTTTCGCCGCTCTCGACGCGCTTGACCAGCATCGGCGCCGTGCCCCAAGTGACGGCAATCTTGTGGCCGTTTGCCCTTTCGAACTGCGAGAACAGGTCTTCGGCAGCGCTGCGTACGCCAATCGTGCTGTAGACCGTCAATTCGGCCATGAATCGGCCTCGTGGCAAGAGCATTCGTCTTGCTTCATCTTATCGCGCGTGGCAAGCAGCGACGAACGAAAACTTGATGCTACAGATGCAATGGATGATCTGATCGAAGGCTACCGCCGTTTTCGCGCCGGCACTTGGCGGGACGAAAGGAGCCGTTTTGAGGAATTGAGCCGTCTTGGGCAGCAGCCGCGGGCCCTGGTCATCGCCTGTTCGGACAGCCGCACCGATCCGCAGATGATCTTCAATGCTCGGCCCGGCGAACTCTTCGTCGTGCGCAACGTTGCCAACCTTGTGCCGCCCTATGGGCCGGACGACAACCCGCACGGCATCAGTGCGGCAATCGAATTCGCCGTGCGCTCGCTGCGCGTCGGCCAGATCATCGTGCTCGGGCACGCCATGTGCGGCGGTATCCGCGCCTTGTTGGACGGCGTTCCGCCTGAAGCGTCGGATTTCGTCGGCCCATGGGTGCGCATTGCTGAGCCGGCGCGACGCCGGGCCCTGCGCAAGCCGCGCGAGCAGCGGCATGATTTCTGTGAGCGCGAGGGCGTACGGCTGTCGCTTGACAATCTGGTGACTTTTCCATGGATCGAAACGGCCGTCGAAAGCGGCGATCTCAAGCTCCACGGCGCGTTCTTCGACATCCGCTCGGGCGTGCTCGAGCGCCTGGAGGACGACGGAAATTTTCGGCCCATTCCGGAATAGAGGGACTTGCTGTAAGAGCGTCCGCGGCCGCCCCATATGGCGGCAAAGCGAGCTTGCGCAGCGCCGAAAAACGAGGACTGAATGGCTGAAACGAATTTCGACATCATCATCATTGGTTCGGGACCGGGCGGCTATGTCACCGCCATCCGCGCGGCCCAGCTCGGGTTCAAGACCGCCATTGTCGAACGCGAATATTTGGGCGGCATCTGTCTGAATTGGGGCTGCATCCCGACCAAAGCGCTGCTGCGTTCTGCAGAGATTTTTCATTATCTGCAGCACGCCGGGGATTACGGTCTCTCGGCCGACAAGGTGACCTACGATCCGTCTGCCGTAGTGAAACGCTCGCGTGCGGTATCCAAGCGCCTCAATGACGGCGTCGGCTTTCTCATGAGGAAGAACAAAGTCACAGTGATCTGGGGCGAGGCCGTCATCGACGCACCCGGCAGGATCATCGTGAGGGAAGGGCGCAACGAAGCGCCGAAGGGCGCGCAGGGCGCCGGCACTTATGCGGCCAAACACATCATCATCGCGACCGGCGCGCGGCCACGAATTCTGCCCGGCCTCGAACCGGATAAGAAATTGATCTGGACCTATTTCGAAGCCATGGTGCCGGATCGCATGCCGAGGACCCTCCTTGTCATCGGCTCCGGCGCCATCGGCATCGAATTCGCGTCCTTCTATCGCACCCTCGGCGCCGAAGTAACGGTGGTCGAAGTTTTGCCGCAGATTCTGCCGGCCGAAGACGCCGAGATTGCCGCGTTCGCGCGCAAGAGCTTTGAGAAGCAAGGCATCAAGATTTTCACCGGCGCCAAAGTGGCCAAACTTGACAAGAAGGGTGATAGCGTTGCCGCAACCATTGATGACGGCAAAGGCGGCACACAGACTCTAACCGTTGATCGCGTCATTTCGGCGGTCGGCGTCGTCGGCAATATTGAAAATCTGGGGCTGGAAAAGCTTGGCGTGAAGAGCGAGCGCGGCGCAATCGTTATCGACGGGATGTGCCGCACCAACGTGCCCGGCATCTACGCCATCGGCGATGTCGCAGGTCCGCCGCTGCTCGCCCACAAGGCCGAGCACGAAGGCGTCATCTGCGTCGAGGGCATCAAAGGGCTGCATCCGCAGGCCATGGACAAGCGCCTGATTCCTGGCTGCACCTATTGCAGCCCGCAGATCGCCTCGGTCGGCATTACCGAGCAGGCCGCCAAGGAGCAAAAGCGCGATATCCGTGTCGGCCGCTTTCCCTTTGTCGGCAATGGCAAGGCGATCGCGCTCGGCGAGGATCAGGGGCTCGTCAAAGTGATTTTCGACAAGAAGACCGGCCAGCTTCTCGGCGCGCATATGGTTGGCGCGGAAGTCACCGAGCTCATTCAGGGCTATGTGGTGGCGATGAATCTCGAGACCACGGAGGAAGAATTGATGCACACCGTGTTCCCGCATCCGACACTCTCGGAAATGATGAAGGAGGCGGTGCTCGATGCCTATGGGCGCGTGTTGAACATTTAACGTTCGCGCTGCATGTTCTTATTCGATTGCGGCGATCATCGCGTCCTCGTCGCGTGCGACATCGATTTGCGCCCCGTCACCGACGAGGTCGAATAGAAGCGAGAGGGTTGAGCCCGCCGCTGAATTTCCGGCTCCATGCTTATCTGCGTAGGTCGCGTCATGATGGCAACGCCTGCCGTCACGATCTGCTCGAGATAAGCGCGTGTCGCGCTTTGTGCGGAAACTATGCGACTAGTCCCGCCATCGGCTTCACGCCGTCGCTGCCGGGGAATACATTCTGCGCCAAAATCCGCTCGTCGGCATGCAGGTGATCCCTCAGCACGCCTTTGATCGCCGCGCGCAGGTCGATGGTTGGCCTAAGGTCGCGTTTCTCGTAGAGATCGCCAGGTTTCAACCCCGGCCAATCGGCGATGACGCGGCCGCCCTTGAGCGCGCCGCCGACCAGAAGTGCGACGGTGGCGGTGCCGTGATCGGTGCCGTCGGTGCCGTTGATATGGGCGGTGCGGCCGAACTCGGTCGCCAGCATCACCGCCGTATCGCGCCATGCCGGGCCCATATTGGCCTTGATCGCGGCGATTGCGTCATCGAGGGCGCCGAGCAATTGCGAGAGCCGGCCGCTGGCGATCCCTTCATTGACATGGGTGTCCCAGCCATCGAGCGCCAGCGCGCCAATCCGCGGCCCGTCGGGCTGCGCCAAAAATCTTGCGGCATTGCCGGCGGCTTCGGAGAAATAGGCGCGCGCTTGCGCAGCGCCGGATACCGGCTTCTTCATCGCATCGCCCGGATGCTCGATCGCGGCCAGCTTGGAATTGTCTTCGAGCACGCTCGCCAGCTTCACATCGGAATGACGATAAAGGTCGAGCAGTCGGCCGATTGTGTCTTCGCTTGCCGGCATCGCCCGTTGCGGCGACCAGGACAGCACCGGTGCCGGGCCGCGGACCACAAGCGGCGTCACCGGGCCGACCGCAAAGACCTTGCTGCCTTTCGGATCGACACGGCCGCCAGGCGCGAGCGAAGCCAGCGCGCGGTTGAGCCAGCCAGACTCGCTCGGCGTCACCTTCGGCATGCCGCTCTCGAGCACGTCTTGGCCATCGAAGTGCGAGCGCTCGCGATAGGGCGTCGCGCAGGCATGGACGACGATCGCCTCATTGGCCTGGAACATGCGATGCAAATTCGGCATCGCCGGATTGAGCGCGAAGAAATCGGTGAGCTTCAGCGCTGGAACCTTACCGTCGAGCGTGAGCGCATTATCGCCGCGCAATGCCACCCAGTCGGGATCGCCGATCGGGGCGACAGTGGCAAGCCCATCGAGCGCGCCGCGCAAAATAATGGCGAGAAAGCGCGAATCGCGCCCTTGCGCTTGGGCAAGTCTTGGCAGATGTGCCCAAGCGAACAGCGTACCGGAGGCAAGCAGAACGTCGCGACGTGAAGGAGCGTGCAGGTTCATGGTCACCTCCGCAAGAATTCCGGCGCCATCATGAGCAGCGCCAACGCCTGAACCCGGCTTTCAGCGCGTGCGACGGTGTCACGCGTTGCGCGCGAGGCGAGCGGTCCAAGCCCGCTGTCCAACAGCGCGATCGGGTCGATGCCTTGTGCGCGGCCGGCAAATTCGCTGGCGATATCGATACGATGAGGTATGCCGTCGATCCACGCCGCCTCCGTATCGGCAAAGCCATTCGGCGCCGGCGGCCGCCACAGCGGCGCGCCGAGCATCGCCTGCGCATTCATGATGCGGCCGATCGGAACGATGGCCTCCGTGCCGCTCAAACGAATGACGCCAGCGATCCACTCGGCCGGCGGTTTGAGCTTCTGCCGTTGCGGCGCCCACGACTCGTCGGCTGTCACCAGCGTCGTCGCGACAGCTTTTAGATCGCCGTCGCTACCGTGGAAGCTCTCGGCAAGTTTGGCGACCAGCGTAGGCGGCGGGTTGTCAGCGACAAAGTGAGATGCAAGTTTTTCGGCGATGTGCCGTGCGGTCGCCGGATGACGTGCAAGATCGGCAAGCACCGCACGGCCTTGCTCCACTGCGCTGTCCGGGTAACGCTTGCCCAGCACGATCTGATCGCCTGGCTCGTGCAGCCGCTTGATGAACGCAAACTCGCCGCCGTGCTCGGGCTCGGCAGGAGGGATCCACGACCATCCGGTCAGCACCTTGGCGAAGTTCGTCACATCGGTCTGCGTATAGCCTGAGCGAACGCCGAGCGTATGCAGTTCGAGCGTTTCGCGCGCGAGATTTTCGTTCAGGCCTTTGTCGCGGTTGATTCCGGCAACCGAGTTCGGACCCATAGACTGGACGTTGTCGAGATAGAACAGCATTGCCGGATGGCTTTCGACCGCGAGCAGCAAATCGGCGAAACGGCCAAGCACATGCGGGCGGATCGCCTCGCGTTCATAAGGTCCGGCCATTGCAATGACTTTATCGGCCGAAATGCAGAAGTGGTTGGACCAGAACCACACCAGGCGTTCAACAAAGCCGATTTCGGCCGTGACGGCCGCGTCGAAACGTGCCTTTGCTTCGCTCAAAAGAAGCTGCTGCGGCAAGGGCGGCTGGTTCGGCCGACTGGGTTTCGCAGGTAAAGAGGAACCTGGCACGGCCATTCCGCCGGCATCAGACACATTTGCCGAAGCAGCGGCGGTCGGCGATGCGCCAGATGGTGGATTTTCCCCCGCTTCCCGCTTGGTGCGTTGCGCAAGCTTGTGTAGGGCCTGCCGCTCGGCTTGAAAGTCGAATACCCGGCGCGCCGACTCGGCGCTTGAGGGCAGGACGGTGGCAATCTGGCCGCTGCCGGGACGATCAAGGTCGGCGAGCAAGGCGCCGCGGGGGTCGTTCGCGAGGGCATTGATCTGGTCGCCGACCGGGCCGAAGCCAAATCTGTGGAGCGCAAGTGCAGCCGCTTCTTGTGCGCGAGCCACGACGAAATTTCCTTGCAATTTCCTGTCGCGATGTTGCACATCGCAATGATTCCACTAAGGCCTTTTTATTGTGGCAAAAGTTGCGCTTGGCGCGGCGCAAAGGCTTTGAAAATCGTTACGTTTTGTTCATGCGCGCGTGGGGCAGAATGCGACGATTTGGAACTCAAACCTTGCAGCGCAGCAACCGGAGCCGTAAGTATGGCACGTGGGACAGCCGTTCCCGCCCAAGCTGGCGCAATGATAGATGGCCGTTCTGATTGATACGATTGCTGATGCTGCTGCAAGCCGTCCGCGTCATCCGGAAAAGGCGCGCCGGCCCGACCAGCCGATTCTGCAAAAGCCTGACTGGATTCGGGTCAAGGCTCCGGTTTCAGCGGGCTACGCCACGACCAGACAGATCGTGCGTGACAACGGCCTGCATACGGTGTGCGAGGAAGCCGGCTGCCCGAATATCGGCGAGTGCTGGGAGAAGAGGCACGCGACCTTCATGATCATGGGCGACACCTGCACGCGCGCCTGCGCCTTTTGCAATGTGAAGACCGGACTTCCGGGAGCACTCGATCCCGGCGAGCCCGAGCACGTCGCGCAAGCCACCGCACAGCTCGGCCTCGCCCATGTCGTTGTGACATCAGTGGATCGCGATGATCTTGAAGACGGCGGCGCGGCGCATTTTGCTGCCGTGATCCGCGCCATCCGCAGACGTTGCGATAAAACCACGATCGAAGTGTTGACGCCGGATTTCCTGCGCAAGGACGGTGCGGTCGAGACCGTAGTCGCGGCAAAGCCCGACGTGTTCAACCACAATCTCGAAACCGTACCCTCGAAATACCTCGCCGTGCGACCAGGCGCGCGTTACTTCGCCTCGATCCGGCTGCTGCAGCGGGTCAAAGAAATCGATCCAGACATGTTCACCAAGTCCGGCATCATGGTGGGGCTGGGCGAGGAGCGGAACGAAATCTTGCAGGTCATGGATGACTTGCGCGCAGCCGGCGTCGACTTCCTGACCATCGGCCAGTATTTGCAACCCTCGCGCAAACATCATCCGGTCATGCGCTTCGTACCGCCGGATGAGTTCAAGTCGCTCGAAACGATCGCCTATGCCAAGGGATTCGCGCTTGTCGCGGCAAGTCCGCTGACACGATCCTCGCATCATGCGGGCGAAGACTTTGCGCGGCTGAAGGCGCAGCGGACAGCACGTTGATTTGATGCCGCAATTTTCGACCAAGCGGCGGGTGCGGCATCCCGCAATCGACATGTTCGACCTCGTTGCCGATGTCGAGCATTACCCCGAATTCGTGCCGCTGTGCCAATCGTTGCAGGTGCGCAGCCGCATCAACGACGCGGAGGACAGGGAAGTCATCGTTGTTGACATGACCGTCGCCTATAAACTCATTCGCGAGACCTTCACCTCCCGCGTGACGCTTGATCGGCCGAAGCTGCAGATTCTGGTCGAATATCTTCGCGGCCCGTTCCGCAGAATGAACAATCGTTGGAGCTTCACGCCTGACGGCGAGGATGCCTGCATCGTCGAATTCTTCATCGCCTATGAATTTCGCAGCCGTACGCTTGAGTTTTTGATGGGCACTGTCTTTGACACCGCCTTCCGCCGCTTCTCTGCTGCCTTTGAACGGCGCGCCGACCAGGTCTATGGCATCGCCTGATTTCTCTGCCCGCTTAACTACTACCGATATTTGCTTTCCCGGATGGTCGAATTCGCGGCGGCGAAGCGGGATAATGCGCGGCCCAAATGGCGGCTTGCGAGGTCGATCACATGGTGTCGCTGCGACAGATCCCAGCGTTTACTGCTGCTCTCGTTCTTGGCCTCGGCCTGGCCCAAGTCGGGGACAGCGGGCATGTCCCAACTCCCATGCAGCCTGCGCTGCGCGGGAGTTTGCACAAGCTCGCGGCCCGAACCCCCAGTCTGAGTTCAGCCTCACCAAGCTCGAACATCAGCAAAAGCCCGCACGCTGCGCACAGGCAGCGTGCGTCGCGGCACGAAACGCAAGGATGGCATATTGCGCAATCAGCGTTGCCGGGTGCGGACGATATCAGCCCATATGTTTTCGCCCCGTTCGCATATTGGCCGGGCCGCTGGTATCCGGCACCAGGCTTCGGCGATAACAGATCTTGGCCGTCCTATGCCGACGGCGTTTGGAGCCGATAGCGCCGCCGGAAGCATTGCGGCTCATCCGCGCGATTTGTCCGCAAGCGCCAAGGCTTCGAGCATCGCGAGCGCTTCGGCGACCGAGCGCCAGCGAACACGCCGACGCCCGATTTTACCGAACAGCCGCTTGCGCGCGAGCGTCCGCCCATCGCGGCTCGCCGCAGCAAAATAGACCAATCCGACCGGCTTCTCCCTCGTGCCGCCGCCTGGTCCGGCGATGCCCGTGATCGCCACGGCAATGTCCGCCCGCGAATTTTTCAGCGCCCCGAGTGCCATGGCGGCCGCCGTCTCCCCGCTGACGGCGCCGTGGCGCGCCAGTATTGCTGCCGGCACACCGAGCATCGCCTGCTTTGCTTCATTCGAATAGGTGACGAAGCCGCAATCGACCACGTCCGACGAACCGGCAATATCCGTCAGCGTGCCGGCAACGAGCCCGCCCGTGCAGGATTCCGCCGTGGCGATATGCAGGCCGCACCTACGATACAGATCGAGCAGGCGACCTGCGGTTCGGTACAGCGCATCATCGCCCATGCCGCGTGTCCTGCAGACCGGTCCAAGGCAGCCGGACTGTCGCCGTGGCCATGGCAACGATGCCTTCGCCGCGGCCGGTAAAGCCGAGCTTTTCGCTGGTCGTGGCCTTGAGCCCGACGCGGTCGATGGAAATGGCGGCAATTTCGGCAATACGTTTTCGCATGGCATCGCGATGGGGTGATATTTTGGGGGCTTCACAGACCACCGTCACATCGAGATGTGCGATCATTCCTCGCCGCTGACGCACGCGCTCGCAAGCGAAGGCAAGGAAGCGGTCGGAGGAGGCGCCCTTCCATTGCGGGTCCGACGGAGGGAAGTGCGAACCGATATCGCCCTCGGCGAGTGCACCGAGAATGGCGTCGACCAAGGCATGGAGCGCAACATCAGCGTCGGAATGTCCGGTGACGCCGCGCGAGTGGGCGATCCGCACGCCGCCGAGCATGATGTGGTCGCCGTCGGCGAAGGCGTGTACATCGAAGCCGTTGCCGGTGCGGATGTCGGCGAGAGCCGCGATATGCGTCATCTCGGCACGGGCGAAATCGTCATTCGTTGTCACTTTCACATTTCCGCGCTCGCCTTCAAAAACGCTGACGCGCTGGCCGGCCCATTCGACAAGCGCGGCGTCGTCTGTAAAACTCTCGAGCCCAACGGCGGCGGCGCGTTGATGCGCTCTGAATATCAGATCAAACCTGAACGCCTGGGGCGTCTGCACGATGCGCAGGCGACTGCGATCGAGCGTCTCGGTCACGATCGCGGCGCCGTCAATTTGTTTGACCGTGTCGGCAACAGCTATACCGGGCACCGCGGCGCCCGTCGCCTTGGCCGCCGCGATGGCGCGGTCGATCAACGCAGAGGTCAGAAACGGACGCGCCGCATCATGAATAAGCACCAGCTCGGGCTTGCGCGATGCCAGTGCTTCAAGACCGCAACGTACGGAGGCTTGACGCGTCGCGCCGCCCTGAACGGGCGGTGAAGGATTTTTCAATCCGGCTATGGCCGCGCGATAGATGGCCTCGTCCGCGCGGTTGATGACCGGCTGCACAAGATCGATGCGCGCATGATCCAAAAAGGCGCGTAGCGTCGCCCGGATCATCGGCTCGCCGGCAATCTCCCGGTATTGCTTGGGAACGCCGCCGCCGGCGCGTTCGCCACGGCCCGCCGCGACGATCACAGCGGCCACCAAGCCTGTCATGACAGTTCTCTACTGCGCGTCGGTAAAGATTCGCTTCGGGACAATCGCTGCGGCCCAATCGCTCGGAACCAATGGCTTGGTCCCAATCGCTTGGATGCATGGCTTTAGCGCATGTCGCCGGATGTGCGAAGGACTTGCGCGGACAGGCTGCCCAAAACCGCATCAATCCGATGGGCTGACTAATCCGAAGGCTCCAAAATCAACATTTTGCCCGAGAAGTTCACAGGTTATGGATGTTGCGGTGCAGCACTTGCGCGGTTCGGCGATTTGGCTAAACTCTATGCACGTTCCAGGTGGCGCCTAATTCGTGTGCATGTCCGCCGCTGGCCCTGCGGGTCTCAGACCTCATGGTTAAGTATATGATTTTAAACGATATCCTTTTTTGCGCCGGCCCTGCCGGGAGCAGACCATCGAGGCCCGCGCAATGAGCGCGGTCGAGTCCCTGTTGACTTCATCTGCGGCCGACGCCGTCCTCAACGCGCTGCCGCATCCAGTCATTGTGGTTTCCCCCGACGGAAAGGTGGTCGATGCCAATGTGGCGGCGGAATCATTTTTCGAGGTCTCCGTGCCGTTGCTGCGGCGTCACTTGCTGCGCGACCTGGTGCCGTTCGGCAGTCCGCTGATCACGCTGATCGAGCAGGTGCGGCGCCGCGGCGCCGCCGTTAACGAATACAAGGTCGACCTCGGCACGCCGCGCAATCCCGGCGACCGGCTGGTCGATTTGCATGTCGCGCCGCTGCCCGAGCAGCCCGACTATGTCGTCGTGATGCTGCAGGAGCGCACGATTGCCGACAAGATGGATCGCCAGCTCACGCACCGCGGGGCGGCGCGCTCGGTGATTGCGCTTGCCGCGATGCTGGCCCACGAAATCAAAAACCCGCTCTCGGGCATCCGCGGCGCCGCGCAATTGCTCGAGCAGTCGGTCGAAGACGAGGATCGCAGCTTGACGCGGCTCATCTGCGATGAAGCCGATCGCATCGTGAAGCTTGTCGACCGCATGGAAGTCTTCACAGACGAGCGCCCGATAGAGCGCGAGCCGATCAATATTCACGTTGTCCTTGATCACGTCAGAAGGCTCGCTCAATCCGGCTTCGCGCGGCATATCAAATTCATCGAGGAATACGATCCGTCGCTGCCTCCAGTCCTCGCCAATCGCGATCAACTGGTGCAGGTGTTCTTGAATTTGATCAAGAACGCCGCCGAAGCAATCGGTGAAAATGCGATGGGCGGCGAAATTATCCTGTCGACCGCGTTCCGGCCCGGCGTGCGGTTGTCGCTGCCGGGCGCCAACGCGCGCATATCGCTGCCGCTTGAATTCGGCGTGCGTGACAACGGGCCTGGCGTGCCCGACGAATTGATGCCGCATCTGTTCGACCCGTTTGTCACCACCAAGCCGACCGGATCGGGTCTCGGCTTGGCGCTGGTCGCTAAAATCGTCGGCGATCATGGCGGCATCATTGAATGCGAGTCGCAGCCGCGGCGAACCATGTTCCGCATCCTGATGCCGAAATACACCGCTGCCAACAACGGCGAGGGTGCCGAGCCGGACGGCGCCCCCAGATCGGAAGGGGA
The DNA here is from genome assembly GCA_021324465.1 of Hyphomicrobiaceae bacterium. GTDB lineage: Bacteria > Pseudomonadota > Alphaproteobacteria > Rhizobiales > Xanthobacteraceae > BOG-931. The sequence goes on from JAJPJB010000046.1 coordinate 42,014, forward strand.
TCATTGATGCCCGAGGGAAGCATTCTCGTCGCTGATGACGATGCAGCGATCCGGACGGTGCTCAACCAGGCACTCTCGCGCGCGGGCTATGAAGTACGCTCGACCGGGAATGCCGCTACGCTCTGGCGCTGGATCAGCCAGGGCGACGGCGATCTGATTATCAGCGACGTGCTGCTGCCGGACGAGAGCGCCTTCGATCTGTTGCCGCGGATCAAGAAAACGCGGCCCGATCTGCCCATCATCATCATGAGCGCGCAGAACACGTTCATGACCGCCATCCGCGCCTCAGAGCGCGGCGCCTATGAATACTTGCCAAAACCCTTCGATCTGAAGGAGTTGATCGCAATCGTCGGCCGCGCGCTGTCGGAACCGAAGCAGAAAACACCCCAGCCCGCCAAGGTCGAAGATTTCGAATCCATACCGTTGGTCGGACGCTCGCCCGCGATGCAGGAGATCTACCGCGTCTTGGCGCGGCTGATGCAGACCGATCTAACGGTGATGATTTCCGGCGAGTCCGGCACCGGCAAGGAATTGGTTGCACGCGCGCTGCACGACTATGGCAAGCGGCGCACTGGTCCGTTCGTCGCTATCAATATGGCGGCGATCCCGCGCGATCTCATCGAGTCCGAATTGTTCGGCCATGAGAAAGGGGCCTTCACCGGGGCCAATACGCGCAGTTCCGGCCGCTTCGAGCAGGCCGAAGGCGGTACGCTCTTTCTCGACGAAATTGGCGATATGCCGATGGAAGCGCAGACGCGATTGTTGCGCGTGCTGCAACAGGGCGAATACACGACCGTCGGCGGCCGCACGCCGATTAAGGCCGATGTGCGCATCATTGCTGCAACGAACAAGGATCTCCGCCAGCTCATCCAGCAGGGCTTGTTTCGCGAAGACCTGTTCTTCCGTCTCAACGTCGTGCCGCTGCGGCTGCCGCCGCTGCGCGAGCGCACCGAAGATATTCCCGACCTGATCCGCCATTTTTTCGCATTGGTCGAGCGCGAGGGGTTGCCGCCGAAACAGATCGACCAAGCGGCCCTCGATCGCCTCAAGCGGCATCGCTGGCCCGGCAATGTCCGCGAACTGGAGAACCTCGCTCGGCGGCTCGCCGCGCTCTATCCGCAAGAGACAATCACGGCCGCCGTGATTGATGCCGAATTATCCCAGCCGGCCCTGGTCGCGCCCGGCGACAACAAGGCTGGCGACGATAACCTGGCAAGCTCTGTTGAGCGCTATCTCACGCGCTACTTTTCGAGTTTCGAGGATGGCCTGCCGCCGCCCGGCCTTTATCATCGCATTTTGCGCGAGGTCGAAGGGCCGCTGCTCTCGGCGGCGCTGACCGCAACCCGTGGCAATCAGATCCGTGCGGCCGATCTGCTCGGGGTCAATCGCAATACATTGCGCAAGAAAATTCGGGACTTGGATATTCAAGTCTATCGCTCGAGCGGCAATTAGGCCTCTGTGGACCGCCCAACCGATCGGCGTCGCCAAAAAAAGCACGCCTATTAATTGTCGTAATCTGGCAACAATGTTGTATAAAAGCATCACCCGGGGTGGGTGGCTGTATCCCGTTTGCCTGAAATTTTCGTCCCAATTCAAGCCCCAGTACGCGTCCGGGAAACTTGTATGTCGACTGTCGAACAGGTTGTCCCGCATGACCCGGCAGCCGCTGCGCCGACGCCGGTAGCACGGCGGCTGATTGGCCCGATCGCCGACAGTGTCGCGCTGTTTTTGACGGCGCTCACCCTGCTGGTGCTCTCCGGCATAACCCCGATCGCGCCGGTCAGTGCATTGGCAAATGCGCTTGACTGGTTGCATGCGCTGATTCACGGCGGCGCCGGATTTGCGGTGACAACGGCCGCGGCGGTACAGGCCGCGATCGTGGTCCTGCTGCTGGTCGCCAATATCGTCAGTGACGCTCTGTTGCTGCTGGCGCCGATGCCGATGTCGTCGCGGCTGGTCGGGGCGACCGCGCTCGGGCTTGCGCTGTTATGGGCTGCGGCAACGTTCCTGGTGCTCGGCGGCCTGACGCGGATCGCGCCGGTTGATGAGGTGGTCAAGCAGCTGCTGCTTGGCAATGCCGTCACGGGCGTTCTTCTGCTTGCGATCATTGGCCGCGAGGTCTGGGTTGTCATCCAAGCGCGCTGGCGCGGGCGCGCCGGCTCGCGGCTGCACGTCCAGATCGTCGGCCTGTTCTCGGTAATCGCCGCAGTGCCAACCATTCTCATCGCCGTCGTCGCGTCGACCACCCTCGATCGCGGTCTCGATCGTTTCTTCTCGACGCGCACGCGCGCCATGATCGAGCAATCGTTGATCGTCGCCAATGCTTATGTGACCGAACATGCCGAAGCGATCCGCGGCGAGATCATGGCGATGGCGTATGATCTCAGCCGCGCCAAGCCGGTCTTTGATCAGGACCGCGATCAGTTCCGCAAATTTCTGACGGCGCAGGCCAAAGGACGCAATCTTTCGGCCGGCATCATCATCAAGCCGGACGGCTCTACAGTGGAGCGCGCCGACGTCACAATGGACCAGAAAATCGTGCTGCCCTCGGCGCAGATTTTGAATGAGGTCACCGATACGGAGCCGCAGGTCGCGTTGATCCCGGAAGGCGATCACGTTGCCGCTGTCGTCAAGCTGCACGGCTACGATGACATGTATCTCTATGTCGCGCGGCTGCTCGATCCCCGCGTGGTGCAGCAATTGCGTGCGACACAGGAGAGCGTCGGCGAATATGCCAATCTTGAAGCCCGTCGGCTTGGCATCCAGATCGCCTTTGCCCTGATGTTTGCCGTCATCGCGCTGATCGTTCTGCTGTCATCGGCCTGGATCGGGCTGGACTTCGCCAATCGTCTGGTCGCCCCAATTCGCCGTTTGATCGGCGCGGCCAATGTGGTCTCGACCGGCAATTTGAACATTCAGGTTCCGGTTCGGCCCTCGGAGGGCGATCTCGCCAGGTTGGGCGAAACATTCAACAAGATGACGCAAGAGCTGCGCACGCAGCACGAAGACATCGTGCGCGCGCGTGACCTGATCGACAGCCGCCGCCGTTTCACCGAGGCGGTGCTTGCCGGAGCCAGCGCCGGCGTCATCGGCGTCAATGCCGACGGTCGCATTTCCATACTCAACCGTTCGGCGGAACGGCTGATCGGGCGAAGCGAAAACGAGGCGCTCGGCCTGCCGCTGGCGCGAGTTTCCCCCGAGCTTGCCGAGATTTTCCAGGCCGCGTCCAACAGCAATCAGCGGCTGATCCAGCGCCAGGTTACGGTCTCGCGCGAAGGCCAGGAGCGCAATTATTCCGTGCGCGTCACCAGCGAGCAGGCAGCCGAAGCCGAGCACGGCTATGTCATCACCATCGACGATATTACCGAACTGGTGCTGGCGCAGCGCACTTCGGCGTGGGCCGACATCGCCCGCCGCATCGCGCATGAGATCAAGAATCCGCTGACGCCAATCCAATTGTCGGCCGAACGCCTGCGCCGCAAATACGGCAAATCGATCACCGAAGATCCCGCGGTATTCGAGCAATGTACTGAGACGATCGTCCGTCAGGTCGACGATATCAAGCGTATGGTCGATGAATTCTCGCGGTTCGCCCGCATGCCCAAGGCCGTGATCGCCGACGACGACATCGCCGAAACGGTGCGGCAAGTCGTGTTCCTGCTGCGGGTCGGATATCCGGATATCGATTTCGAAGTGGAACTGCCGGCCGAGAACATGCCGGCGCGTTTCGATCGGCGGCTGATTTCGCAGGCACTCACCAACATCATGAAAAATGCCACCGAGGCGATCGCCGCGGTGCCGCCTGCTGAGCTTGGGCGCGGCCGCGTCATCGTCAGCGCAAAGCGTGAGGGTAAGGAGATCGTCATCGATGTGGTCGACAACGGCATCGGCCTGCCGAAGGAGAATCGGGCGCGGTTGCTCGAACCTTATGTGACGACGCGGGAGAAGGGCACCGGCCTTGGCCTCGCCATCGTCGGCCGCGTGTTGGAGGAGCACGGCGGTCGCATCGAGCTGCGCGATGCCTCCGAGAAAATGCCGGGGGCGCGCGGCGCCTGGATGCAATTGCGGTTCGTTGCCGAACCGGTGCACGCCGCGGCGGGCGCCGAGCCGGTCGAACCGCGAGCGGCCGCGGAGTGACTAACCGACGTGCGAAGTGACTGAAACAAAGACCTGTTCGAGAAAGACCGAGCAATCGGCAAAGATGAAGAGGGCGACGGTTGATCATGGCATCCGATATCCTGATCGTCGACGATGAAACGGATATCCGCGAACTCGTTGCGGGCATCCTCCAGGATGAAGGGCACGGCACGCGCACGGCCCGTGACAGCGATGAAGCGTTGGCCGCCGTGATTGCGCGCCGGCCGAATCTCGTCTTTCTCGATATCTGGCTGCAGGGCAGCCGTCTCGACGGCCTGCAGCTTCTCGACAGCCTCAAGCAGGAACACCCCGAACTGCCGATCGTGATGATTTCCGGTCACGGCAACATCGAAACCGCGGTTTCGGCCATCAAACGCGGCGCCTATGACTTCATCGAAAAGCCGTTCAAGGCCGATCGTCTGCTCCTGGTCGCCGAACGGGCCTTGGAAAATTCCCGCCTTCGGCGTGAGGTGCGCGAGCTCAAGCAATTCGCGCCGCTCGCCTCGACGCTGGTCGGCCGCTCGCCGGCCGCCAATCAATTGCGTCAGACCATCGAAAAGGTCGCTCCGACCAACAGCCGCATTCTCATCGTCGGGCCGTCGGGGAGCGGCAAGGAACTTGCCGCACGCACCATTCACAGCCATTCGGGGCGCGCCAATGGCCCGTTCGTCGTTATCAACGCCGCCGCCATCACGCCAGACTATATGGAAGTCGAGCTGTTCGGCGTGGAGGGAGGCAATGGGACAACCAGCCGCAAAATCGGCGCGCTCGAAGAAGCTCATGGCGGTACGCTGTTCATCGACGAAATCGCCGACATGCCGCGTGAGACGCAAAACAAGATTTTGCGGGTGCTGGTCGATCAGACGTTCCAGCGGGTCGGCGGCAGCACCAAGGTCACTGTCGATGTTCGCATCGTATCGTCAACCAGCCGCAATATCGAAGCCGATATTGCGGTCGGAAAATTCCGCGAAGATCTCTACCATCGCCTCTCGGTCGTACCGATCCGAGTGCCTGCGTTGTCCGAGCGGCGCGAAGATATTCCCGAACTGGTCGAATATTTCATGACCCAGATCTCGCAGACCACGGGTCTGCCCAAGCGCAATGTCGGTGCCGACGCGCTCGCCGTCCTGCAATCGCATGATTGGCCGGGCAATGTCCGCCAGTTGCGCAACAATGTCGAGCGGCTGATGATTCTTGCCGGCGGCGATCCGGAGGCTGTCATCACGGCTTCGATGCTGCCGCAGGATGTCGGCTCGATGATCCCAAGCATGCCGAATGGCAATGGCGGTGAGCATCTGATGAGTCTCGCGCTGCGCGAGGCGCGCGAAGTCTTCGAGCGCGAATATCTTTTGGCGCAAATCAATCGCTTCGGCGGCAATATTTCACGTACAGCCGAATTCGTCGGCATGGAGCGCTCGGCGCTGCACCGCAAGCTCAAAGCGCTGGGGATTGACTGACGACAGACGACGGAGGAGACGATAGGGGGTACACGAGGGAAAGAGGGATAAGGCCATTTGCCGCTCGCCGGCCTGTCTGTTCTTCGTCCTCTGTCCTTGCTCGTCCGATGCCTGATGTCCCGCATCGCTTACGTCAATGGCCAATATCTTCCGTTTCGCGAGGCCAAGGTCCATGTCGAGGATCGCGGCTATCAGTTCGCCGATGCGGTGTACGAAGTTTGTGAGGTCAGGGACGGCCGTCTCATCGACCAACGCCGCCATCTGCAGCGGCTGCAGCGTTCGCTGTCCGAACTGCGCATCCGTCCGCCGATCTCGTGGGGAGCCCTCGACGTCGTTCTGCACGAAGTCGTGGCGCGAAATCGTATCCGCTACGGCATCGTTTATCTACAGATCAGTCGCGGCGTAGCGCGGCGCGACCACGCCTTCCCGCCGGTTTCCGTCGAGCCGAGCCTGGTTGTAACGGCGCGGCCCCTGAACAGAACGCGCAATGAGGCGCTTGCGGCAAGCGGCATCGCGGTTGTCACGGTTCCCGACAATCGCTGGGGCCGCGTTGATATCAAGACGACCAGTCTGTTGCCGAACGTCTTGGCGCGCCAGGCCGCCGTTGAGCAGGGCGCCCGTGACGCCTGGTTCGTGGACGATGCGGGCGCCGTCACCGAAGCCTCCTCGGCCAATGCCTGGATCGTAACGGCGTCCGGCGCCGTGGTGACCCGGCCGGCCGACCACGCGATCCTGCGCGGCATCACCCGCATGGTCCTGCTCGATGTCATTAAGGCTCAGGCGCTGACCTTCGAGGAGCGCAGCTTTACCGTCAAAGAGGCCTATGCGGCACGGGAAGCGTTCATCACTTCGGCGAGCCAAATCGTGCTTCCGGTGGTCCGGATCGATGGTCGGCCGATCGGGGACGGCAGACCGGGGCCGCTTGCAACCGCGCTGCGGCGCGAATTTCATAAATTTGCCGAGGCGAGCTGAAGCTCTAATCAGTCAAAGGATTGACGATTTTCAGGTCGGGAAAGCGGCTGAAGTCGCGATCGGCCGACCACAATTCGCGCACCCCATGCAGCCGGCAAAGCGCAGCGATGCGGGCATCATGGACCTGCGCGCCCATAATCCGTCCGGCGGTCAGGATTGACTGCAATTGCCGCCAGTATCCATCGGCTTCCGCGAGCAATGTCAGGCCGGGCGCTTCCATCCATGCCATGACGGCATCAATGGCCAGGCTGATCGGGGTTGGTACTCCGTAGATGCGCGGATTGGTGACGACACTGAAAAACTCGTGAATGCAGGGCCAAGGGATCGCCCAAGCCGAACGATTCTCTGCCAATTCCGTCACCCGCCGCAGTGCGGCGGCATGAAACGGGGCATCTTCGCGATGGGCGTAAACCAGGATGTTGGTGTCCACGGCAATCACTCGCCGTGACCCCCGCGTCCCTCGTAGATCATCTCGACAATCCGGTTCCAGTCGGCGCCCTGCAGCTCTGGGCGCAGACCGTTACCGGCAAACGTGACTTGCCGCAGACGAAACGGCACTTGCCGCTTCTTCGCGGCAATGACAAGTCTGAGTCCCTGTTCAACGAGCGCCCGTAGCGTCGTGCCCTCGCGCGCGGCGATTTTTTTGGCGTCGCGCAGCAGCGGATCGGCAATGTCGAGCGTCGTTTTCACTGTGGCAACATATATGGGCTTTACAATATGGGTCGCAATATGGGCGACGTTAGAGCGCAAAGCAAGCTTGCCGGGCGTTCATCACTTCGACGGGCCAAATCGTGCTTCCGGTGCTACGGCTCGATGGCCGGCCGATCGGGGACGGCAGACCGGGGCCGCTCGCAACCGCGCTGCGGCGCGAATTTCACCGTTTTGCGGGGGACAATTGGCAGAACTGTCAACTTATTCCGCGAATCTGCGCCGAACTGCGCCCAGAGCTTGCCGTCAGACTTGCCCCTAACTTGGGCTTGCATCGCTTGCCGTGGCGCCCTCTAATGGCTGGTGCTTCGGGTCCGACCGGCCCGATATGTGGGTATGGGGCCGAATGCAACCGCACGGACGAAGGCAAAAGAAACGACTCCGCGGGGCAGGGGCCCGCGGTACAAAAGAACGGAACAACCGGCCATGGCAGCCGACCGCGCACAAAATCTACAAGATACCTTCCTCAATCACGTCCGCAAAAACAAGATTCCGCTCACTATCTTTCTGGTGAACGGAGTGAAGCTGCAGGGCGTTGTCACGTGGTTCGATAATTTTTGCGTGCTGCTGCGTCGCGACGGGCATTCGCAGCTCGTCTACAAGCACGCAATTTCGACCATTATGCCGGGCCACCCGGTGCAGCTGTTCGAAGGCGCCGAAGAAGCGCCGTCCGGGGAATAGAACTGTTTGGAGCCTCGTCGCCGCGACACGCGCTCTGATCGGCTGAGCCCCGCGGGCTCGACGACGGGACGCGCGCTGGTCATCGAACCGGTTTTGCGCCGCGCCGCAGCGAAAGCCGCGGCGAGCGAACGCTCGGCCACGGCCAGGCTCGACGAGGCAGTCGGGCTCGCTCGCGCTATTGATCTCGAAGTTGAGCACTCCGGCATTGTCATGCTCGGTGCTTTGCGGCCGGCAACCTATCTCGGCAAAGGCAAGGTCGACGAAATTGTCGGCCTCGTTCGAACCTATGATATCGGCATCGTCGTCATGGACTGCGCGTTATCGCCGGTGCAGCAGCGCAATCTGGAACAGGCCTGGAGCGCAAAAGTGCTCGATCGCACCGGGCTGATCCTGGAAATTTTCGGCCGGCGCGCGCGCACGCGTGAAGGCGCGCTCCAGGTCGAACACGCGCATTTGACCTATCAGAAAAGCCGTCTGGTCCGGTCCTGGACCCATCTTGAGCGCCAGCGCGGCGGTTTCGGCTTTCTCGGCGGCCCGCGCGAGACGCAGCTCGAAGCCGACCGGCGCATGATCGAGGAACGTCTCGCCAAGATCGAAAGCGAACTCGCCAGGGTGAAGCGAACGCGGGATCTGCACCGCGAAAGCCGGCGGCGCGTGCCCTATCCGATCGTTGCGCTGGTCGGCTACACAAATGCAGGCAAGTCGACGCTGTTCAACCGCATGACGCACGCAGCCGTGCTGTCAGCCGACATGCTGTTTGCAACGCTCGATCCGACGCTGCGCGCCGTCGATCTGCCGCACGGCGCACGCGTGATCATCTCCGACACTGTCGGTTTCATTTCCGAGCTGCCGACCATGCTGATCGCAGCATTTCGCGCTACGCTCGAGGAAGTGATCGAAGCCGATGTCATCCTGCACGTGCGGGATATTTCACATGAGGACGCCGAAGCTCAATTGGCCGATGTGGAAAATGTTCTGCGTCAGCTCGGCATCGAACCGCACAGCACGGCAAACGGCAAGCGGTCGCTCATTGAAGTCTGGAATAAGATCGACCGGCTTGATGCGAGGCAGCGCGCGCGCCTGCAAAACATCGCGGAGCGCCGGCCAGCGGCGGCGCGGCCGATTGCGGTCTCCGCACTCACCGGGGAGGGGATTGCTGCACTCAACGCCGCGATCGAACAGCGGCTGAGCGCCGGTCGGGTATTGCTGGAGCTCAATCTCGACCCGGCTGACGGCGCCGGCGTGAGCTGGTTGCACCGCCACACCGAAGTGATCCATAAGGCATTCGACGACAATGGTCGGATTGCCATGACCGTGCGCGCTGATCCCGAACGGGCGGCGGCGGTACGGGCGCGGTTTGCGAAGGAGCGAGCGGCGGCTGGCGGTCCGTCATCCTGAGCTCTGAGGTGGGTGGCCGCGCAGCGGCCCTCGAAGGATGCAGGTCCAAGCGCCGGAGCTTCACTCTTCGAGGCTCGCTTCCGCTCGCACCTCAGGGTGACGTTATCAACGCAAATTTGAGGCTTGCTGCGCTCGCACCTCGAGGTGGAGCCGTGGAATTTGCTATTCGCTTGCCTTCGCTTTGTTCCACAGCGCATCCAGCTCGGCAAGTGTCACGTCCTGGGGCGTCTTGCCTCGGGCGGCCAAGGCGTGCTCGATCGCGGCAAAGCGCCGCTCGAACTTCTGATTGGTGTGACGCAACAGGCTTTCCGGATCAGCGCGCAGATGCCGCGCCAGATTGACGGCGGCAAAGAGCAGATCGCCGACTTCGGCTGCTGCCCGTTGCGGCGCGCTGTCGATCTCGGCTTCTATCTCGGCGGCCTCTTCGCGGATCTTTTGCAAGACGGCGCGCGCATCGTTCCAATCGAAGCCGACCTTGCTTGCCTTGTCTTGAAGTTTTAGAGCGCGCGTGAGGGCAGGGAGCGCCACCGGCACGCCGGAGAGGGCGCTCCTTCCGATTGATCCATTGCGCGGGCTGGTTTCCTTCTCCTGTGCTTTGATGCGATCCCACAAGCCTTCAACCGCTTGCGGACCATGCTCCTGAAATGCTTCGGCCATTTCACCGAATACATGCGGATGCCGGCGGATCAGCTTTTCGGTGATCGTCTGCACTACGTCGCCGAAATCGAACGTGCCTTGCTCCTCGGCCATGCGAGCGTGATAGACGACCTGGAGCAAGAGGTCGCCCAATTCCTCCTTGAGGTCGGCAAGATCGTCGCGCGCTATGGCATCGGCGACTTCATAGGCTTCTTCCAGTGTGTATGGCGCGATGGTCGAAAAATTCTGCGCCAGATCCCATGGACATCCTGTTTTCGGTGTGCGCAGCGCCGCCATGATTTCGAGGAGACGGCGGATGTCGCGGGAAGGAGTCATGACAATAGGTCCTGTCTCATGTGCAGGAAAACCTCATAAACCGGACGACCGGGCGACGAGAAGCGGCTAATTCTTGCCGGCAGCAAGTGCATTGCAATGGGAACGCGCATGCCCGCTTTCGCTTACATTCAATCGATGATTGTCCTGATCCTGGCTGCCGCGGCGCTGTTTGGCGGAGCGGGCAGCCTCGCCATTCCAGGCTTCTGGATCTATCTCGTCCTGCTGATGGCGGTCATCGCGGCCTCTCTGGCCGGCCTTGATCCCGATCTGGTCCGCGAGCGCATGCGGCCTGCCGGTCGGAAGCCTCCGTTAGAGTTGAGGCTCATTTTTATCGTTTTCGTCGCGCATTTGCTGGTCGCCGGGCTTGACCGCGGCCGTTTCCATTGGAGCGACAGCGTACCCCGGTGGCTGCGCGTGATCGGCTTTCTCAGCCTCGCTACCGGTTATGCGTTGTCCTTCTGGGCGATGCGCGTAAATCGATTTTTCTCCTCGATCGTGCGCATTCAAGCCGACCGCGGTCAAGTCGTGGTCGACACCGGCCCTTACGCCTTCATTCGCCACCCGGGCTATTTGGCCGGCATGCTGGTGCTGCTGGCCAGCGGGCTAGCGCTTTGCTCGTGGCTCGCATGCGCCGTCCTCGCGGTGCCGAGTGTCCCGTTTCTCATCCATCGCGCGATCACCGAAGATCGCGTCCTCCACAACGAACTGCCCGGCTACCCGGACTATGCAAGGCGCGTCCGCTGGCGACTGCTGCCGGGCCTTTGGTAAGGGGCACAGGTGCCCGGCCGGCACATCGGGTCTGACAGCCGATTCGCATAAGAGATATTATGGAACATCTCCGTTAATAGGCTGCAGCGAGACTGATCGTCATGCCATCAAAGGCCGGCACGACATGGACCGGAAGCTTGCCGCGCAGTGTCTCGTAATCAAGATCGGCATGAAGATTGGTGAGGATCGCGCGCCGCGGTTTCAGCCGTTCGATCCACGCAAGCGCGTCGGACAGCGAAAAATGACTGGGGTGCGGCCGGTAACGCAACGCGTCGACAATCCAGACGTCGAGACCGCCCAACGCCGCCACGCTTTCCGGAGGCAAAGCGCTCAGATCAACGGAATAGGCCAGATTGCCGAAGCGAAAGCCGAGCGAGGCGATGTCGCCATGCTCCTGCAAAACGGGTAGACCGGTGATCGGTCCGCCCTGCCCCTCGACGGTCACCGGCAGCCCCGGCGTAAGACGGTGCTCGGTCACGATTGGCGGATAGTCGCTGCCGGGCGGCGACTTGAAGCAATAGCCGAACTTCGCATTCAGCGCGGCGCTGGTCGGCTCGTCGAGATAGACGTCGACGGGGCGGTGCCGGCTGATGAAGAACGAGCGCAGATCGTCGATGCCGTGCGTATGATCGGCGTGGTCGTGCGTGTAGAATACGCCGTCCAGCGAATCGACATTGGCGTCAAGAAGCTGCTCGCGCAAATCCGGTGACGTATCGACCAGCACACGGGTCGTCGCACCGCCGGCGCCTTTGCGTTCGACCAGAAGCGAGGTGCGGCGGCGGCGGTTTTTCGGATTGGCCGGATCGCAATCGCCCCAGCCCAGGGCCGGCCTGGGCACGCCGCCGGAAGAGCCGCAGCCGAGAATGGTAAATTTCAGCGTCATTCAGCGATCAAGCGGCTACGGCGGCGGGGCGGGGCACTTTTGCGAACAAGCGAAAGAAATTTGCGGTCGTCTGCCGGGCAATCTCATCGGGCGTAACGCCGCGCGCTTCGGCCAGCACTTTTGCCGTCTCCACGACGTAAGCCGGCTCGTTGCGCTTGCCGCGGAATTTTCCGGGCGCCAGATACGGCGCGTCGGTCTCGACCAGAATGCGATCGGCCGGCAATTCGGCGGCGATCGCACGCAAGGCAGCCGAATTCTTGAACGTCAGAATTCCGGTGAACGAAATGAACAGCCCGAGCGCAATGACGCGCCGGGCAAGATCGCGGCCGCCGGTAAAGCAGTGCAGTACAGCGGGGAAGGCGCCCTTCCCTGTCTCTTCCTCGAGAATGCGCGCAGTGTCCTCATCGGCCTCGCGCGTGTGAACGACCAGCGGCAGCGCCGTCGCGCGCGCCGCCGCGATATGGGTACGGAAGCCTCGCTCCTGCGCTTCGCGCGGCGAGTAGTCGTAATGATAATCGAGGCCGGCTTCACCCAGCGCGACGACCTTTGCCGAACGCGTGCGGGCAACGAGATCGTCCACCGTTACGTCCACTTCCTCGTGCGCGTTGTGAGGATGGGTGCCGACCGAGCAATAGACCTCGGGAAAGCGCTCGGCGATTGCCAGCACGTTCTCGTGCCGCGCCACGCGGGTTGAGATCGTCACGATGCGGGCTATGCCGGCCGCGCGGGCGCGTGCCACCACCGCATCGAGCTCGTTGGCAAGGTCTGGAAAATCGAGATGGCAATGGCTGTCGACGAGCATCCTGCCCATTTAAATATTTATTGCGCGGCTTGCTTCTCGGCCTCGATATAACGCGGAAAGACCGGCGTCGGCGGCGGCAGCGCGGCGCCCGCAGCAATACGATGCTTGCCGCCGAGGAAAGCAAAACTGCGCTCGTGCGCTGGCACAGCCAAAAGGTCGAGTAATCTTGCCGCCGACCTTGGCATGAACGGCAAGGCAAGAATGCCGGCCTGACGCAACACTTCCGCGGTCACATAGAGCACCGTGCCCTGGCGCGCCGGATCGGTCCTGGCGAGCGCCCAAGGCGCTTCAGCGGCGAAATAGCGGTTGGCCTCGGCCACGATCGCCCAGACCGTGTTGAGCACCTGATGCAGTTGCTGCGTCGCCATGACCTCGCGCGCCTTGGCGATCATGGCATCGGCAGCGGCAAGCATCGCGCGGTCGTTCGCGCTGAATGGGCCGGGCTTTGGCAAGACGCCGCCGAACTGCTTGCCGATCATGGTAAGCGAGCGCTGCGCCAGATTGCCGAGATCATTGGCGAGATCCGCATTGATGCGATTGACAATGGCTTCGTGGCTGTAATTGCCGTCCTGACCGAACGGCACCTCGCGCAGCAGGAAATAGCGCAGCTGATCGACACCATAGGCATCGGCCAGCGCGAACGGGTCGATCACGTTGCCGACCGACTTCGACATCTTCTCACCGCGGTTGAAGAGAAAGCCATGCGAGAAAACGCGCCTGGGCACTTCGAGGCCCGCCGACATCAGAAAGGCCGGCCAATAAACCGCGTGAAAGCGCACGATATCTTTGCCGATGACATGCAGACTGGCTGGCCAGTATTTCCTGAATTTGTCTGACTGAATATCGGGAT
>JAJPJB010000015.1 GCA_021324465.1 Hyphomicrobiaceae bacterium
CCGGCAAGACGCGCAGATCGGCGGTCGGCACATGGGTGTGGGTGCCGACCACGAGGCTCGCCCGGCCGTCGCAGAAGAACCCCATGGCCTGTTTCTCGCTGGTCGCCTCGCCATGAAAGTCGAGAATGACCGCATCGGCGCCGTTGCGCAAAGGATGCGCTGCAAGCGCGTGGTCGACCGCCGCGAACGGGTCGTCGAGCGGCTCCATGAAAATGCGGCCCATGGCGTTGACAACGAGCACGCGCGCGCCGTTCTTGGCGTAAATCAAAGCGGCGCCGCGGCCGGGCGTGCCGGATGGATAATTGATCGGCCGAACAAGGCGCGGCGCACGTTCAATGAAGACCAGCGCCTCTTTTTGATCCCAGGCGTGATTGCCGAGCGTGATCGCGTCGGCGCCCGCTTCGAGAAGGTCGTTGTAGATCGTTTCCGTAATGCCGAAGCCGCCGGCTGCGTTCTCGCCATTGGCGACGACCAGATCGAGCTTCCACTCGCGCACAAGCTTGGGCAGGCGCTCGCAGAATGCGGTGCGCCCGCTGCGCCCGACAATATCGCCGACAAAAAGAATGCGCATGCTCTAGCGACCCCGGAAGTCGATGACCTCGCGCTCGGTTAGCACGAGATCGAGCCGCGCGTCGCGGGGCGTGGTCGGCACTTTGGCAACTTCCTGGGCTGCGAAAGCGATGCCAATCGCCGTGACAGGTCTGCGCGCGCGCAGGCCGGCGATGGTGCGATCATAGTAGCCGCCACCATAGCCGAGCCGATAGCCGGCGCGATCGAAGGCGAGGAGCGGCACCAGCAAAATTTCAGGATCGATCTGCGGCGCTTCCGGTGTCGGCTCGCGGATGCCCCAGACGCCGCAGCCAAGCGGCTCACCGAAACGCCAGGCGCGCATCACGAGCGGCTGCCCGCGTCCGGTGACGACCGGGAGCGCAAGGCGCGCGCCGGCGTCGGCAAGCTTACGCAATAGCGGTAGCGGATTGATCTCGCTCTTCATCGGCATGAAGCCGGACACGGTGGTCCCTTGCGCAATGGGCAGCGGAAAGCCACGCGCAGCGATGGCCTCGGCCGCCGCTCGGCGTATCGCCGCCGGCAGCGCATCGCGCCGCGCCGCCGCCTCGCCGCGAAGCGCGGCCTTCGAGTCTTCAGTGCTGATGGATGATGTCACCGATCAAAACATGATTAGGGTCATAGATGCGGGACCAACGCCGAGTCGGCGGATCGACCGATCGTGCTTGCTGTTGCAATCGACGGCGCGATAGCGATCAAAGGCTGTCATCCAGATTTATGGGGTAGACGCCACGTGCGGAGCCGCGCCGGCCGTCGGAGCGTCGATCCCGGGTTCCCTACGAAAGTAGGTGGGCGCCATATGTCCGAGCCCAGGAGCCCGGTCAGGGACAGCTCCCTTCAGGATCGATAAGGCCCCGGGGATATGTCTCCTAACGCACCGTGCAGCCCCGCCTGCCTAATGTAATGTGCAACTGCGAGCCGCGCCAACTGCGTTTCCCGCGTCTTTGACACGCACCGGAAGCGACTATCCGAGCGCAATGCCGCCATCGCCGATGGTCTGATTAAGCTTCTTGGTGATGTTTTCGATGCGCTCGGCAGCGGCGCCAAGCGCCGCAGCGATCAGAGCTTGCGCGGCCTTGTTGCGATCGGAGGCGAGCACGCGCGCATCTTGCAATGCGGCAAGCTCCTCTTCCAGCCGCTTCACGCGCTGCCCCGCTTCGGCAAGCTCGTCGGCGACCGTGATCGCCGCCATCACCGTAAGCCGCGTGTCGCCGATCTCGCCGAATTTCGCGCGCAGACCATTGATCCGCGAATCGAGCTCGCGTGCGAGATTGATGAGATGCGCCTCCTGGCCGTCTTCGCAGGCCATCCGGAACTGCCGGCCGTTAATGGTCACGCTCACTTGCGCCATGACGTTTGCATCATGAGTTCTGGACCAGTCCTTTGCGCCACGCGATTTGAGCGGTCCTGCTCAGCGCAACGGGTTCCTCGAGCGGCTCAGCGCGCACCGCGCCGCGCTTACTCACTCACTCGCTTCCAACACGCTGCGAATGGTTTCGATCGCCTGATCGATGCGCTGCACGACCTCCCGATTAGCAGCCTCGAGCGCGCGTGCCCGCGCCGTCAATTCGTCAAGTTCGCCGGCGAGCCGGGCGCGGTCGGCGCCAAGCGCCTGGACCTGATCGACCAGTAGTTCCTCGCCGCGGTCGGCTTCCGAACGTCGCTCCGCCGCCGCCTCCAAGGCATCCAGCGCAAGCGAAAGGCGCCGTGTTGCGGCCTCGATCAAATCGGTCTCGCTCATCTGGCTGTTTACCGCGTCGCCGCCCACCGCGGCCATCCAAGGCCCCATACCGAACGCGAAAACTGTGCAACAGCAATTGCTTAAGAGTAGAACCTTACGTCGTATCGCGGGAAGGCGTCAATCATTGGCAGGAGTTTTCCGCACGAGCCTGTGCATGACTTTGTCGACCGGCCGCCGAGATTTGACTCGAAGGCCCTGCATGCTATCTGTGCGCCGCCTGTTCCCGTGACCGCGGCCGCCCTGTCCCTGTGCCGCGTTTGGCCAGTCTCATGACGATGCCGGACCGTCTTTCCGCGGCGAGCGCAAGTCTCGCCCCGGCTCAAAGTCTTCCCGCTTTCGGTGCTGCCCCACGCGCGGAGCACGATCGCATGGCGAACGCCATCCGGGCCTTGGCCATGGATGCGGTCGAACAGGCGAAGTCGGGTCATCCCGGGTTGCCGATGGGCGCGGCAGATATCGCCACGGTCCTGTTCACGCAATTTCTGAAATTCGACCCGGCCGATCCGGCCTGGCCCGACCGCGACCGCTTCGTGCTCTCGGCGGGCCACGGCTCGATGCTGCTCTATGCGCTCTTCTATCTGCTCGGCTACGAGAAGATGACGATTGGAGAGCTCAAGCGCTTCCGGCAACTCGGCTCGTTGACGCCGGGCCATCCGGAATACGGCCATACTCCCGGCGTGGAGACTACGACCGGCCCGCTTGGTCAGGGGCTCGCCAATGCGGTCGGCATGGCAATCGCCGAACGCCATCTGGCTGCTTTGTTCGGCAGCGATGTCGTCGATCATCGGACTTATGTGCTCGCCTCCGACGGCGACTTGATGGAAGGCGTCAGTCAAGAGGCGATTGCGCTTGCCGGACATCTCAAGCTGAACAAGCTGGTCGTGCTCTACGATGACAACGGCATTTCGATTGATGGGCCGACCGCGCTCGCCGATTCCGTCGATCAGGTAAGGCGATTTGAATCGGCCGGCTGGGCGGCAAACCGCATTGACGGCCATGATCCAGCGGCAATCGCAGCGGCGATCGAAGCCGCCAGGCGCTCGCAACGGCCGACACTGGTCGCCTGCCGCACCACGATCGGCTTCGGCGCGCCGACCAAGGGCGGTACAGAAAAATGCCATGGCGCTCCGCTGGGCGCGGACGAAATCGCCGCCGCCCGACAAAGGCTCGGTTGGACTGCGCCGCCTTTCGAAATCCCTGCAAGCATTCTCGAGCAGTGGCGTGCCGCGGGCACGCGTGGCAGGCGGGCACGCCTGGCCTGGGCACAGCGTCTGGCCGCGCTTGAGCCGGCAAAGCGGATCGAATTCGAACGGCGTCTGAAGGGCACCTTGCCGGAGGCGTTGGCAAGGGCCGTCCGCGAGGCCAAGCAGAAACTTGCGCAGGCGCCGAAGGATATGGCCACCCGTTCAGCGTCCGAATTCGCCCTCGAAGCGGTGACTGCGGCGCTGCCGCAAATGGTCGGCGGCTCGGCCGATCTCACCGGCTCCAACAATACGCGAACGAAGTCGATGAAAGCGCTGAGCGCAGCCGATTATTCTGGCCGCTTCATCCACTATGGCGTGCGCGAACATGGCATGGCTGCTGCGATGAACGGCATGGCGTTGCACGGCGGCATTCTTCCCTATGCCGGGACCTTCCTGGTGTTTTCCGATTATTGCCGGCCAGCGATCCGGCTCGCAGCGCTGATGGGGCAGCGCGTCATCCATGTGATGACGCATGATTCGATCGGCTTGGGCGAGGACGGTCCGACGCATCAGCCCGTGGAACACCTCGCCGCATTGCGCGCGGTTCCGAACCTGAAGGTGTTTCGCCCGGCGGATGCGGTGGAGACGGTCGAGTGCTGGCAACTGGCGCTGCAATCGCGCGACGGCCCGAGCGTACTCGCGCTGACGCGGCAAAACGTGCCGCAATTGCGACAGGGATTCGACGAGCAAAATCGCTGCGCGCGGGGCGCTTACGAGCTCATCGCGGCCGAGGACGATGTTGCGATTGTTTCGCTGTTTGCCAGCGGCTCCGAGCTCGCGATTGCGGTGGAAGCAAAACGGCTCCTCGCCAGGAGCAAGGTTTCCGCGCGTGTTGTTTCGGTCCCCTGCTTTGAACTCCTGCTCGCGCTGCCCGAGGCAGAACGCTCAACGATCATTGGCCGGGCGAAGCTCAATGTCGCGGTCGAAGCCGGCGTCCGCCAGGGCTGGGATAGCATCATTGGAACCGAGGGAACTTTTATCGGGATGTCCGGGTTTGGCGCCAGTGCGCCCTACAAGGACCTTTACCAACACTTCGGACTGACCGCCGATAAGGTGGTCGAAACGGTGTTGGCTCGATTATGACGGTTGTGAATACATAGTACCGAGAACTGCCCGATTGGCCATTTTGGGGCGGAGGGCTGCCCGATCGGCCAACTTGGGGCAGCGTCAAGGAGACCGGGAAAATGTCGGTACGCGTTGCCATCAATGGGTTTGGCCGCATCGGCCGCAATGTTCTACGTGCCGCCGTCGAGGCCGAACGCAAGGATATCGAGGTCGTCGCCATTAACGATCTGGGTCCGGTCGAGACCAATGCGCATCTTCTGCGCTATGACAGCGTGCACGGCCGCTTTCCCGGCGAAGTCAAGGTCAAGGGCGATACGATCAGCTGCGGCAACGGCGCGATCAAAGTGACCGCCGTCAAGGACCCCTCAACGCTGCCGTGGCGCGAACTCGGCATCGACATTGCGCTGGAATGCACCGGCATCTTCACCTCGAAGCAGAAGGCGTCCGCTCACCTCGAGGCCGGCGCCAAGCGCGTACTGGTTTCTGCACCGGCCGATGGCGCCGATTTGACGGTGGTCTATGGCGTCAATCATGACAAGCTGAACACCTCGCATGTCGTTGTCTCCAATGCGTCCTGCACCACCAATTGCCTGGCGCCCGTCGTCAAAGTGCTCAATGACGCAGTCGGTATCGACAAGGGGTTCATGACCACGGTGCACTCCTACACCAATGATCAGCCCTCGCTCGATCAGCTGCATAAGGATCTTTACCGCGCGCGCGCGGCGGCGATTAACATGATTCCGACATCGACCGGCGCGGCAAAGGCTGTCGGGCTGGTGCTGCCGGAGCTCGCCGGCAAGCTCGACGGCGTGTCGATCCGCGTGCCGACGCCGAATGTTTCAGTCATCGATTTCAAGTTCGTGGCCAAGCGCCCGACCAGCAAGGACGAAATTAATGGCGCGGTGAAGCGCGCCGCCGAGCAGCAGCTCAAAGGCATCCTCGGCTACACCGAGGATCCGAACGTCTCCAGCGATTTTAACCACGATCCGCACTCGTCGATCTTTGCCATCGACCAGACCAAGGTGATCGATGGCACCCTGGTGCGCGTGATGTCGTGGTACGACAACGAATGGGGCTTCTCGAACCGCATGATCGACACTGCGGTCGCCATGGGCAAATTGGTGTGATCCGTGAGCGACCTTGGTACCAGCGTGCTGACCAGGCCTTTATTCCGCAGCCTCGACGACGCCGACGTCAAAGGCAAACGTGTTCTGCTCCGTGTCGATCTCAATGTTCCGATGCAGGATGGCAGGATCACCGACTCGACCCGCATCGAGGAGATCGCGCCGACGATCCTTGAACTTTCGGATAAGGGCGGCAAGGTCATTCTGCTGTCGCATCTCAACCGTCCCAAGGCGCCGAACCCCAAGGATTCGCTGCGGCCGGTTGCCTCCGAAGTCGCCCGCATCATCAAACGGCCGGTTGCCTTCGCCGAAGATTGCATCGGCCCGAAGGCGCAAACCGCTATCGCGGCGATGAGAAACGGCGACATTCTCTGCCTGGAGAACACGCGCTTTCATCCCGGCGAGGAAAGGAACGACAAGGAATTCGCCAGAAAGCTCGCCGCGCTCGGCGACATGTTCGTCGACGACGCGTTTTCCGCCGCCCACCGCGAGCATGCCGCCAATACCGCGATCGTGACCGTATCCAATCTGCCCGCTTATCCGGGCCGCGCGATGCGGGCCGAGCTCGATGCACTGGCGAGGGCGTTTGAGACGCCTGAACATCCGGTGGCGGCGATCGTCGGCGGAGCGAAGATTTCGACCAAGCTCGATCTGCTTGGCCATCTCTTGCAGAAGGTGGAGACCCTGATCATCGGCGGCGGCATGGCCAACACCTTCCTCGCTGCGCAGGGCAAGGCCATCGGCAAATCGCTGTGCGAGAGCGATCTCATTCCCAATGCGCGCGAAATTCTTGCGAAAGCCGAATCGCTCCGTCGCGAGATCGTCTTGCCGGTCGACGCGGTGGTCGCGCAAAAATTCGCCGCGCATGCGCCCTCGCGGGTGGTCTCGGTGGACGCGGTCGGGCCTGAGGACATGATTCTCGACATCGGTCCCAAGAGCGTGGAGCATGTCGTTGCGGTACTGGCCCGCTCCAAGACGCTGGTGTGGAATGGTCCGTTCGGCGCTTTTGAGCTCGAACCCTTCGACAACGGCACGGTTGCGGTTGCGGAGGCGGTGGCGGAACTGACCGAGGCAAAAAAGCTTGTTAGCTTTGCCGGAGGCGGCGACACCGTTGCGGCGCTGAACGTCGCCGGAGTCCGCGACCGGCTGACCCACGTATCGACTGCGGGAGGCGCGTTCCTGGAGTCGCTTGAGGGCAAGATGCTGCCAGGCGTGCGGGTCCTCATGGTAGCTCCCGCGTCATCCAGCTAGGCTGCGCAGAGCCAATTCGCCGGATCGCCGGCACTGAATGTCGAGGAGAACGCGATGAATCTCAGCGAACTCAACGAAGTCGCGGAAGCAATGGTTGCCCCGGGCAAGGGCATTCTTGCCGCCGATGAATCGACCGGTACCATCAAGAAGCGCTTCGATGCGCTCGGCGTCGAATCGACCGTCGATACGCGGCGCGACTATCGCGAAATGCTGTTCCGTAGCACCGAGGCCATGTCCAAATATATTTCCGGCGTCATTCTGTATGATGAGACGATCAGACAGAATGCCAAAGACGGTACGCCGCTGATCAAGCTGATCGAGAAGGCGGGCTCGCTGCCCGGCATCAAGGTCGACAAAGGCACGAAACCGTTGCCGTTCTGTCCGGGCGAAGTCGTCACCGAGGGTCTCGACGGCCTACGCGAGCGGCTGGTCGAATATCGCGGGCTCGGCGCCAAATTCGCCAAATGGCGCGCTGTAATCGATGTCGGTCCGATGCATGTCATGCCAAGCTATACTTGCATCAGTGCCAATACGCATGCGCTCGCACGCTATGCTGCGCTCTGTCAGGACGAAGGCATCGTGCCGATCGTCGAGCCGGAAGTGTTGATGGACGGCGACCATGACATCGATCGCTGCGCCGAAGTGACGACCTGGGTGTTGAAAGAGACCTTCCAGCAATTGTTCTACAATCGCGTCGCGCTTGAAGGCATGGTGCTCAAGCCGAACATGGCGGTGCCGGGCAAGAAGTCGGCAAAGCGCGCCTCGGTCGAAGAAGTCGCCGACAAGACGCTGCGCGTCCTCAAGGCCTGCGTGCCGGCCTCCGTTCCGGGCATCGCCTTCCTGTCCGGCGGCCAATCGGACCAGGAAGCAACCGCGCATCTCGACGCCATGAACAGGATGGGTCCTCTGCCTTGGCGCCTCACCTTCTCGTATGGACGCGCCTTGCAGGCCGCACCGCAGAAGGCCTGGTCGGGCAAGCCCGAGAATGTCGCAGCCGCACAGCGTGCTTTTGGGCATCGCGCCATGATGAATGGCCTGGCGACGCTTGGTCAATGGAAGGCCGATCTCGAGCGGAAAGCGGCGTGACCAACGAGGGCGCTCCGCGCCAGCGGCTTTATCTCGTAACGCCGCGGATCGAAGACCCGGTATCGTTCGCCAAAGACCTGGATGCGGCCTTGGCGGCCGGCGACATCGCCGCGGTCTTGTTGCGTCTGGCCGATGCCGATGAACGCACGCTGATCAATCGCGCCAAGGCGGTGGCTGCGATCGTCCAGCGTCGGGATGTCGCACTCCTTCTGGCTGAGCACCCCGAAATCGCCGCGCGTGCCGGCGCCGATGGCGCGCATATTGGCGGCATCGAACGCTTCGTCGCGGCGCTTCCTTTGCTCAAGCCCGACCGGATCGCCGGCGCTGGCGGCTTGCACAGCCGTCATGATGCCATGCTCGCCGGCGAATCTGGCGCAGACTATGTGATGTTCGGCGAGCCCGATCGACGCGGCCGGCGCCCGCCGCTTTCCGAACTGAAAGAGCGCTTAGCGTGGTGGGCCGAACTCTTCGAAATCCCGTGCATCGGCCACGCCGATCATCCCGACGAGGTTGCGCCATTGTCACGCACGGGGGCCGACTTCATAGCACTCGGTGAGTGGATATGGAGCGCCCCCGAAGGCGTTGCCGGAGCCGTGGCTGCAGCCGCCGAAAATCTCGCCGCACCGATTTTGCGATGATACCCGCCCGACCGATCCCTTTTCTGGCGGCGCTTGCGCTTGGCGCAAATCTCGTGGCGGCCTGGCCGCACCTCGCTTGCGCCCAGTCGGCTGCCCCGCCAGCATCCACGGTGAGATCCAAGCCGGCCGCAAAGCCCGGCTATCTTGCCCAGGGTGCCGCACCGGTAGCCTCCGCTGCCCGGACACCGGCTGCGCCCGATCTTGCATTCGGCGCATTTCAACGCGGCTATTTCCTTACCGCCTTCGCGCTGGCCGAGAAGCGCATTGAGCAAGACAGCGACCCCAAATCGATGACGCTTTTGGGCGAGCTCTATGCCAATGGTCTCGGCGTCCCGAAAGACGACGCCAAGGCCGCGGAATGGTACAAGCTTGCGGCCGCACGCGGCGACAGCAATGCAATGTTCGCGCTCGCAATGTTTGCGCTCAACGGCCGCGCCGGGCCGCGCGATCGGCAAGCCAGCGCCAAATGGCTGGCGTCCGCCGCCAAGCTCGGCCATCCGCAGGCCGCGTACGATCTGGCGCTTTTGTACATTGAGGGGCAGCTGTTCCCGCAGGATTTTAAGCGCGCCGCCGAACTGCTGCGCATCGCCGCCGACGCCGGCAGTCCGGACGCGCAATACGCGCTCGGCACGTTCTACAAGGAAGGCCGGGGGGTGCCGAAGGACATGCACGAGGCGGTCAAGCTCTGGGCGCAGGCCGCGCTCGCCGACAACACCGACGCCGAGGTGGAATACGCCATCGCGCTCTATAACGGCGATGGGGTACCGAAGAACGAAGCCGCCGCGGCGCTGATCTTTCACAAGGCGGCATTGCACAACAGCCCGATCGCGCAGGATCGGCTTGCCATCATTCTTGCCACCGGCCGCGGCGCGCCGGTCAGCCCGATCAATGCCACCAAATGGCACCTGATCTCCCGCGCCAACGGCGAAACCAATCTCCAGCTCGACGATTTTGTCGATAAGCTCGATCCGGCCACCCGCGCCGCCGGCGAGAAAGCGGCCAAGATCTGGCTTGACGCGCAAAAAGCCGCTCAGGACCTGCAAAATGGCGCTTTGCGGTAGGTCAAATTTTGCGCATGTCCTTACGGGCAACCAGTTCCCACCTTCCATGCGCCGACCACCTTTGCGCTTGCACGGAAGCGGCGCCAAGGCTAGGCGAAGCGTCCACTGGTGATGTTATTGCGCCGCAGCCGACATGCTTCATTCCGCAGTGCTCAATGTCATGATCAAGGCGGCCCTGCGCGCCGGGCGCCACCTCAAGCGCGATTTCGGCGAGGTCGAGCAGTTGCAGGTTTCGCTTAAGGGGCCGCGCAATTTCGTTACTGCCGCCGATCACCGCGCCGAGGAGATCGTGCGTGAGGAGCTTGCCAAAGCGCGTCCTGACTACGGCTTCCTCGGCGAAGAAGGCGGCACCCGCACAGGCAGCGACAAGACCCATCGCTGGATCGTGGACCCGCTGGATGGCACCACGAATTTCCTGCACGGCATTCCGCATTTTGCCGTCGCAATCGCGCTCGAGCGCAATGGCGCGGTTGTCGCCGGCCTGGTCTACAATCCGGCCAATGATGAAATGTTCGTGGCCGAGCGCGGCAAGGGCGCCTTCCTCAACGACCAGCGCATTCGCGTCGCCGGACGGCAGCGCCTCGCGGACGCCGTCGTCGCCTGCGGCCTGCCGCATTACGGGCGCGGCGATCTGGCGCTGGCGCGCAAGGAAATCGCCGCCGCGCAGCAGAACTTCGCCGGCTTGCGCCGCCTCGGCGCGGCGACGCTCGATCTCGCCTGGATCGCCGCCGGTCGCTTCGATGCTTATTGGGAGCGCGACTTGTCTGCCTGGGATATGGCCGCCGGCTCGCTGCTTGTGCGCGAAGCGGGTGGCTTTGTCAGCGATCTCGATGGCGGTGACGCGTTTCTCGCCAAGGGCCATGTCGCTGCCGGCAACGAGACGATGCATCGCGAGCTGTTGAAGCTCCTTAAACAGGCCGGCAAAGAAACGGAAGCCGTCGCGCCGTGACGGATCTCTCGCGTATGACGCTGCGGCCTTATGAGGCGCGCGACGAAGAACAGGCCATCGCGCTTTGGCTGCGCAGCTGGCAGGCCGCCTATCCGCGGATCGATTTCGCCGAACGGCTCGAATGGTGGCGGCAGCGCTGGCGCAACGAGATCGTGATTGCCGCCGAAATCATCGTGGCGGAGCGCGCCGGCGAGATCCTCGGCTTCGTCACGGTCGACGCCGATACGCTTTACCTCGATCAGATCGTGGTGGCGCCTGAGCACTGGGGCTCGGGCCTTGGCGGGGCGTTGATTGGGCAGGCCAAGCGCATTTCGCCTTCCGGCCTCGATCTTGACGTAAATACCGACAATGCGCGCGCCATTCGCTTTTATAACAAATGCGGATTTGTCGTCAGCGGTGCCGGCAAAAATCCGATCAGCGGCCGGCCAGTGCACCGCATGAGCTGGCGTCCTTAATTTAGCCGCTAGACGTCCTGAAATTGCAGCTTCGCCAAGCGCGCATAAAGGCCGCCGGCGGCAACCAGCGTCTGGTGTGTCCCCTCCTCGACGATGCGGCCCTCGTTCATTACCAGAATGCGGTCGCATGACAGCACCGTGGCCAGGCGATGCGCGATCACAACGGTCGTACGCTCACGCATGAGATCGGCCAGCGCGGCGGCGACCTGCGTCTCGCTTTCGGCGTCGAGCGATGAGGTGGCCTCGTCGAGAAGGAGAAGCGGCGCATTGCGCAGAATGGCGCGCGCAATCGCGATACGCTGGCGCTGGCCGCCAGAGAGCGTGACGCCGCGCTCGCCGACCGGCGTATCGAAGCCTTGCGGCAGCGCAGCGATAAAGCCCGCGGCGTAGGCATGCTCGGCCGCGCGGGCGACCTCGGCATCGGATGCCTCGGGGCGGCCGAAGCGAATATTGTCGCGCACCGAGCTTGCGAACATCACGCTGTCCTGCGGCACGAGCGCGATCCGCGCGCGCAGGTCAGACGGATCGAGATCGGTCAAGGCGACGTCGTCGAACGTGACACGACCCGACGCCGGGTCGTAGAACCGCAGCAAGAGATGAAAGACAGTGCTCTTGCCGGCGCCGGAAGGCCCGACGATCGCCAGCTTCTCGCCCTGCCGCACCCTGAACGAGACGCCGTTCAAAGCGGAAACGCCGGGTCGCCGCGGATAGGCAAAGCTGACATTGGTAAATGCGGCCTCGCCGCGCGGAGGTGTGGGCAGCGGAAGCGGCCGCGCCGGGCGCAAGATCGCGGGCTTGATCGCGAGGATCTCGAACAGGCGCTCCGCGGCCCCAGAGGCTGCCGCAACCTCGCCGCCTGTTTCCGACAGCGATCCGAGCGCGCTCGCGGCAAGCACCGCATAGAGTATGAATTGACTGAGCCGGCCCGGTGTAATCTGCAGCGACAGCACTTCCCGCGCGCCGATCCACAGCACGACAACCACGCTCGCCGAAACAAGGAAGATCGCCAAGCCGGTCAGCAGCGCCCGCGCCCGGATGGAGTCGCGCGCCGCCAAAAAAGCCTGTTCGACAGCCTGCCGGAAGCGCGTGACGCCAAGCCGCTCATTGGTGAAGGCCTGCAACAGGCGCACGGCGCCGATCAACTCGGCCGCATAGGCGGACGCCTCGGCGAGCGTGTCTTGGGCAAAGCGGGAGCGGCGGCGCACCGCGCGGCCGAAGGCGTAGAGCGGCAGGACGATGATCGGGATCGCCGCCAGCACAAAGCCGGACAGCTTTGGGCTCGTCACCACCATCATGATGCCGGCGCCGACAAACAGGACGAAGTTGCGCAACGCAACCGAAAGCGACGATCCGACGCTCGCCTTGATCTGTGTCGTATCGGCGGTCAGGCGAGACACCATTTCGCCCGTTCGAGCCTCGTCGAAAAAGGCCGCCGATAGCGCGGTCAGATGCGCAAACACATCGCTGCGCAGGTCGGCGACAATGCGCTCGCCAAGCGTCGTAACCAGGTAATAGCGCGAGGCGCTGGCAAAGGCGAGCACCGCGGCCACCCCGATCATCACCAGAAAATAGCTGTTGATCAGCGAGATGCCGCGCGCGGTGAATCCGAAATCGATCATCCGTCGTACTGCAATCGGCACGATCAGCGTGGTCAACGCTGCCAGGATCAGCGCGCCGAGAGCGGCCAGCGCCCTGCCCCGGTAACGCCGGATATAGGGAAGGAGCGAGGTGAGCGGCCGCAGATTGAGCTTGCGTCTGGCCGGTTCGGCGGGCACGGCCGGCGCGGCGCGCGCTTCGATCGTCGCCGCAATTTCCGGCGGCGCGGCCCCGGCCGCTTCGTCTGGCGAATGCAAAATGCTCTGAGCGCGCAGGTTCATCTTGGCATGCAAATGAGCGAGTGGGCGAGCGTCAGGCAGGACCGACGCTGCGGCAGCCCTTGTAGCCGCCCCTATCGGGTCGGCCGGACAATGCCCCCTGAGCCGCGCCCTGGCAATGCAGGCTGGCCGCGGCCAAATGAACGCAGCCTTGGCTTGTCGAGGCATGGCCAACGCGTTATACAGCCGGCCAATTTCCCGAAAACCGCCAGCCTAGACGATGCCATGAAGCCGAATACGCATCCCGATTATCACACCGTCAAGGTCGTCATGACCGACGGAACCGAATTCACCACGCGCACGACCTGGGGCAAGCCCGGCGACACGCTGCACCTCGATATCGATCCGAAGTCCCACCCGGCTTGGACCGGCGGCCAGCAGCATCTGGTCGACCGTGGCGGCCGTTTGTCCCGCTTCCAGAAGAAGTTCGAAGGCTTCCTAAAGAAATAAGCCACGCGCCGCGGACGAGCGCCTAAGCCTCGGATTCAAACGCCGCCTTCAACAGCCCCAGTTGCCGCTCGACGGGATTGTCCTGCGCGACTTTCAAATCCGGCGCGGCATGCATCGTTGCGTCAAGCCGGCGCACCTCGGCCTGCAGCTTGGTCGAGCGGGCAATCAATGCCTGAAGCTTTTCCGGCAGCAGGGAGAGAGATTTGGCATCGCCCGGCTCGCACGCCGCAAGCCGGACCTTGCCTTTTTCCTTGTTGGCCTGGGCGAGCGTCATCTCGCCCTCTTTGACGGCGCGATGCAAAAGCAGCCAGGAGGCGAGTTGCATCAGCCGCGTCGTCAGCCGCATGCTCTCGGTGGCGTAGACGAGGCTTGCCGCCCGTTCCAGCTTCTTGGATTCCAGCCGCCCTGCACCGTCGAGATAGGCCGCCGTTTCTTCGACCAGCGCCATACCATCGCGGAACAGCGTCGCGAACATTTGGGAACTCGCAAGCCGCTCACTGAAGGAGACCGCACCAACTTCCACTGCACGCTTGTCCGACATATACGCCTCACACCCCCTCAAACATCGCGCGCGGCGCGCGCGCTGTCCAGCGTTACGGGACTTAAAGCTGCTGACATAGTTGCCAGCGGCAAACGACCGGATGACCAAACGACCGGATGACAAAGTGTCCCGAACAAAAACCTGCTTGAACATGAAAAAAGAGCCGCCGTTGCCGGCGGCTCAAGGTGATAACAGGGAGGCGTCAAACAGAGTGGACAGGAGCCACTCAATGTCCAGAAGATGGACATGCTTTTGTAATGAACGAGAAAGCTTAACAAAAGGTTAAGGAATCTCAAAAACTTGTCGAATCTTCTTCAGAACTAGCAGGAGCCGCACGGCGGCGCCAGTTCATTCGGAACCAAGGCCGCTGAAAACCGATCATTTCTTGAAAAACTGATCAGCAGCCGATTTCACTGCGCGCTTTTTCGCAATATCGGCCTCCAGTCGGGCGATTTCCTCCTTCAGCAGCGCAATTCGCTCCGCGAGCTCTGCCGCCGAAAGCAGGGTCAGATCCTGACCGATCTCATGCACCGTCTTCTTCTTCGGCGTCTCGTCTTCGTCGAAGGCCGGCATGCTTCTCTCCCGTTTCATAACCTTAACCGCCAGCATCGGGCTTGTCACAACCAAGCAGCGCGATGCGGCGCGCCCCGGATCCGGCAACCACGTCGACAGAAATGGTTCTGACCCTTTGAAAGTAAACGGGAATATTCTTGCCCTGCGAGCGGCCAGCCGCTACTAAGGTTGCGCTTACGGCGCACGCGGCTGGCGCGTCGGGTCGGCTGGAACGACACACCACAGCGGCCGGTCGTGAATTCGGCGCAAAGCCCGCTAGGTACTCAGTCGGGGAGCCGTTATTGCGGCGCAAGTGGCGCCGGTTGCCGGCCTCGGAGGTCGTCTTTGGCAATTTTGCGCGCCGCACGTTCAGGCACTGCGCCGGTTTGCGCATTGGTAGCGCTTCTGCTTGCGACCCTCACAGGGATCAGCGCGGCCCGTGCCGTGGACGCGATCAATGTCCGCACCGACGCTGCAGCAATCGATCTGACCGACGCGGTTGAGTTCCAGCACACCGAAGCCGATCGCATCTCGGTCTCCACGGCCCCCGGCGCGGACGGCATCATTCGCCGCATCGAGGTTCGCGCGCGCGCCGGCGGCAGGACCGGGGGCGCCAATTGGGCGATCTTCGCCCTCGCCAATAACGGTGAAGAGCAGATCGACCGGCTGATTGTTGCTCCCCATTACCGGATGGTCGGCTCGGGCCTGCTCTGGCCCGATCTCGGACTGTCCCGCATCGTCGCGATCACACCCTCTTCGGGCGATCCGCCGGAACGGCAGGACAATGCCAATGCCGATATATTCCGGGTCACACTCGATCCGGGCACCGTAATTACCTTTGTCGCGGAGCTGCGCACTGACAATCTGCCGCAACTCTATTTGTGGGAGCCGGACGCCTACAAAGACAAAGTCAACTCGCTGACGCTGTACCAGGGCATCGTCATCGGCATTGCCGGTCTTCTCGCGCTGTTCCTGACCATCCTGTTCGTGGTCAAGGGCAGCGTGATGTTTCCGGCCGCCGCAGCGCTGGGCTGGGCGGTGCTGGTCTATATCGGCATTGACTTCGGTTTTTGGCCGAAGGTCTTCGACATGTCGTCCAGTGCCGAACGCATCTGGCGCGCCTCGGGCGAGGCGATTCTGGCGGCGACCCTGTTGGTTTTCCTGTTTGCCTATCTCAACCTCAATCGCTGGCACGTGCGCTATGCGCATATCACCGTCGGCTGGCTTGCCTTCCTGGGTGCGCTGGTGGCAGTCGCCCTGTTCTCGCCAGCGGTCGCATCAGGCATTGCCCGGATCTCGTTGTTTCTGGTCGCGGTGCTTGGCTTTGCGCTGGTGATCTACCTTGCCACCCATGACTACGATCGCGCCGTGATGCTGATTCCGACTTGGCTGCTTTTGGTCGTGTGGGTGGTCGGGGCGGCGATGACCGTACTGGGCTTTCTCACCAACGATATTGTCGGTCCCGCTTTGCTCGGCGGACTCGTGCTTATCGTGATGCTGATCGGCTTCACGGTGATGCAGCACGCATTTGCCGGCGGCGCGACCAGTGGCATTGTTTCCGATGTCGAGCGCCGCGCGCTCGCCCTGACCGGCGCTGGCGACATGATCTGGGACTGGGATGTCGCCTCGGACAAGGTCTATACCAGCCCCGAGACCGAGGCCGCGCTCGGCTTGAGCCGCGGCTCGCTCGAAGGCCCGGCGGTCAAATGGCTTGATGTTCTGCATCAGCTCGACCGCGACCGCTTTCGCGCCACCCTCGACGGCGTGCTCGAACAGCGGCGCGGCCGCGTGTCGCAGGATTTTCGCCTACGCACCAATGATGGCCATTACCTGTGGTTTGCGCTGCGCGCACGGCCCGTCGTGGGCTCCGATGGCGAAGTCATCCGCCTGGTTGGCACATTGACAGACGTGACCGAATTCAAGACCGCCGAGGAACGGCTCCTGCACGATGCCGTGCACGACAACCTGACCGGGCTGCCCAATCGCGAATTGTTCCTCGACCGGCTCGAAGCAGTGCTTGGCTTCGCCAAGACCGATGCGGCAATCCGGCCGACGGTGATGGTGATCGATCTCGATCGTTTCAAGCAGGTCAACGATTCTGTCGGCATGGCGGTCGGCGATTCCATTCTGCTGACGCTGGCGCGGCGCCTTGGCCGGCTGATCAAGCCGCAGGACACGCTGGCGCGGCTGTCCGGCGATCAATTCGGCCTCATCCTATTGTCCGAAAAGGATTCCGCCCGCATCACGGCTTTTGCCGAAACCATCCGGCGCACCTTGCGTGCCCCGATCACCTTCCGTGATCGCGAAATCTTCCTGACCGGATCGATCGGGCTGGCGCTCGCCGAGAGCGAGCCGCGGGACGCCGAGGAAGTGCTCAAGGATGCCGAGCTTGCGATGTATCATGCCAAGCGCGGCGGCGGCGATCGCATCGACGTGTTCAAGGTCGCCATGCGGGCGCGCAAGACCGATCGGCTGTCGATCGAATCCGATTTGCGACGCGCGATCGAGCGTGACGAGATCAGCATTCTGTATCAGCCGATCGTGCGGCTCGACGATCGCGCCGTTGCCGGTTTCGAAGCGCTGGCGCGCTGGAATCATCCAAAGCTCGGTCGCATGTCGCCGATCGAATTCATCAATATTGCCGAAGAGACCGGGCTGATCGTCGAGCTTGGCCTGTTCGTGCTCGATCGTACCGCGCGCCAGCTGTCGACCTGGCAGCGGACGCTGCGGCAGCGCGAGCCGCTATTCGCCAGCGTCAACGTGTCCTCGCGCCAATTGCTGCGGCACGATCTCATTCAGGACCTGCGCACGGTGCTGGCGCGCTCGCCGCTGGCGCGCGGATCGTTGAAGCTCGAGATCACCGAATCCGTCGTCATGGAAAATCCCGAGCACGCTGCACAGATGCTGCAGCGAATTCGCGAGCTTGGCGCTGGCCTGGCCCTGGATGATTTCGGCACCGGTTATTCGTCGCTGTCTTATCTGCAGCGCTTTCCTTTCGACACGATCAAGATCGACCAGTCCTTCGTACGCACGACGGCCAAGGGCACACGGCCGGTGATTCTGCGCTCAATCATCACGCTCGCCCACGATCTGGGCATGGATGTCGTGGCCGAAGGCGCCGAGACGGATTCCGACGCGGTCGAGCTGTTTCAGCTCGGCTGCGAATACGCGCAAGGCTATGCTTTTGGCGAACCGATGAGCGCCGAACGAGCGCGGGCGCTGCTGGAGCCGGACTCCTCAGGTGTCAAGCATCATCAATCGGGGATCAGAACCAAGGTGTTCTGATTGGCCATTCACTGATTGCCGCTAAGCGTGTCCGGCTTCGTTCGACAGCATGCCCAGATCGATGCCGATCTTCTTCAATGCCTTTTCGTATTTGCCGCCGATATCGGTGCCGAAGATAAGTTCGGGGTCGGCGGCGCAATGCAGCCAGCCATTGCCCTGGATTTCGTGTTCGAGCTGGCCTGGGGCCCACCCGGCATAACCGAGCGCCAGGATCGCGCTGGCCGGCCCGTCGCCGCGCGCGATTGCCTTGAGAATGTCGATTGTCGCGGTGAGACAGATGCCGTCGTCGATCGGCAGCGTCGAGTTTTCGATGAAAAAATCGGAACTATGCAGCACGAAACCGCGCTCGGTCTCGACAGGACCGCCGCGCATGACCTTGACCACGCCGGCGCGCGTGGGCAACTGAATGACATCCGCTGCGGGAATGACGTTGAGTTTCACCAGCAGGTCGGAAAAGTTGATGTTCGGCGCCGGATTATTGACGACAATGCCCATGGCGCCTTCTGACGAATGAGCACAGACGTAAATCAGCGACCGCGCGAAACGTTCATCCAACATCGCCGGCATGGCGATCAGCATCTGGCCGTCGAGATATCCTCGGCGCCGGCTCTTCTGCGATGTGGCGCGCGGCAATTTCATGGGGAAAGGTTAGCCCATCGATCCGCATTTGCAAACGAACGACGCCAATAAAAGTTCACGATACGCACTGAGCCATATTGCCCAAATTTTGGCACCGGTGGCATGTTGCCTTGCCGTCGAGTTCCGGTTGGTCCCCAATGTCACAATCATGTCAGTGGCACGCAGCCACGCTTCGCCATAAACAGCAGGAGCCATGTCGAAACGCGTTTTGTTAACAATTGCGACGGCGACACTGATCGGATGCGGCGGCGCATCGTATCCGTCCGCCACGTTATCTATTGCCTGGGCACAGGATGCCTCCGACTGGGATGCCCAGCTGCATACGGCGGCGCGGCTGATCGCCGGGTCGGCCGTCAAGAATGCCGGCGCCACGGTGCTGCGCGCTGGCGTCGAGATTCGGCTCGATCCGGGCTGGCATACCTATTGGCGCGACCCCGGCGATTCCGGCGCGCCTCCCAAGCTCGACTTCTCCGGCTCCGACAATGTCAAATCTGTCACGGTACTGTGGCCGGCGCCCGAGCGGTTTCCCGATGGCGCCGGCGGCAATTCGATCGGCTACTTCGATCATGTGATCCTGCCATTGCGGGTCGAGCCGGCGAATGCAGCAAAACAATCTTCACTGCGGCTGAAGCTCGGTTACGACGTCTGCAGCAATATTTGCGTGCCGGTTGAATCGGATCTCAAGCTTTCGCTCAGCGGCAACGGCGCCGAAGACATGGCGATCGAACGGGCCGAAATCCGCGTGCCCCGCCGCGTCGCATTGGGCCAGAGCATTCCAATAAGGGCTATCGCGGACCGGGCCGTCGCGGACAGGCCCATTGCGGACAAGGGCCTCGCGATCCTTTCCGCCCATCGCGTGCCGGGCGATGGCCATGATCGCGTTGTGGTCGAGGTCGCGGCGCCCGCGGGCGCGCAAGTCGACCTGTTCGCCGAAGGACCGACGCCGGATTGGTCATTGCCGCTGCCCGAACCGACAGGCGACAGGAGCGCAAGGAAACGGCAATTCTCCTTCGACCTGGAGGGTCTGCCGCCTGGTGCGCAAGCGCAGGGTGCAAGCTTGACGCTCACCGCCGTGTCCGGCGACGACGCCATCGAAGTTCCTGTCCGTCTCGATTAATGCGCCGGGATTTTCATGAGCATGATCGTGCCCGAAAACCGGTTTCCACTTTTCGCGATCATGCTCTAATTTATGCCGCCGCCGCCCGGGTGGCGTCATTTCATAGAAAACGTGAGAGGATTGAGATCATGGCTATCAAGGTCGGCGACCGCGTACCCAACGGCGCCTTTACGGTGATGACGGCCGATGGGCCGAAGCCGATGACCACGGACGAATTGTTCAAGGGCAAGAAGGTCGTGCTGTTTGCCGTGCCCGGCGCCTTCACGCCGACCTGCCATAGGAACCATCTGCCAGGCTTTGTGAAAAATGCCGCTTCGATCAAAGCCAAGGGTATCGACACGATCGCCGTCACCGGCGTCAATGACGTGTTCGTCATGGACGCGTGGAAGAAAGCGTCCGGCGGCGACGGCATTGAATTTCTCGCCGACGGCAGCGGCAGTTGGGCCAACGCGGTGGGTCTGACCGCGGACTTGACCGAGCGCGGGCTCGGTGTGCGGTCGCAACGCTATTGTATGGTCGTCGAGAACGGCGTGGTGAAGACGCTCAATGTCGAGGACGCGCCCGGCAAAGCCGATATCTCTGGGGCGGACAATCTGCTCAAGTCGCTCTGAAAATTCCTCTTCATCCGCTCATTCCCGCGAAAGCAACTATCTCGCGCTGGTCCCCGTCTTTGCGGGGACCAGCGCATACACTCGACCTAGCGTGCGACGCGCCCGGCAGTGCGAATTTCGGCAATCGCCGCGCGTGCGAGCTCGTCGGCGCGTTCGTTCATGTCGTGGCCGGCATGACCTTTCACCCAATGCCAGCGGATCTCGTGCTGGCCGAGCGCCTTGTCGAGGCGCTGCCACAGATCAACGTTCTTGACCGGCTTCTTGTCGGCCGTGCGCCACCCATTGCGTTTCCACTTCGCGATCCATGACATGATGCCGTTGCGCAGATATTCGCTGTCGGTGTGAAGATCGACGCGGCACGGCCGCTTGAGCGCCTCGAGCGCCGAGATCGCCGCCATCAGCTCCATGCGGTTATTGGTGGAATTCACCTCGCCGCCTTTGAGCTCTTTCTCGCGATCACCGAAGGTGAGGATCGCGCCCCACCCGCCCGGGCCGGGATTTCCCGAACAGGCGCCGTCGGTGTGAATAACGACATGAGGCAGCACGGGCGGCCGATGCGTCGGTCCTGCACTCATGGTTCGATCACTCCATAATCGCGAAAGCTTTTGACCTTCTGATGAAAACGAAGCTTGCGCGCATATTCGCGCGGATCCTTTGGCCTGACCAAGGCGCCGGCCGGCACGTCGAGCCAGTCGACGAGCCGCGTCAGCAGAAAGCGCAACGCCGCGCCGCGCGCGAGCAACGGCAGCATGTCCCATTCCTGCCGGGCCAGGGCGCGGGTCTTGGCGTAGCTTGCAAGCAGTGCACGGCCTTTGGTTACGTTATAGGAATGGTCCGGCTCGAAGCACCACGCATTCAGGCAGATCGCAACGTCATACATCAATGTGTCGGTGCAGGCGAAGTAGAAATCGATCAGTCCTGACAATCGATCGCCGAGAAAGAAAACATTGTCGGGGAACAGATCGGCGTGAATGACGCCTTGCGGCAAGCCGCGTGGCCACTGCCGCTCCAATGCGTCGAGTTCGGCGCCGACCAGTGTCTCCAGATGATGATCCACATTGTGCGCCCGCTTTCGGCAAAGCTCGTAGAGCTGTCGCCAGGCGGCGACCGACAGCGCATTGTCGCGCTGCATCGGGAAGCCGGCGCCGGCGAGATGCAGCTGCGCCAGCGCCGCGCCCAAAGCCGCGCAATGCGCCGCAGTCGGTCGGCGTATCCACATGCCGTCGAGAAAGGTGACGATCGCGGCCGGCCTGCCGGCAAGCCGCCCCAGCACTTTGCCCTCGCGGTTTTTTACCGGCTGCGGGCAGGTAATGCCGCGCGTCGCCAAATGCTCCATCAATCCGAGAAAGAACGGCAGATCGCGCTCGGCAACACGTCGCTCATAGAGCGTAAGAATGTAGTGGCCGCGCCCCGCATGGACCAGGAAGTTCGAGTTTTCGACGCCTTCGGCAATGCCCTTATACGATAGCAGCTCGCCGATATCGTAACCGGCAAGGAAGCGGCTGAGGTCTTCCGCCGTGACATCGGTATAGACCGCCATCGAGAGCTCCAAATCGTCCTTGTCTTGCGCGTCAGGCTGTGCCGCCGGCGAGCCAGGCCGAGAATCGCGCATAAAGATCGGCGGTCTCTTTACCCCCGTCGCGATAGACGATCGGAGCAAGCGAGCGCCCCTCCGCATGCGCGATGCGAAACGCCATATAACGATATTGCTCGGGGTAATGCGCGGTGCCCGCTTCGAACAGCGCGTCGAACTCAGGCGACGGCTCGACCGGATCGAGTCGGTCGCGTTCATAGATCGCCGCGCGTTCGGCGATCAGCCAACCGCCGGCATGGCGCTCGACGCGATCGAGGAACCGCGAGCACGAGGTGAGGTCGACGTCGACGGCGCCGAATTTCTGGCGAACACGGATAATTGCGCTGGTCTCGGCCACAGCTCGAGCTTTGTCGAGCTTGATGAGCGGCGCAAACAGATGATGCCGCGACCAGGTATGGCCGGCGGCCGAGCTTGTCCGGCAGCGCTCGACGAAGATTTCGAAAGGTCCGCGAAACCAGGAGACCGAAATATGGCCGTCATGGGTGAAGGTCGTGCGCAGCTCCTTCCACTTGCCGAGGTCGCGATAGAGCCCCCAGGCATAGATCAGCTCGGTAATGGCAAATTTGTCGGCAAGCGCGTCCATTGTCCGCAACACTTCCTTCAACCACGCTTCCTTCGACCTTGGCACTGGACCAAAAGCGTGCGCGCACCATAGATAGGCTGTTCAAGCCGTGCAATTACTCGGTCCCCTCCTCGCCGGCCGCTTGGCCGCCCAGTGAAGACCCCGCAAATGAGAGCCATCGTCCTCCGCGAATACGGCCCGCCCGACGTTCTGCGCTACGAAGAGATTGCGGACCCTCTGCCGCGCTCCGGCGAAATCCGCATCAAGGTTCATGCCGCGACCGTCAATCGCGTTCTCGACGTCAGCCTGCGCGCCGGCAAGGAGACCTTTCGCAATCCCGTGCTACCGCTGATCCCCGGCGTCGACTGTGCCGGCACCGTCGACGCCATTGGCCCGCAAGTCACCCGCTGGCGGATCGGGGATCGCGTTGCCGCCGCCGGCATCATGCCGCTTGAGATCTGCGCCGAGGACGGCAGGGATTATAACGGGCCGCGCGGCATGATGGGCATCAAACGTCCCGGCGGCTTCGCCGAGCGGGTCGTGGTGCCGGCCTGTGCCGCGGTTGCCCTGCCCGACGGGATCGACTTCCACCATGCCGCAGTCGTGCTGCGCCATGTTCCGACGGCCTGGAATCTGCTCTTCCACGTTGCCGAGCTCAAGCGCGAAGAGACCGTGCTGATCATGGGCGCCGGCGGCAATCTCGGCTCCATCGGCATCCAGATCGCCAAGAACGTGATTGGCGCCAGCGTCATCGCCGCGGCCGGCTCGGATGAGCGCGTCGCCATCGGCAAAAAGCTCGGCGCCGATCACGGCATTAATTACTCAACCCGCAATCTGCTCGACGAGGTCATGAAGATCACCGGCGGCAAGGGCGTCGACGTTGTCTATGACAACATCGCCAATCCGGCTGTGCTGCCGCTCGCGTTTCGCGCGATCGGCATGCATGGGCGGCTGGTAACGGCCGGCGCACATGCCGGACCCAACGTCACGATCGATTTTTCCCATCTTTATCACAAGCAGATCACGATCCGCGGCCGGCCCGGCTATACGCCGTCCGATCTGCCGCACTGCCTTGCGGCCGCGGCGGAAGGAAAAGTCAACCCGCAGATCGAGTGCGTGCTGCCGCTGTCGCAAGCCGCGCGGGCACATCGCATGGTCGAAGCCAACGAAGGCCAGGGCAAGATCGTGCTTGATCCGACGCTCGGCTGAGAATCAGGAGTCATCCACAGGCTGCGTCGCGCGGACCGACGGGCGTGCCGAAAACGCCGCGTGCCAATCGGCCAGCCGCAGGTGATCCTTACGCCAGTCCTCATCGGCGAAGCGAAAGTCCAGATAGGACAGCGCGCAGCCGATCGCGACGTGGCCGATGCTGAACGCCGTCCGCATAAGCGAGTCCGCCTCGCCTTCCAGACTTTTCAGAATGGCTCGTTTGCGTACCGCAGTGCTCGCCATATGCGCCTGCGACGGCTGCGTGCGCATGCGCTCGTCACGCAAGAGCACCATCATGTCGAGAAAGCCGTCGCCCAGCGCCTGACGGCGCAAGGCCAGCAGCCGCGCCTTGGGCTCGTGTGGAAACAGCTTCGGCATGCCGTCGATCGCATCAAGATATTCGCAGATGACCCGCGAATCGTAAAGCACCGTGCCGTCATCGAGAATTAGGGTCGGTATTTTCGAGAGCGGATTGTCTTTCATCAGCTCAGCATGCGGCTTGGCGGTTGCGGCAACCGTGCGCATGCAGGTGAGACGATCGATGATCCCGCGTTCATGCGCGACAATCATGACCTTGCGCACAAAGGGCGAGCGCGGCGACCAATGCAATTTCATTGCTCGATCCGAAGGTCTTTTCAGAAGCTGTCTTGCAGCCCGGAGCCGCCCGATAGAATGGCGTTTGGCTGGTCAGGACGCTAGCATTCCGCAGTTGTTCGGTCGAGCAATCTGCGGACCGCACACCTTGGCTTCCGACGGTACTTCAGCGCCCGCGACAATTTTCGGCTCAAGCCGCTGATGGCTGAGTTTTTGCCCTGAGCCGGTCGCGGTCAGTCCAAGCCGAGCCTTGTGGCGATCGATACAACGTCCTCGAGATTCTTCGCGATCAAACAGCCGGCGTCGGCAAGCGCTTCGAGCTTTGCGGCCGCGCTTTCGCGGACGCCATCGATAAGGGCGCCCGCATGTCCCATCCGCTTCTGCGTGGGTGCTTGGCGCCCGACTACCATGGCGATGACCGGCTTTGCGAAGCCGCGCGCGGCTTGCGCAAAAACATATTCCTTGTCGCCGCCGATCTCGCCGCAATAGAGCACGGCCGCCGTCGCTTCATCGCCGCCAAGCGCCTGCAAATATTCGTGCGGATTGCGCCCGATCACGCTGTCGCCGCCGATATGGACGACGATACGCTGACCGACGCCGGCGAGCGTCAATTGCCGCGCCAGAGCGAGCGCCACAGTGCCGCTGCGCACGATCACCGCGAGCCTGCCCCGACTGCAAAAACTCGGCGCAATCGAGCCGAGCAGGCCTTTGCCCGGCACGAAGACGCCGAGCGTATTCGGACCGATGAGCCAGCCGCCCGCGGCGCGCGCAGCCGCCGCAGCGGGGAGCGCGTCATGCACCGGCACATATTCGGCGGCCGCCATGATGGTCGGAATCCGCGCCGCGGTGCATTCGGCAATGGCCTCGCGCACCCCTTCCGCCGGCGTGTAGATGAGCGCGATATTCGGCGTGATCGGAAGGTCGGCAACGCGGTCGTAGAGCGGCAAGCCATCCAAAGTGCTGCCGCCGCGGCCGAGCGCGACGCCGGCGATCAGTGGCGTGCCGGCCTCCAGCATCCCGGCGACCTGATTGCGGGCATAGCGCCCGGTCGGGCTTATCACCGCGACCCGCCACGGCTCGGCAGCAAGGAACGGCAGGCGCAAATCATCCGCCATCGAGGGACCGGGCATGGGATAAAGTCCTGAGGGGCGACAGTCCGCCCGATGAAAGTCTAGCCATGCGTCTCACCGAAGCCGATGGGAAAGTTCTGCTGCGCCGCCACGGGCTCGCCGTGCCGCGCGGCGTGCTGCTCGCCGGGGGCGAGGATGTGCCCGCCGAGGCCGCGGATTGGCGCGGCTTCGTGCTCAAGGCGCAACTCCTCGAAGGCAGGCGCGGTAAGCGCGGCCTGGTGCGCAAATTCGACCGGCCTGACGGCTTGGGCGAGGCTCGGCGTCTGATTCTTGCCAATCTCGAAGATGCCGACACGCCGCTTCTGCTTGAAGAGGCGGTGCCCATCTTGCGCGAGGTCTTCGTCGCAGTCCGCGTCGACGGTACACGGCAGCGACTCGAAATTCTGATCGCGCCCGAAGGCGGCGAAAACGTCGAGCAATCCGCCAGGCTTGCGCGCGTTGCAACCCCGGCCCGACCGGATGCGATCTTCGCCGCCATCGCAAAACTGTTCCCGCCCGATCTTGCCGCGCGCATTGCACGGTATGCCGCGCGGCTCCCCGCGCTCACACAGCAAGAGGATCTGGAGCTCTTGGAGATCAATCCCCTGGCGCTTGCCGACGGCGGCAGCCTCGTTGCTTGCGACGCCAAGATCATCCGCGACGACAGCGCCGAATTTCGTCACGAGCGGAACCAGTTTCCAATGAGCCGCGCGCTCGCCGAACGCGCAATGAGCCCGCTCGAACGTACCGCGCGCGACCTCGGCTTTCAGCTTGTCGAGCTTGACGGCGATGTGGTGCTGGTCACCTCCGGCGCGGGGCTTGCCATGACGATGATGGACCTCCTCGCCGACTATGGGCTTCGCGCGGCAAGTTTTATGGACAATCTGCGCGGCGCGCCCGATGAGACCATGGCGCAGCGGCTGAAGATTGCGCGCATGCTCGCGGCGCGGCACAACATCAAGGCTATCGTGTTTCAGACCGTGATCGCCTCGCGCTCACTGGCCGAGCGCATCGCGTCCCTTGTGGAATGGATCAGGGCGGAACCGCTGCCAAAGCCACTGTTCGTTGGACTTGCCGCCGCCCATGCCGCAACTCGCAGCATGACTACCGAGGCCGCAATCGAGCGGCTGCGGACGCTGGGCGTGCCCGCATTTACCGATCCCGTTGCACTGGTCAAAGCGGTGGCACGAGCCGTGCACGCAGTCGCCGGCGCTCCGCGCTTTTGAGGGCCAGGCGCCCAGACCATCAGCGCGCACCGTGGCCGCACATCGCATAGACCGCCGAGTAAAGCCGTTTCCAGGCCTCGGCAAAGCCTGTTCCGCCCTGCTGCCGCGGAGCGGCGAGCTCGAAAATATAGTCACAGTCCTCGCCGTTGCAGGCATAGGCCCGCATGCTGCGTAGTGGTTCGGCAAATTCGGCATTCTCATGTCCGCAATCAGGACAAATCAGAAGAACTCGCGCCGCGGGTCTCATCTGCCGGATGCCATAATTGCGCATTTGAGCCGCCCGTTTCCCCCTCTGCGCACGTCTTTGCGCCGCGAATCAAGTACAGTTTATCAGATGCTGCGAACCGTCGGACGGCTGTTGGTTCGTCCGGAACTTGTTGCGTTGCGTCGCGAAAAATCAAGGCGCCGTCAGGGAGCGCGCCGCCTACAGAGCACGCGATGATCTATTACCTGACCAGCCATTCGCTTTGGCTTTCTGGCATCATCATTATCGGGCTGGGCACCGCACTCTCCATGTGCGGGCCAAGCCTCGTCCGCCGCTATGTGGCGCTGGAAAAGCTGACAGCCCACAACGAGATCGCCGGCTTCAAATTTGCTGCTGTGGGTGTGCTCTACGCGGTCTTGCTGGCCTTCGCCATCATCATCGTCTGGGAGAAATTCAACGCCGCCGAGACTGACGTGGTGCGCGAGGCCGGCGCCGCCGTGACCATCTACCGGCTCTCGGACGGTCTTGGCGGGAAACCCGGAGCCGAGCTCCGGGCCGGCCTGTCCAATTATTTGCGGACTGCCATTGCCGAGGACTGGCCCGCCATGGAGCGCAACGAAGTCGGCGGCAGCCGGGCCGCGCGTCGGGCGCTCAATGATATCTACGCCAAACTCCTTTCCTCCGGCGGCGGCGAGCGGCCTGGCGACCCGGTCTTGAGCGAAATCCTCTACCAACTCGACCAAATGACGCAGGCGCGACGCGCTAGACTTGTCGCCGCCGAAGGCGCTGTCCCCGATATCTTGTGGTTCATCCTGTTCGGCGGTGCACTTATCACGATTGTTTTCACCTTTTTCTTCGGTACGCAAAATCTGCGTGCACAGACCCTCATGACTGGGCTGCTCGCGCTCCTGATCTTTTCCGAGCTTTTGATCATCATCGCAATCGATCGGCCGTTCACCGGCAGCGTCAAGGTCCGACCGGAAGCGCTCGCTGCGGTGCTGGAAGATTTCGGCGCCGAGCCCGGGAGCGGCGGCACCACACCGGCGGTACAGGCGCCGCAGCACTAATCCCGCGACGGCAGCATTGCAAAGCTGGCAAGGCGGCAAAAATCACGGCGCTTTGGCACCTTGTCCGCCGGTAATCGGCGCGGCAGTATGCGCTTTGGGAACAGCTGTCCAAGTCTTGCAAAGAATCGTGTGGGCGCACGCATGAAGGCCATTCTCGTTCCGACCGAACACGGCTCCGCTATGACGTCGGCGCTGGATACGGCGCTGCTGTTGGCACGAAAATTCGGCAGTTGCATCGAGGGCTTTTCGCTGCGGCCGGCGGTTGCCGATCTGGTCGCCATGGACCCGGACAGCGGGCTTACCATGGTCGCGGTGAAGGAGAACGACGCGGAAATGGTCCGGCAGGCGGAGGAGGTGTTCCGCTCCTTCATGCAAAGCCATCAACTGCCGGAGCGAACAGGCGAAGGCCCCGCTTCATTATCGTGGTCCTGGCTCAAGGACGCGCCAAGCGGCCACGATTTTGTCGGCAGCTATGGCCGCGTGTTCGATGCCATCGTGCTGGCGCGGCCGGGCGATGAGTGGCAGAGCCCGTCGATGATCACCTTGGAAACCGCCTTGTTCGAGAGCGGTCGGCCGGTCTTGATCGCGCCGCCGTCCTCGCCCCGCTCGCTCGGCACCAATGTTCTTGTGGCCTGGAATTGCAGCACCGAACAGGCGCGCAGCATGGCGGATGCAATGCCGCTGCTACGCATGGCCGAGCGCATCACCATCTGCACGGTTGAAGGCGCAACGGTCGCCGGCCCGAGCGGCGAGCAGATGGCGCGCTCGCTAAGGATGAACGGCATTGCGTCGGAGACGATTACGCTGAAGGCGAGCAAGCGCCCAGCCGGCGAAGTGATCCTCG
This sequence comes from Hyphomicrobiaceae bacterium, assembly GCA_021324465.1. Taxonomy (GTDB): domain Bacteria; phylum Pseudomonadota; class Alphaproteobacteria; order Rhizobiales; family Xanthobacteraceae; genus BOG-931. The sequence continues at coordinate 28,661 of JAJPJB010000015.1, forward strand.
CCAAAGCCGACGAGCTCGGTTGCGATCTCATTATCAAAGGCGCCTATACGCAAAGCCGTCTGCGGCAGATGATCTTTGGCGGCACGACGCGCTATGTGCTCGCCAATGCGAAGTTGCCGGTGCTGATGGCGCATTGATGCCGCGAATCTTGTCTGCGTGGGTTGGCTCAACCTTGTCTCACCTGTTGCAGTCGCTTTCGCCATTCGCCGACATGCTGCTGCGCGTTGCAGTGGGGCTCGCCCTGGTGCCGCACGGCTTGCGTAACACGTTCGGCCTCTTTGCCGATACCGGCGTGCGTGCGCTGAGTGTCTCCGCGCTTGCCAAGCAGCTTGATGAAAGCGGCTACCGTCCGGGGAAATTCTGGGCACCGGCGATTTCGGCGACCCAGCTTGTCGGCGGCCCCCTCCTCGCCCTTGGTCTATTCACGCGGCCGGTTGCGGCGGTGGTTCTGGTTTTCCTTCTGGTCGCCAATGTCGAGCGCTGGCGTGTCGGCCGCTATTTTTGGAACCAGCTCGGGCTTGAATATACGCTGATGTGGACCATCGCCTGCTTTGTCGTTTTGGTTCACGGCGGTGGCCCTTACTCGCTCGACCGCCTCTTCGGCTTCTGAGGGGGAGACAGATTTGCCGTTCATGGACGCCAACGGAGTGAGTCTGCACTACGAACTCGCCGGCAAAAACGGAGCTTCGGTCGTGCTGCTGCACGAGCTCGGCGGCACGCTGCATTCGTGGGATGCGGTCGCACCACGATTGGCGGAGCGCTTTCGTGTGCTGCGCTACGATCAGCGCGCCGCCGGATGTTCGGAAAAGGTGCGGCACGATTTCAGCAATGACATGCTGGTCGACGATTTCGAAGCGCTTGCCAAGGCCGTCGGGCTGCCGCCGCCCTATTCCTTCGTCACAGTCGCCGCCGCAGCCACGCAGTCGCTGCGCTTTCTGGAACGGCATCCCGATCAGGTCAGCGCGCTGGTTTTGTGCAATCCAGCGCCCGGCGTCGATGCCAGCCGCGCCGCGGCGCTCGACGAGCGCGCCGCCTTTGCCATGCGCGAGGGCATGCGAGCATCGTTGCCGACGACGCTGGCGCTGTCCTATCCGCCGCAGCTCGGTGAGCGGGCCGCTTACGACGCCTATCTCGGGCGCTATCTCGGCAACGATCCAGTCGGCTTCGCACTCGGCTTTCGCACGCTGGCGCGTACAAATATGTTGCACATGCTGCCGCAGATCCGCTGCCCGACCATGGTCGTCGCGGGTCGCCACGACACGGTACGGCCGCATGCGGGCACCGCCGAACTGGCCAAAAAGATTCCGGGCGCGCGCTTCGAGCTGATCGAAGAGGCCGGCCATTTCATGCCGGCGCAAGCGCCGCAACAACTGCTTGCGCTGCTCGAAGACTTCTTGCCGCAATAGGCGACACGCTGGGACCTGTCATGAGAATCAAGGCGAACGGCATCACTATCAATTATCAGATCGACGGGCCGGATGGGGCACCTTGGCTTGTCTTCTCCAATTCGCTCGCCACCACGCTCGCGATGTGGGACGAACAAGCCGCGGCGCTGCAGGATTCCTATCGCGTGCTGCGTTACGATCAGCGCGGCCATGGCGCGACCGATGCGCCCGCGGGCCGATATCCCTTCGATAGGCTGCTGGCCGATGCGCTTGGCCTTATGGACGCGCTCGGGATCAAGACGGCCCATTTTGCCGGACTGTCGATGGGCGGCGCGACCGCGCTCGGTCTTGCCGAGAGGCATCCCGAGCGGTTCGGGCGCATTATCGTCTGCGATTCGCCATGCCAATCGACGCCGCAGAGCACTCAGCAATGGGAAGAGCGCATTGCGGTGGCTCGACAGCAAGGCATGGAGGCCCTTGTCGAGCCGACCATCGCCCGCTGGTTTCCGCCCGAGACCGTCGCCAAGAACCCGCCTCATCTCGACAAAGTCCGCGCCATGATCCGCGCCACCCCCGTCGAGGGGTTTGTCGGCTGCGCTGCGGCGCTTGCCGATCATGATTACGCGTCGGCGATCAGCACCGTTAAATGCCCGGTTCTGTTCATGGTCGGCGAGAAGGATGCGCCCGCCCCCGCCATGCGCAAGCTTAACGAAAAGCTTCCCGGCTCGCGTTTCGTCGAATTGCCCGGTGCCGGCCATATCTCGAATATGGACCGACCGGCGGAATTCACCCGCGCCATTCGCGACTTTCTGGGCGCCGGCTAGTCGGTCGGGTTAGGCTCTTCATGGGCTATGCATTTGCGCGGGGCACGCATCGCGCTTCGCCGCCCCGGGCGCTTTGCAAAGAATTAGGCGAGCCACTATAGGTGAACCAAACACAGGACCTGGACAAAAACCCCGTGCAGCGCCAGGCGCAATATTGAGCGGCTTGTCGAGGTCTCACAAGGACAAGGGATAGGTTCGACCGCAAGGAGACGATGTCATGGCCACCGTGACCATGAAGGCCCCGGCCCCGGGCGGGCTTTCGAATAAAGCGCGCGAGTTGATGGAGGCCATCAACAGCGAAGCCGGCAAGCACAATATCTGGATCCGTACCCAGGCCAATGCACCGGCGCAGCGGCCGTGGTTCAGCGAAACGTCGGGCGAAGGATCGGGCCAACTTGCCACCGGCCGCGTCGCCGTGAACCAGATGAAGACGCTCCCCTATCTCTGGAAGTGGAACGACTATAGCGGCTATCTCAAGCAAATTTCGGAAATCGCCAGCAAGGCCGACGTCTCGCCGATCGAATTCGCCGATCGGCAAAGCATTCTCCTGCTCAATCCCGGTCTGAACGGGCGCCTGCAGGTCACCAACACGATCCGCTGCGCCATCTCGATCTACAATCCCGGCGATGTTGCACCCGTGCATCTGCACTCGCCGAATGCCAGCCGCACCATCCTGTCGAACAAGGGCGGCTATACCGTCATCGAAGGCGAGCGCGTCACCGCCAATCGCGGCGATCTCATTCTCACGCCGAACGGCACCTGGCATGACCACGGCAACGATTCCTCGGAGCCGGTGATCTGGATCGACACGCTGGATTGGCCGCTGATGGAATTCCTCGACGCCGCCTGGGTCGATCACAATATGCCGGGCGCGCAGAGCAACAAGAACGTCCAGGCGGTCACCGTGGCCGAGGGCTATTCGCGGCACCTGTACAGCCACGGCGGCATCAAGCCGGTCTTCGTCGATCATCAGCGCGGCGTCGGCCATTCGCCGGCACCGCTGTTCCATTATCGCGGCGCCGATGTGCTGGACATGCTGCACAGCCTGCGCAACGAGAAGGGCGACCCTTACGAGGGCATCAAGGTCGATTTCGTCAACCCGGTCACCGGCGAGCCGGTGTTCAAGACGCTGAACTATTCGGCCCAGCTGTTGCGGCCCGGCGAGGAAACCGAGCTCAAGCGCGAGACGGCGAGCGCCTATTATGTGTGCATCGAAGGAACGGGCGTGACCGAAGTCGGCGGCAAGCGCCTCGAATGGGGCCACAATGATCTTTTCGTTGTGCCGAATTTCCTGTGGCGGCGTCACATCAACACCGGCAAGGCGGACGCCGTGATCTATTCGGTGTCAGACGCGGCGCTCATGCGCAATATCGGCCAATATTATGCGCAGGGGCGTGACAAGCACGGCCAAGTGACCGAGCTCGTGCTGCATTAGATCGTGCTGCATTAGATAAAGAGCCGGCGCGAAGCCGGCTCTTTTGTTTGCCTCGGGCAGGTCGGCTAGGAGGCCTTACCGCCGTTCTTCTTGCACGCGGACCTGAACTTCTTGCGCGCTTTGCCGTGCAGCCCTTTGGCCGTGGCCTGATCACTGCAGGATTTCGAGATCGCCTTTTTGTTGTCCGTCCCCGCTGGCGCGGCCGTCGACGGCGCAGATGCGGCCGGCGCAGGAGCCGGCGCGGCGGTCTGCGCCAAGGCAGGTCCAAAACCCATGACCAGAGACAACAAGGCTGCACTGATTGCAATTTTCATTGTTCTTATATCCTCATACTCATGAGAGCTCATGAGAGCGCGAAACGCTTACGCGCCCTTGAGCCGCTTGTTGCATTCGCTGTAATAGCCGCCGCCTTTCTGGATCCATTTCAGGCCGCCATTAGCGTTGTTGACTTTATTGGCATTGTACTGATCCAAGCAGGTCAGCATGCGCGCCTTGCCGGCGGAATCCTTCGAATATTTCGGATCGACCGCGCTCGGGAACACCGCATTGCCGACCGAAACCGGGGCGGCGGCGGGAGCCGATGTTGGCGCAGCGCCGGGCGCAGAGGTGGGTGCGGAGGCCGGAGCGGCTGCCGGCGCGGTTGCAGCCTGCGAGCCGCATTGCGCCTTGCGGAAGTCGTTCCACTTCATGCCGTTGAGCGTGCCGTTGGCCTTCGCCTCCTTGTACTTGGCGCTGCACTCGGCCATCGTGAGCGCCTGAGCCGAGGTGCCCTGCAAGGCGAGCGCGGCGACAATCGCGCCGGCACACAGCGTCAGATATTTGATAGTCATGGTAAGCTCCTGGTGTTTTCCTCACTGCCGGACAGGTCGCCCCGCGGCCACCTTGCGCGTGTCCCGGAAGAGTGGAAAGCGGTTTTCCGATAAGGACATGCACAAATTCGAAGATTCAGAGTGCCCGCGACATTTCCTGTTCGGTCGGCAGCCGTCCGTCGGGGGTCAAATGATCGACGACTTCCGGCAATTGCTGGCTCAATCCGGCTAGCAAATCCTCTCGCGACAATCCAGTGTGCGACATCAGGGTGTTGATCTGATCCGCGCCCAGTGCTTGGGCAAGATCATCCGACGAGATCGGTTTGTTGGGTCCCTTGCCAACCCAGGAATTGGCGACGTCGCCTTGCCCGGCTTGCTGAAATTGCTTGAGCAGATCGTTCAGTCCGCCGGACAGAACGCTTCCGGCAGCGCCGCCGGCAAGCAGACCCCCGAGCGGCCCTTTGAGAATATCGCCGAGGCCGCCGGCAGCGCCGCCAAGCCCGCCGAGATTACCGCCCAAACTGCCGCCCGGATTTGGTGTCGGCGCGGCGGAACGCGCCGGCGCCGCCGTCGAGCCGCTCGTGAGACTTTTCAGCGCTTTGTAAGCAAGCAGACCAAGGATAGCCATGGTCATCGGCGACATGCCGCCGCCGGAGCTCGGGCCTCGCGCTCCACGCGGCCCATTCTGCATGCCATTGAGAACATCCATGAGACCCATATTCGCCTCCATCGGGCTGGCCAACCCCTGTTCACCGCTTTTGCTCGGGATTTTGCCACCGGACTATGGCCAAATTCGCCCGAGTACCCGGCCGGTTCGATTTTCGGACGGATCTGACGAAGGACGGATGACGGAAGCGGGGCGGCAATGCGCCGGCTCTCACGCCTTCGGCGCGTGGTCGTGCGGGGTGCCGATCATGTCGCCGCAGCCGGCGCGGTTCGCCCAATATTCCCAGGCGCGCCAGGTCTCCGGCGAATGGGGTCTATAGCCGGCGGCGCGCGCGGCAATCTCGCCTTTGGACAGCGGTATCGGCTTGCCGACCAGCATTGCCGCCATCTGCACCCGGGCATTGCGCGGCAGATAGACCGAAAGCCGCACCACTTCGATAATCGACCGCGCCGCCGAGGCAAAGCCGTGGCCGCGCATCAATGCGACATTGCCTTTGCCTAGGCATTGAGCCAGATCGCGGCCCTGCGCCATATTGGTGACCAGCAGATTGGTATCGCCGAATTTCTTGCGAATGTCCCAGACCGGCACTTTGCCGCCAATGAAACTGCCGGAATGTATCACCGGCTGCAGCGGCGTCTTGATCAGGCCGAACGGCAGCGTGTCTTCGGCATGCGCATGAACCACCGCCATCACGTCCGGCCGGGCTTCGAAAATCGCCGCATGGATGAAGCGCTCGAGATAGGGCTGACGCTTGTCGTTGACCGGCTCGCCCTCTTGATCGAACTCGATCAGATCGTGGCGCTCGACCAGTTCAGGCGCCAACGACCGCGCCATAAAAAAGCGCCTGGGATTATCGGGATGCCGTACGCTGATATGGCCGTAAGCATCGACCACGTTTTCGTGTGCGAGAATGCGATTGGCGACGACGAGATCGCGCAGCAGATCGTCGAGCTGACTCATGTGTTGCCTCCCGGAAGCTGCGGCCTTTGCGCCGCTTAATGCTTTCAGCCGTAGGTCGGAACAAATAAATCGTCGACCTTGACCGGCTTGTCGATCAGGGCGAGGTCCTGCTGATACTTGACCAGCGCTTCGAGCGTCCGTCGGTTGGGCTCGACACCATAGGGCCAGGGGTCGCCGTTAAACACCTCCCAGATGTCGTCGATCTCGCGCATCAAAAACGGTGTCATGTAGCGGAGGGCGCGCAGATTGAGCAATTTCTCCAGCGCGATCTTTTTCGATTCGACGAAGGCATCGTAAAGGCTCGTAGCGACGAAGGGATAGCGTTCGTACACACTCTTCTTGATCGCGACGAGATGCATGATCGGGTAGATCCCCTTGCGCCGGTAGAGCTCCTTGTCGCGTTCCACATAGTCCGGAAACAGGCGCCCGATGTCGGGATTGGTGCGGATCTCATTCGGCAGGCTGGTGCCGAGCGTTGCGTCGATCGCACCCTCGGCAAGCAGCTGGCCCAGCGTCTTGTTAGTTTTGTTGTCCTCGATCGAGATTTTGCGCAATAGCGGAAGCACCGTCGGCACGCCATGCGCGCCTGACGTGTTCATCGCGCTCTGCACCCAATGAATTTTCGAAATATCGACGCCGAATTCGTTCTTCAGGATGCCGTTGATGAAAATGGCCGCCGTCATTGTATAGAGCGGTACGCCGACACGCTTGCCTTCGAGGTCCTTGGGCGACTTGATGCCGGACTTGCGATTGATGGCGATGAAACCAAGGCGGAACGCGATCGAGGGAAAGACCGGGATGGCTACAAACGGGCATTGGTTATTGGCAAAGCGCTGGACGAATTCCGAGCACGAATATTCCGCCACATCGAATTCCTGGCCGCCGGACATGCGGTCGAAGATCGGCCGCGGCTGATCGATGGCGATGAAATTCAAATCGATGCCGTCGGGCCGCACCTCGCCGGTATAGAGCGGCAGCATCCGGTCGTAGAGCGCGCAGGCAAATGAGAGCTGCAACTTCGACATATAACGAAAGCATCCTCCCCGTTTCTATCGGCTCTGGGTAGCACGCTGATTTCGGGGCAGGAAGTCCGCGACAGCGAGGCTGCGCGCCGACGCTATGCTTTTAATGCAATTCTTTGCGCAGGATCTTGCCGATATTGCTCTTCGGCAATTGGTCGCGAAATTCGATAATATGCGGCACCTTGTAGCTGGCGAGACGTTTGCGCAGGAACACTGTGAGCTCGTCGGCGGTGAGCACCGGATCACGCCTGACAACAAAAAGCTTCACCGCCTGGCCGGTTCGCGCATCGGGTACGCCGATGACGGCAGCCTCAAGTACGCCGGGACATTGGGTGGCAATGTCCTCGACCTCGTTTGGGAAGACCTTGAAGCCCGAGACATTGATCATATCCTTCTTGCGGTCGAGCAGCCGCAAAAATCCCTGCGCGTCGAAGGCGCCGATATCGCCGGTGCGCAGCCAGCCGTCGGCGGTAAGCACAGTCTTGGTCTCGGCCGGCTGCTGCCAATAGCCCAGCATGACTTGCGGACCGCGCACCCAGACTTCGCCCTCCTCGCCTGTCGGCAGCACCGTTCCGGCGTCATCGCGAATGGTCACTTCGGTGGAGGGGACCGGCAGGCCGACGGTGCCGATTTTCGGCGCGCGGAACGGATTGATGCACACGACCGGCGAGGCTTCGGTCAGGCCATAACCTTCGACCAATTGGCTGCCGGTGATTTCGAACCAGTGCCGCGCCACTTCGCTCTGCACCGCGGCACCGCCGCCGACTGCGACGCGCAGCGCGCTGAAATCGAGCGCGCCGAAATCCGGCGCATTGACGAGCGCATTGAACAGCGTGTTGACGCCCGACATCCAGGTGATTTTGGCGACGCCCATCACGCGAATAAGCCGATGCAGATCGCGCGGGTCGGGAATGAGATAGTTCAGTCCGCCGAGCAGCGCGAAGGACAGCAAGTTCGCGGTGAGCGAAAAGATGTGATAGAGCGGCAACGGGGTAAGCACGCGGTGATACTCGATATCATCGCCCTCCCCGGTCCAGGCGCAGCACTGCAGCGTGTTGGCGATGAGATTGCGATGCGTGAGCATCGCGCCTTTCGGCACGCCGGTCGTGCCGCCCGTATACTGCAGCAGCGCCACATCCTCCCCGCGCGGCTGCGCGTCGCGATAGTTTGCGCTCGGCGCGCGCGCGCAGGCGTCCTGCAGCATGGTGAATTTTTCGAACTGCCAGGCCGGCACGGCATGCCGGATATAGGAATTGGCAAAATTGAAAGCCCAGCGCTTGAGCATCGGCACGAAATCGCCGAGCCGCGCCACCACCACATGACGAATTTTCGTGGTGCCGATGACCTGCTCGAGCTTGTACGCGAAATTCTCCATAATGACGATGACGCTCGCCCCGGAATCGGCAAGCTGCTGCTGCAATTCGCGCGGCGTGTAGAGCGGATTGACATTGACGACGATGAGCCCCGCGCGCAGCGCGCCGAGAAACGTCACCGGATAAGCGAGCATGTTCGGCAGCATGATCGCCACACGGTCGCCAGCAACGCAACCAACTTCCTCGACCAGAAAGGCCGCGAAGTCGCGGCTGTCGCGTTCCCATTCGGCAAAACTCATCCGCGCGCTTAAGCATTCGAAAGCCGGACGCTCGGCATGCTGCCGGCATGCCTGGATCAGCATCGCGGATAGCGAAGGATAAGCGTCGGGATTGATCGTTTTCGGCACCCCCGCGGGATAGGACGCAAACCAGATCGCTTCCGCAGCCTCATTCTTGGCGACCTCGTTGCTAGCCTGTGCCGGCTCGCCTTGCGTCAGTAGCGTCATGGCAAGCTCACGCGTTGTTCCTGGAGAATCAATCCTAGCATCGATCGGGTAAAACAGAAGTCACCGCCGCTCAGCCTCGGAACACGGCTATTTCACGCCGACATATCTTTCGAGTGTCATCGGATTGCCTCTATGGGCGGGTTCCCGCGGCTCTACGCCCATAAAGCGGCTCGCCTCATTGAACCAGCAGGCCCGCGCCGGCAGCTGCCAACGGCGCTTGCCGGCGAGCGATGCGTCCCAACGCACCGGCTCGTCCTCGATGTCCATGCATTGATAATGCGTATTGAACAGTTCGATGCGATGGCCGTCAGGATCGCGCATATAGACAAAAAGCGCCAGACCTGGCCCGTGCCGTCCGGGGCCAAATTCAACATTCTCGGCAAAGCCCATGTTCGAGGCGAGATCACAGACGTAAAAGAAGTGATAGGATTCCGGAATGCTGAACGCCGCGTGGTGCAGTCGCGGGCCAGCGCCTGGCGCGAAGACGATATCGTGGGGATTGCCTTTGCGCTGCAAAAAGACGAATAGCGGTTCGTCGCTACCGTCAGGCGCGATATATTCGGACAGGCGGAACCCCAACCCCGTGTAGAAATCCAACTGGCGCTGCACGTCGGGCACCAGCAGTTGAAAGTGGTCGATGCGCTGCGGCACTGCGCCGCGATGGCGCTCGAAGCTTGTGATCAGGCGCGGCTTGGTCGTCATGGTCGCGCAAAATTCGAGCGGCGCGCCGGACGGATCGCTCACATGCAGCGTCCTGCCCTGGTAGGGGCGCTCGACCCATTGCGCCGGCAGGCCGGCCTTTTCGAAATAGAATTTGGCCTTTTCCAAATCTTCCTCGGTGAAGCAGCGCATGCCGACGCGCTCGGCTTGCGGCGCGCTGCCGCGCTTGAGTACCAAGCTGTGGTGGCAGGCCTCGGCGACGCCGCGCAGATAGATTGTATCGCGGTCTTCGTCGCTGACGATCAAGCCGATCAGATCGACATAGAAGGCACGGCTCTTGGCGAGATCGGTCACCGTGATCACGCAATGACTGGCGCGGGTGATGTTGAACGGCGGGTTGTAATTGGGCTTTGGAATGCTCACGGCATGCTCCGGACGCGTGATGTGATCTGACGCCCTTCAGCTTGACACGCCTCGGACCACCATTCATCATTTTTGTTGCATTTCAATGCCTTCGCGACATTGGCTTCAACAGCTGCGGGGATGCACATGCCGGCCGCGACGCAAGTGCAAAACTATCGTGGTCTGCGCGGCTGGCTGGACACGGTCGACGGCCTTGGCGAGCTTAAGCGCGTCTCTGGCGCCCATTGGGACGTCGAGATGGGCGCGATCACCCACATGCTCACCGAAAAAAGCCGCGGCACCGCGCCGGCAATTTTGTTCGATGACGTGCCGGGCTATGCCAAAGGCTTCCGCACTCTTTACGGACAACTCTCTTCGATCAAGCGCATCGCGCTGACGCTCGGCCTGCCGCTCGAATATCGGCGCAAGGTCGACATCGTGCGGCGGTATCACGAGCGCATGCAGGATCTGCGGCCGCTGTCGCCACGCTTTGTCAATGACGGCCCGATCTTCGAGAACGTGCTCGAAGGCGATGCTATCGACGTCTTGAAGTTTCCGGTGCCGCGCCATCATGAGCAGGACAAGGCGCGCTTCATCGGCACCGCCTGTTGTGTCGTTACCAAGGATCCGGATTCCGGCTGGTTCAATCTCGGCGCCTATCGCAGCCAAGTCTATGACGGCAAGACCGTCGGCTGCCAGATCACGGAAGGCAAGCATGGCCGCATTCACCGCGACAAATATTTTGCGCGCGGCGAGCCGATGAAGGTCGTGATCCTGTGCGGCCAGGATCCGCTCCTCTTCATGCTGTCGTCGAGCCCGCTGCCTGAGGTGAGCGAATATGACATTGCCGGCGGCTTGCGCGGCGAGCCGATCGATGTGGTGCGCGGGCCGTTTACCGGATTTCCGATTCCGGCTGATTGCGAGATCGCGATCGAAGGCGAGACGGTACCCGGTCAGACTAAGCCGGAAGGACCGTTCGGCGAATGGATGGGCTATTACTCCGATGACACCCAGGAGCGGCCTTACGTCAATGTCAAAACCATCCTTTACCGCAATGACCCGATCCTAACCTGCGCGCCGCAGCACAAGCCGGTCGACGAAACCGGACTGCTCAAGGGCATTGCCGGTGCGGCACAGATTTGGCGGGCGCTGGAGGCCTGTGGCATTCCCGACGTGCTCGGCGTGTGGAACCACGAAGCGGGTCCGGCGACGCGCTTCACCACGATCCAGATCCGGCAGCGCTATCCAGGCCATGCGCGCCAGGCCTTGCATGTCGCCTGCGCCTGCCAGGGCGGCGCCTATGCCGGCAAGTGGACCGTGGTAGTCGACGACGACATCGACGCCGGCGACCTCGACCAGGTGTTGTGGGCGATGTCCACGCGGTTCGACCCCAAGGTGGACATCGATCTGGTCCAGAAGGCCTGGGCCTCAAAACGCGACCCGCTTTATCTGCCCGGCAATTTCAACAATCGCATCCTGATCGATGCGTGCATTCCCTACGACATGAAGCTGAAAAACACCTTCCCGCCCGTCGTCGATGTCAGCGCGAATCTACGCGCTCAGCTGCAGGCGAAATTCCCGAAATTGTTTCATTGAAGATGTAAGGTGGGTTCAGCAAAGCTGAACCCACCAATTTTGTGCGACGCGTTACGCCTTCGGCTAACGGTTGCTGCGATCTCATTCACTGGTTCGACGCGAACAGCTGCCGGCCCATGCCGTTGAAGCGTGCCTTCTGATCGTCGCTGAGCGAATTGTAGAAGTCCGCCAATGCCGGCTGCATGGTCTTCACGCCTTGCAGCATGGCATTGAGCCGCTGGCCGACGGCTGCGAGCCGCTCGGGCGGCGTCGCCGGAACTTCGCTTGGACACGCCGCCTTGATCATGTCGGCGGCTTGTGACGCAGCCGACTGCAGCGCATCAAGCTTCGCGCGCTGCGCATCGTCCGGTCTGACGACACGATCGATCTGATCGGTCGGCCAAGGCTTGATGCCGGCACTGCATTGCGCCTGCAGATTGAAGACAGCCTGCTGCCGGCGCGGCGCGTTGGACGCAGGCGGCGTGATATTGTTGAAACGCGCCTTCTGCTCGTCGGACAGCGAGTCATAGAATTTTTCGAGCGGCGGACTGACGATATTCACGGCATCGACCAAGCCCTGCAGACGCTGTTGCATTTCCGCAAGCCGCGCCGTCGGCGTGAACGAGACCTGCGTCGGGCAGTTCGATTTGACTTCATTGCTGGCCTGGACCAGCGCATCGGCAAAGGCGTCGAGCAAGGCGGTCTGCTGCTGGTCTGGCTGGACGGCAGCCTGGATTTGCTCGACCGGCCAGCCGGTGACCTCGGCGGCTTCGTCGCTGCAGCTTTGCGCGACGGCCTGCGCGAGCCGTGTCATGCGCGCTGGCGCACTTGGCCCCTGCACATAGTCTTCGTAGTCGTAGGGCGAGAAGACCGCCGTGTAGATGTCGCCGTAGCCATAGGCCCAAAACGGGTCGATCTCGTAATAATAATCGGGCCACAGCGCGTAATAGAAGACATCGCCATAGGCATAGGGCCAGAACAGCGGGCCGATCCAGCCAAAGTGATGCCAGGGATGCCAGCCGTGGCGCCAAAACGGCCGGAAGGCTTCGTTGTCGGCAAACCGTCGACGATGCTCTGCAAAGGCTTTCGGATCGGCACGGAACGCCGCGTGGTGAGCCGGCGGCAGGTTATGAGCGTTTGCCAGCGCATGCGCGGTATTCTCCAATGAATGCGCCGACGGCGTCAGATGGGTCTGGTTGCCGTGGAGTTGATGGACGTTGGCGTGGCTGACATGGGCCTGATTGACGAGGGCGTGGTTCGTGTTGCCATGATTGACATGCGCAAACCGTGCTGCTGCGCCGTCATGCGCGTGAAACGAGGGTCCGGTCGCGTGTCCTGCGTGATATCCTGCGTGGCTGGCAAAGTGCGGCGCGGCATGAGCGTGCGCGGCGCCGAAATGCGGTGCAGCATGCGCGGTGAAATGCGGTCCGCCGCCACCGCCGAAATGCGGTGCGCCTCCGCCACCGGGATGTCCTCCGCCACCCGGATGTCCGCCGCCACCGCCACCCGGATGTCCGCCGCCTCCGCCACCTGGCTTTGCCGCCAGCGCCGAGCCAGCAGCAGCCAGGCAGAGCATCAGCGCGATTGCGGCCGCGCTTGTCGTCACTTTCCAGCAAGAAAGCCGAGATGAATTGCTGTTAATGTTACAATGGCTGATACGCGTGCGCATTGGAGTACCCTCCACATCCAGCAAACGCCAAACGCCGCATCGCCCTGCGCGTTCCACGACCTTCGAGACTGTGATGCTGCAACGCAATCCGAAAATGAAGATCGGCCGTGCGTAGCGATCTGAATCATGCGATTGGAGCTGTGTTGTGATTGCCCGCGTCAAGGGCGGTGTTCTGTGGCAGCGTTGTAATGAATTCCGTTTCCGTCGCGCTCTCCCATGTGAACGAGATCTGCGCTGCAAGCCCGCCGGCTGCTCGCGCGGCGCCGAGCGAGAGTTGGCTTCAGTCCGGCGGCGCTCGGTTGATCTTCACCGAAGCGTCGGGCATGCTCGGCGCGTGATCGCCGGGGGGCCGAGATCAACGGATGCGAGCACAGTGTGAAGGCGCCGGCGCGGTTGCGCCGCCGGCGAAACTCCAGCTTGTGCGCCGCTCTGCGTCTGGTCGTTCGTCGCTTGGGGGCTTGAAGCAGCGGGTCGGGGGCCGCACGAGCCTTGACCCAAGCTGGTGTGCAGCGGGGTTGTCGGGTGCGACGCAGCAGAGCTTGCCCGCGCGCGTATGTCGCTCTTGCGCTCTTTCTGTCCATGGTGGAGCTGGCAAGCTGCACCATCGGCCCGAATTATGTGCGCGAGCCGGCGCCGGTGCCGACCGAGTACAGGGAGCACAAGGGCTGGAAGATCGCCAATCCGAGCGACGATGTCGCCCGCGGCGACTGGTGGAAGGTCTATAAGGACCGCGGCCTCAACGCGCTCCTGCCCCAGGTCGAAATTTCCAATCAGACGGTCGCCGCTTCAGCTGCGGCTTATGAAGAGGCGCGCGCCGTCATTCGAGAAGCGCAGGCGGCCCTCTTTCCGACGGCGACGGCCGCCTATACTGCGACGCGCACGCGGACCGGGCCGCTCGCAGCCGGAGGCGGTAGCGGCGCGAGCACCACGTTCGCGACGCCCTCGCGCGGCGCAGTCTATTCCACGCTCTACACCGCGCCGCTCAATGGCACCTGGGACCTCGACGTCTGGGGCAGAATCCGGCGGCAGATCGAGAGCAATACAGCGGCGGCGCAGGCCAGCGCTGCCGATCTCGACAATGCGAAGCTGTCGGCACAAGCCGCACTTGCCACCGCCTATTTCAATCTCCGTGCGGCTGATTCGCTGATCGATCTGCTCACCCGCACGGTCGCCGAATACAAACGCAACTACAATGTTGTAAACAACCAATTCAAAGCCGGCTATGCGGTGACCGCCGGCGACGTGGCGACTGCTGACGCCCAGATCGCGACCACTCAAGCGCAGCTCATCAATACGCATGTGCAGCGCGCACAGTTCGAGCACGCCATCGCGGTCTTGATCGGCAGGCCGCCCGCCGAGCTGGGCATTGCACCGCGCAACCTCGCCGGCGGCATCCCGAAAATCCCGGTCACCCTTCCCTCGTCACTGCTTGAGCGGCGTCCGGACATCGCCGCAGCGGAACGGACGATGCAACAGCAGAATGCGCTCATCGGCGCCGCCGAAGCGGCATGGTTCCCTGATGTCTCGCTATCCGCGATGCTGGAATTTCTCGGCCCGATTCCGCTGCCGTTCAGCGCGGCGCGTTCAATCGGCTCCATCGGCGCCAACGCCACACAAACCTTGTTCAATGGCGGCCTGACCGCGGCGCAGGTCGATGCCGCGCGCGCGGCATACTGGCAAAGCGTCGCGAGCTATCGCCAGACCGTGCTCACCGCGTTTCAACAGGTCGAGGACCAGCTCGCGGCGATCCATTATCTCACGCAGCAGCTCGCCCAGGAGCGCCGCGCCGTGGCCGATCAGCGCAAAGCGGTGGATGTATTTTTGAATCAGTTTCGGGCCGGCACAGTGGCGTTCACGACGGTCGTCGTCGCGGAAGTGCAGTTGCTCGCCGACGAGGAAGCCGAGTTGGCCGTTCGTCAGAACTTGTTCCTTGCCAGCGTCAGCCTGATCGAGGCGCTTGGCGGCGGCTGGGACAGCCTGTTGCTGCCGACTCCGCTGCAATTGCAGAAGGGCTTCGCATTGCTGCCGCAATACGAATCGCAGCCCTCGCCGACCGGACCGATCCCCACCGACGTGCTGGTGCCGCCGCCTTTGGGTCCCCCGCCGGGAGCCCAGGCGGGGCAGCCAGGGTCAAACTAGCGCCCAGATTTGGCGCCCTCTCGGCGCGCCGAACCAGGCGCGAAGCCATGCCATCCATGAACCAAACCTTTGATTTGGCATACTATTTGAGCGGGCGCCGGCGATCATCAATGGTCCTGCGGCGCGATTCGCAGCGCCGTGCGCGCGAACGCATTAGCGAATATTCATTAGGCTGGCCGTGTCAGCGCCCTCTATAAATCGCATATCCAAGCTGCGCATAACCCGATCGTAAACGCCGATCATGGACGAGCGAACGCGCAAGACTGACAGCGATTTGGCGCCAAATTTACGCCGAACGGCGCCTGGGCCGCGGACCGCGCCCGAGCCGCAGACCAAGGCGCGACCGCGCTGGCGAGTGCGGCTCGTCCTCGCTATCGCGGTGCTGCTGCTCGCGGTGGCGGGCTATCAGGCTGCGCTGTGGGTGAAAACCGGTTCAGCGCCCGCGCGACGTTCGCCGCAAGGCGCGCCGCAGACCGTGGGCGCCGGAACTGCGACGCTGGGCAATATCCGCGTCATCGCCAATGCGCTCGGCACCGTGACACCGCTCGCGACGGTCACCGTGCAATCACAGATCAGCGGCTATTTGACGGAAGTCGGGTTCACCGAAGGGCAAATGGTGCAGAAGGGCGATTTTCTGGCGCAGATCGATCAACGGCCCTATGAAATATTGAAGCAGCAATACGAGGGCCAGCTGGCGCATGATCAAGGCTTGCTCGCGCAAGCGCAAATGGACCTCGCCCGCTATCAAAAACTCGCCGAACAGAACTCCATCGCCAAGCAACAGGCCGAGGATCAGGCCTTCATCGTGCAGCAATACCAGGGCCTGGTGAAACAGGACCAGGGCCTGGTCAATGCACAGGCGTTGAACATCGCCTATTGCCACATCGTCTCGCCGGTCACCGGCCGCGTCGGGCTCCGGCTGGTCGATCCCGGCAACTATGTGCAGACCACGAGCACGACCGGGCTCGCTGTCATCACCCAGCTGCAGCCGATCACCGTGATCTTCACGCTTCCGGAAGACGAACTGCCGCAGATCATGCCGCAATTGAATGCCGGCGCGAAGCTTACGGTCACCGCCTATGACCGCGCCAATCTGCACGAGCTCGCCACCGGTCAGGTCTCGGCGGTCGACAATCAGATTGACACCACGACCGGCACAGTGAAAGTGCGGGCGCAATTTGCCAACGCCGACAACGCGCTGTTCCCCAACCAATTCGTCAACGTGCGCCTTCTTGAGAAGACGCTGGAAAACGTCACTACGGTACCGACCGCGGCGATTCTGCGCGGCTCGCCCGGCGCCTATGTCTATGTGGTCAATGCCGACAGTACCGTTTCGGCGCGGCCGATTGTGACCGGCGCGGTTGACGGCAACATTACCCAGGTCACTTCAGGGCTGAGCCCGGGCGAGCGTGTCGTCATCGACGGCACCGATCGGCTGCGCGACGGCCTGCATGTCATCGTCGCGACCGATCAGGCGGTGACGCCAAATGGCGCGCGGGTTACGCCTTCGGGCTCAGGTCAGGACCGCGGCAGTGCCGCCGGCCGCAACAGCGAGCGCGGCGCCGACGGCGAGCAAGATTCCGGGCGGACGCAGACTCCTCCGGCAAGCGGCGGCAGCCGATGACACACCTCGCCGGCATTGTTTGCCGGCGCAGCGGTGAACTCTGCGATGAACGTCTCTGAGCCCTTCATCCTCCGCCCGGTCGGGACCTCGCTGCTCATGGCGGCGATCATGCTGTCCGGCATCGTCGCCTATACTTTCCTGCCGTTATCGACCCTGCCCGAGGTCGATTACCCAACCATTCAGGTCCAGACTCTCTATCCCGGTGCCAGCCCGGAGGTTATGACGTCGTCGGTCACCGCACCGCTGGAGCGGCAGTTCGGCCAGATGCCCGGCCTCAATCAGATGACCTCGGCGAGCTCGGCCGGCGCGTCGGTCATTACGCTGCAGTTCAGTCTCGATCTCAGCCTCGATGTCGCCGAACAGGAGGTGCAAGCCGCCATCAATGCAGCCGGCAATCTTTTGCCGTCCGATCTGCCAACGCCGCCGATCTATAACAAAGTCAATCCTGCCGACGCGCCGATCCTCACACTCTCGGTGACCTCGAAGACGCTGCCGCTAACCGAGATCGAAGATGTCAGCGAGACGCGGCTTGCGCAAAAAATCTCACAGCTGAGCGGTGTGGGTCTGGTCAGCGTCAGCGGCGGCAAGCGCCCCGCCGTGCGCATTCAGGTCAATCCCCGGTCGCTTGCCGCCTATGGGCTCAATGTCGACGATATCCGCACCACGCTCGGCACGCTCAATGTCAATACGCCCAAGGGCAATTTCGACGGGCCGACGCAGGCGCTCACCATCAACGCCAACGACCAGGTGACCAGCGCCGACCAGTATCGCACCTTGATCGTCGCTTACCGCAACGGCGCGCCGGTGCGGCTGTCCGACGTCGCCACCATCGTCAGCGGCCCGGAAAACACCAAGCTGGCGGCCTGGGCCAATACGACGCCGTCGATAATCGTCAATGTGCAGCGCCAACCCGGGGCCAACATCATTCAAGTGGTCGACCGCATCAATGCGCTGCTGCCGCAGATCAGAGCCTCGCTGCCCAATGCGCTCGACATCGCGGTGCTCAGCGATCGCACGGTGACGATCCGCGCGTCCGTGGCGGACGTGGAATTCGAGCTCGGCCTCGCCGTGGCGCTGGTCGTGCTGGTGATTTTCCTGTTCCTGCGCACGCTGCCGGGCACCATCATTCCAAGCCTCTCGGTGCCGCTGTCGCTCGTCGGCACCTTCGGCGCGATGTATCTGCTGGGCTTCAGTCTCGACAATCTGTCGCTGATGGCGCTCACCATCGCGACCGGCTTTGTCGTCGACGACGCCATTGTCATGATCGAGAACATCGCCCGCTATGTCGAAGGCGGTATGAATCCGCTTGCAGCGGCGTTGCGCGGCTCGGAGCAGATCGGCTTCACCATCATTTCGCTGACGATTTCGCTGATCGCCGTGCTGATCCCGCTGCTGTTCATGGGCGACGTGGTCGGCCGGCTGTTCCATGAATTCTCGATTACGCTCGCCGTCACGATCGTGATTTCCGCGATTGTATCGCTGACCTTGGTGCCGATGATGTGCGCAAGGCTCATCCGGCATCACCCCGACGCCGAGCGCACACGCTTCGATCTCGCCGCCGAGCGTGTGTTCGATGCGGTGATCGCGCGTTACGGTGAGGCGCTGAACTGGGTGTTGGATCGCCAGCCGGCGACCCTGCTGGTCGCTGTTCTGACCCTGGCGCTGACGATTGCGCTCTATATCGCGATCCCAAAAGGCTTCTTTCCGGCACAGGACACCGGAATGATCCAGGGCATCTCGGAGGCGGCACAAAGCGTGTCCTTCGAAACGATGGCGCGGCTGCAGAACCAGCTCGCCGAGGCGATCTTGAAAGATCCGGATGTCGAGAACTTGAGCTCGTTTATCGGCGTCGACGGCACCAATCAGACGCTCAATACCGGACGCTTCCTGATCACGCTGAAGCCGCACGATGCGCGTAAGCTCAATGCCAGCGCGATCATCCGGCGGCTGCAGACCGAAACCTCGGGTATTGCCGGCATTACGCTCTATATGCAGCCGGTGCAGGATCTGACGATCGACTCGACGATCAGCCGCGCGCCCTATCACTTCGTTCTCGAGGACGCCAACCCCGCCGAGTTCGCCACCTGGGTGCCGAGGCTGGTGCAGCAGCTCAACCAGGCACCGCAGCTTACCGACGTCGCGAGCGACCTGCAGCAGCAGGGCCTGGCGGTCAATATAGTCGTCGACCGCGCGACTGCGAGCCGCTTCGGCATCACGCCGGCAACAATCGATAATGTGCTCTACGATGCCTTCGGCCAGCGCATCGTGTCGACGATCTATACGCAATCGAACCAGTATCGCGTCATTCTGGAAGTCGATCCGAAGCTGCAGCAAAGCCTGACCGGACTGACCTCGCTGTATCTGCCCTCTTCATCAGCGACCAACGGCCAAGTGCCGCTGACGGCAATCGCCCATATCGAACAGCAGGCAAGCCCGTTATTGATCACGCATTTCGGCCAGTTTCCGGCCACAACCGTTTCGTTCAATACCGCGGCGGGCTATTCGCTCGATTCCGCCATGACCGCGATCCAGCGGGCCGAAAGCGAGATCGGGCTGCCGCAAAGCTTCATCACCGCGTTTCAAGGCACCGCGGCGGCGTTTCAGTCCTCGCTGAGCAACGAAGTGTTTCTCATCATCGCCGCGGTGATCGCGATGTATATCGTGCTCGGCGTGCTCTACGAGAGCTTTGTGCATCCGATCACGATCCTGTCGACCTTGCCATCGGCGGGCGTCGGCGCGCTGTTGTCGCTGATGCTGTTGCGCTATGAGCTCGATATCATCGCCATCATCGGCATCATTCTCCTGATCGGCATCGTCAAGAAGAATGCGATCATGATGATCGACTTCGCGCTCGATGCCGAGCGCGCCGAAGGGCTTGCCCCGCGCCAAGCCATCTATCAGGCCTGCTTGCTGCGCTTCCGGCCGATCATGATGACGACCATGGCCGCGATTCTCGGCGCCCTGCCTTTGCTGCTCGGCACCGGCACCGGCTCTGAGCTGCGCCAGCCGCTCGGTCTTACCATCATCGGCGGCCTGATCGTCAGCCAGATGCTCACGCTATTCACGACGCCGGTGATCTATCTCTATTTCGACCGGCTGGCGGTGCGGCTGACCGGCCGCCGCCCAAGCAATCCGCTCGCGCCGCGAGCGCCGGGAGCGCCCGCGGAATGAATATTTCCGAGCCTTTCATCAACCGGCCGGTGGCGACGACGCTGCTCACCCTGGGCATTGCGCTTGCCGGCATCCTCGCCTTTACGAAGCTGCCGGTCGCGCCGCTGCCGCAGGTCGACTTCCCAACCATTTCGGTCTCGGCGCAGCTTCCCGGCGCCAGCCCGACCACCATGGCGACCAGCGTCGCCAGCCCGCTCGAACGCCATCTCGGCCAAATCGCCAATGTCACCGAGATGACTTCGCAAAGTGGAATCGGCCAGACCCGGATCACCCTGCAATTCGATCTTAGCCGCAGCATCGACGGCGCGGCGCGGGACGTGCAGGCGGCTATCGTCGCAGCGCGCGCCGACCTGCCGTCGAACCTGCGCAGCAATCCGACCTATCGCAAGGTCAACCCGGCCGACGCGCCGATCCTGATCCTGGCGATGACTTCCAAGACGCTGACACAGGGTCAGATGTATGATGCCGCCAGCAATGTGCTGGCGCAGCAGCTCTCGCAGATCAGCGGCATCGGCAACGTGATCATCGGCGGCTCGGCCCTGCCTGCGGTGCGCGTCGAGCTCAATCCCAAAGCGATGTTCAAATATGGCATCGGGCTCGAGGACGTGCGCGCGGCGCTTGCCTCGGCCAATGCCAACAGCCCCAAGGGCACCATCGATGACGGCGACCGCCGCTATCAGATCTATTCCAACGATCAGGCGACCAAGGCCGCCGACTACGCGCCATTGGTGATTGCCTACCGTAACGGCGCGGCAGTTCGGCTCACCGATGTCGCCGAAGTCAACGATTCGGTCGAGGACGTCCGCAATCTCGGCCTGTCCAATGGCCAGCCGTCAGTCGTGATCATCCTGTTTCGCCAGCCCGGCGCCAATATCATCGACACGATTGACGCCGTGAAGGCGCAGTTGCCCCACCTTGAAGCGGCCATGCCGGCTGACGTCAATGTCAACATCGCCATCGACCGCTCGACAACGATCCGCCAATCGCTGCACGACACCGAGCTGACGCTGGTGATCGCAATCGCTTTAGTGACGGTCGTTGTCTTTCTGTTCCTGCGCAATCTTCGCGCCACCCTCATTCCGTCCGTGGCCGTGCCGGTTTCCATTTTGGGCACGTTCGGGGCGATGTATCTGCTTGGCTATAGCCTTGATATTCTCTCGCTCATGGCACTGACCATCGCCACCGGTTTCGTGGTCGATGATGCCATTGTCGTTCTGGAAAACATTTCGCGGCATCTCGAAGCCGGAATGCCGCGCTTGCAGGCGGCGCTGCTTGGCGCGCGCGAGGTCGGCTTCACCGTCTTGTCGATCAGCCTGTCGCTGATTGCCGTGTTCCTGCCGATCCTGCTGATGGGCGGCATCGTCGGTCGTCTGTTTCGTGAATTCACATTGACCTTGTCACTGGCCATCGTCATTTCACTTGTGATCTCGCTCACCACGACGCCGATGCTGTGCGCCCTCTTCCTGCGCGGCCGGCCGGTGCGCGAGGCGCGGCGGCGCTCGAGCCTGTTCGATCGGGCGCTCGCCGGCTATGAACGCTCGCTCGGCTGGGCGCTGCGCCATCGCCGGCTGGTACTGCTGAGCTTCTTCGGCGCCATCATTGCGAATATCTTTCTGTTCGTTGTTGTTCCGAAGGGCTTCTTTCCCGAACAGGACACCGGACGGCTGATCGGCTCGCTGCACGCCGATCAGAGCGTGTCGTTTCAGCTGATGACGCAGAAGCTGCGACAGATGATGGCGATCGTGCAGCAGGATCCGGCGGTCGAAAATGTCGTGGGTTATACCGGCGTCGGCTCCGGCGGCGGTTTCGGCCAGATCAATACCGGCTCGGTTTTTGTCTCGCTCAAGCCGATCGGTGAACGTCCGCCTATGGAACAAGTCATTGCGCGGCTGCGGCCGAAGCTCGCAAAAGTGCCCGGCGGTCAGCTCTTTCTGTTCGGCGTCTCGGATATTCGGGCCGGTGGCCGGCAAAGCAATGCCGCCTACCAATTCACCCTGACCGGCGACGATGCCGACGAATTGTTCAAATGGACGCAGCGCCTCGCGCAGCAGCTTGAGAACAGCAAGATTTTGGCCGACGTCAATTCGGATCAGCAGCAGCGCGGGCTCGAGTCCGATCTCGTCATCGACCGCGACACCGCTTCGCGGCTCGGCATCACACCGGCCCAGATTGACAATACGCTCTATGATGCTTTCGGCCAGCGCCAAGTCTCGGTCATCTATAGCGCGATCAACCAGTATCACGTCGTGATGGAGATCGACCCGCGCTACACGCAATATCCGGCATCGCTCGCCGACATTTACGTCGCCACCTCAGGCGGCAGCGCGTCGGGAACGGCGCAGACCAATGCGCCGGCCGGCACCGTCACCGCGGCTAAGACCTCGCCGAGCGCGACGGCGTCCGCAACGCAGACCGCGGCCGCGACTGCCAACAACAATTCGGCGCGCAATGCCGCGATTAACGCGCTCGCCAATACCGGCAAAAGCGCGACCTCGTCGGGCGCTGCAGTGTCGACAGCGAAGGAAACCATGATCCCGCTGGCGGCGGTGAGCCATTATAATGCCGGCAATGCACCGCTATCGGTCAGTCACCAGGGCTTGTTCGTTGCTGCAACGATCTCGTTCAACTTGCAGCCTGGCGCCACACTGGGCGAGGCCGCCAGCGAGATCAATGACGCCGTCAACAGAATCCGCATGCCGGCGTCGATTCACGGCAGTTTTGCCGGCACGGCGCAGATTTTTGCGCAGTCGCTCGCTAACGAGAAAATCCTGATCGCCGCGGCGATCGCCGCCGTCTACATCGTGCTCGGCGTGCTCTACGAAAGCTATATTCATCCGATAACAATTCTGTCGACGCTGCCGTCGGCGGGTGTCGGCGCCATTCTGGCGCTGATGCTGTTTCACACGGAATTCGACATTATTGGCCTGATCGGCGTCATCTTGCTGATCGGCATCGTCAAGAAGAATGCGATCATGATGATCGACTTTGCGCTCGACGCCAAGCGTGCGCGCAATCTGAGCTCCCTGGATGCGATCTATGAGGCTTGCATTCTACGCTTCCGCCCGATCATGATGACCACCTGCGCCGCCATCTTCGGCGCTATTCCGCTCGCCCTGAGTTTCGGCAATGGCGGCGAAATTCGCCGTCCGCTCGGTATTGCGATCGTCGGCGGGCTTTTGATCAGCCAATTGCTGACGCTTTACACCACACCGGTGGTTTATCTTTATCTCGACCGGCTGGGCCAATGGTCGGTGCGGATGCGGCAACGCCTGCTGCCGCGTCTGTTCGGCGCACCATCCGCGACCTGAGCATCGCCTGCGGCCATCAATTCGGTATGGTGGCGACCGCTGAGATGGACAATGACATGGAAGGCAACATGGAAACGAGATGGAAGGTGACATGGACGATGTCACGCAGGCGACCGTTGCTTTTGTACAGCACCACCAGGCCTGGGCTGCACCAATTGTGTTTCTGCTCGGTTTCTGTGAATCATTCGCATTCATTTCGCTGCTCGTTCCGGCAACCGGAATCCTGTTCGCGCTCGGCGGCTTGATCGGCGCGGTCGAGCTGGCGTTCTGGCCGATCTGGTTAGCGGCGGCGCTGGGCGCCATCGCGGGCGACTGGCTTGCTTACGAGCTGGCGCTGCATTTTAAAGATCGTGTCCTGGCGCTACGACCGTTGTCCACCCACACCGAATCGATCAGCCGTGGCATTGGCTTCTTCAATCGCTTCGGCGCCGCTGCCGTATTCGTCGGGCGCTTCTTCGGACCGCTGCGCGCCATCGTGCCGCTGGTCGCCGGCCTCTACGCGATGCCGCGGTGGACGTTTCAGATCGCCAATGTTGCTTCGGCCATGGTCTGGGCAACCGGGGTCCTCACTCCGGGTTTCTTCGGCGTGCGCTGGCTGCTCGGCTGAGGCCAGCGGATCAAACGCCAGCGCCTCTCAATGAATGTAAAGGTGCTTGCGCCAATAGCAGCACGGCTCGGCGCGCACCTCCCACACCGGCCCGAGCCAGGAACGCAGGCGATGAATGTCGGCACGTGCGGCGTGAATTGGCGGACCCTTCACCGCGTCATCGACATCCGGGCTGGCTTCGAGATGACTGATCAGCCTGGTGCGTTCATAGATGGCGTCGCGGACGCACCAGTAGCATGGCGAAGTCGAAGGACGCCAAAAGTCTCCCGCCCAGGCGGGCGCGGCGATGCAGAGAGCGGCCGCAAGCTCAACGACTGGAAGAATCCGGCGCATCGCCAACTCCAAGGCGCAGCGGGAGCGACACTCCGAGGAATGATAGCGAATGTGCCTTGTCCGGCAAACGCAAATTTCAATGATCCGCTTCCGCCGGAACTCTCATATGATCGTTCGTCGCCACGTCGTACAGCAAGGCCCGCAACTGGCTCGCCCGCTTGGCGCCAAGCGCCGCTTCGAATCGCGCTTGCGCTTCGCGCCAACCTTTGACGGCAACCCGCAACCGTGCGGCGCCGGCGGCGGTCAGGCGCATTTGCCGGCTGCGGCGGTCTGATTGCCCCGGCTCGACCGCGATCAGGCCGTCACGCTGCAACGGCAATATGTTGCGGCCAAGCGTCGTGCGATCCATGACCAGCTCGGCCGCCAGCGCATTGATGGTCATCGGACCCTTGCGCTGCAGCCTTGCAAGAATCGAATACTGGGTTGTGCGCAACCCGCTGGGCGCCAGGAATTGGTCATAGAATTGCGAGACATGGCGGGCCGCTTGGCGCAGCGCCAGGCAATTGCAGGCCGCAGGATTGATCCACCCGGATACCATCGATGCGCGATTCGCCGATTGATTTAGGCGTATATACTCCTATATCCTCGCCTGTCAATAAAGCGCGGATGCCGCTAGCGTATCGAAACGGGGCGACCCAATGCCCATGCCGACTGCCGCAGTTTCGCGTGTCGCTCCTGCGAGCGCCCCGCCGCAAGCGCTTCCGGCTCCGATCACCGCGGCAGACAAGCCGCGTTACGATCTCCGCACCCGCACATTGATCGAGGGTCCGATCGCCTCGACACTGATGCGCCTGGCCGCGCCGAATATCGTCGTGATGCTGGCGCAGACATCGGTCGGACTGGTCGAGACTTACTTTGTCGGCAAGCTCGGCACCGCCGCGCTGGCCGGTGTCGCGCTGGCTTTTCCGGTCGTGATGCTGATGCAGATGATGTCGGCGGGCGCGATGGGCGGCGGCATGTCGTCGGCGGTCGCGCGTGCGCTCGGCGGCGGACGCCACGCCGATGCCGATGCGCTCGTATTGCATGCGCTAGTGATCGCGGCGGTCTTCGGCCTCGCCTTCATGACCGCGCTCCTTCTTGGCGGCGAGCGGCTGTATGCCGCAATGGGCGGCAGCGGCGCCTCGCTCGCGGCGGCGGTGACCTATTCGAACGTGATCTTTAGCGGCGCAATCTTGGTTTGGCTGTTCAACTCGCTCGCCAATATCATTCGCGGCACCGGCAATATGGCCGTCCCGGCGCTGGTCACCATTGTCGGCGTCGTGTTGCTTATCCCGCTGTCGCCTTGCCTCATCTTCGGGATCGGGCCATTGCCGAAGCTCGGCGTTGCCGGCGGCGCGGTCGCCATCCTTCTGTACTACGCAGCCGGCGGCGCCGTGCTTGCGGCCTATCTGCGCTCGGGCCGCGGCATCGTGCGGCTGACCCTCCAAGGCATTCGGCTGCGCTGGGCCTTGTTCGCCGAGATTTTGCGCGTCGGCGCGGTTGCAGCGCTGATCACGCTGCAGACGAATCTCACGGTTGCGATCGCGACCAGTTTGGTTGGCGCATTCGGTGCCGGCGCGATTGCCGGTTATGGCACGGGCTCGCGTCTTGAATATTTGCTTATCCCTTTGGTCTTCGGCCTTGGCGGCCCGCTGGTCGCCATGGTCGGCACCAATATCGGCGCCAAACAGCCGGAGCGCGCTTTGCGCGTCGCTTGGATCGGTGCCGCGATCGCTGCCGGCATGTGCGAAGTCATCGGCGTCTGCGCCGCCGCCGCGCCGCGCGCTTGGCTCGCTTTGTTCGACACCGCCCCCGAAATGATCGATGCCGGATCGCGGTATCTGCGTGCGGTCGGGCCGGTTTACGGCCTGTTCGGTCTCGGCATGGCGCTCTACTTCGCCTCGCAAGGCGCGGGCCGCCTGCTGTGGCCGTTTCTGGCCAATCTGACACGCCTTGTGATCGCGGCCGTCGGCGGCTTTATTGCCTTGCGTATTACCGGCAGTCTGACGGGCGTGTTTGCGGCGCTAGCCGTTGCGCTTTGCGCTTTCGGCCTCACTAATGCTGCGGCGGTCGCTGCCGGTCTTTGGTTTGACAAGGCGACGCGCAAGTCTCTGGCGTTTAGGAGCAAAGCGCTATGAAGGGCCCCTATTACCTGGAAGACTTCGCCGTCGGGCAGATCTTCAAGACCGGCCGCTTGCGTATCGACAAGGAGCAAATTTTTGCCTTCGCCAAACAATTCGATCCGCAGCCCTATCATCTCGATGAGGCGGCGGCCTTGAAATCACCCTTCCAAGGATTGGCGGCGAGCGGCTGGCACACGGCGGCCTTGACCATGCGGCTGCTGGTCGAGGGCGAGTTCAAGCCCGCCGGCGGCATTCTCGGGATCGGCTTCGATGCGTTGAGCTGGCCGCGCGCAGTGCGGCCCGGCGACGAGCTTCATGCGCAGAGCGAAGTGCTCGACGTGCGGCCCTCGAAATCCCGGCCCGATCGCGGCATGATCCGCGTGCGCACGACGACATACAATCAAAACAACGAGACCGTGCAGATCTTTACCGGCAATCTCTTGGTGCCACGCCGCTCGGCCAATACCTAGTTGGCAAGGGCCGCCATGGTCTGCCTGCTGCGAGCGTCGATCGCGTCGAGAGCGCCAGCGAGATGCCGAATTTCCCGCGTCCGGAGCTTGACAAAATCGGAGATTTCGCACTCGCCAAAATCAGGGAAGCGATGCTTGCCGTGACCGGGCGGTGACGCCGACGTTTCCGCGCGATAGGCTATCGTCGGGCTTGTCGTTCGGTACGGGGCTGATGCAGAGCAAGGCGCATATCGTTAAAACGCCGTTGAGCGGCTATGAGCTGCTCAACGATCCCCTCCTCAACAAAGGCACCGCCTCCACCGAGACCGAGCGCGACGCCTTCGACCTGCACGGGCTGCTGCCGCCGCATGTCGCCGAGCTCGACTATCAGGTCAAGCGGCGGCTCGATGCCTTTCGCGCACTCGGTGGCGATATCCAGAAGTATGTGTTCCTGCGCGGTCTGCAGGACACCAACGAGACGCTGTTCTACGCGTTGCTTACGCGCAATATCGAAGAGATGATGCCGATCGTCTATACGCCGACGGTCGGCCTCGGCTGTCAATTGTTCAGCCATTTGTTTCGCAAGCCGCGTGGTCTGTTTCTGAGCATTCCGCACAAAGATGCGATCCGTCATATTCTTGGTCATCCGCGCTACGACCGGGTTGAGGCCATCGTCGTCAGCGACGGCGAGCGCATTCTCGGGCTGGGCGATCAAGGTGCCGGCGGCATGGGTATTCCGATCGGCAAGCTCTCGCTCTATACCGCCTGCGCCGGCCTGCACCCGGCGACGACGCTGCCGGTCCTGCTCGACGTCGGCACCGATAACGAGGAACACCTTGCGGATCCGCTCTATATCGGCTGGCAGCACGCGCGCGTGCGCGGCGCCGACTACGACGATCTGATCGAAACCTTTGTGGGCGCGGTACGCGACCGCTGGCCGCACGTTCTGCTGCACTGGGAGGATTTTGCGCTCGGCAATGCCAATCGGCTGTTGGCACGCTATCGCGACCAGTTGTGCACGTTCAACGACGACATCCAAGGCACCGCGGCGATCGCCGTAGGCACGCTATTGAGCGCAATCAATGTCACGGGTACACCGTTGCGCGAGCAGCGCGTTGCCGTTCTCGGCGCCGGCTCGGCCGGCACCGGAATTTGCGCCCTGCTCCTTCGCGCCATGACCGACAACGGGCTGAGCGAACGCGAAGCACGCAGCCGCTTCTACCTGGTCGACCGCGACGGATTGCTGGTCGAGGGCATGAGCGGACTGCAGCCGTTCCAGACGCCCTTTGCGCAGAGCCGCGCGCGCATCGCTGGCTGGACGCTGGCAGCATCCGGTCCGATCACGCTGGCCGATGTCGTGGCCAATGCGCGGCCGACAGTGCTCATTGGTACGTCCGGACAGGCGCACGCCTTCCACGAAGGCTTGATCCGCGCCATGGCCGAACATGTGCAGCGTCCGATCATCTTCCCACTGTCCAATCCGACCGAGCGTAGCGAGGCTACGCCCGCAGATATCATGACATGGACGGAAGGCCGTGCCGTAATCGGCACCGGCAGCCCGTTTCCGCCAATCGAACGCAGCGGCAAATCGTTTCGCGTCGACCAGACCAACAACGCCTATGTTTATCCGGGCATCGGGCTCGGCGCGATCGCGATCAAGGCGCGCCGCGTTTCGGATGCGATGTTCCTTGCCGCCGCGCGCACGATCGCCGACTTTTCTCCGGCACGGCGCGATCCAAACGCGAATCTGTTGCCGCCTCTCGTTGAGATTCGCAAACTCTCCTTTCACGTCGCCGTCGCTGTCGCCAAACAGGCGCAAGCCGAAGGGCTGGCGGCAGGTGAAGCGATGTCGGAGGCGGCAATCGCCGACGCGATCACGGAGAAGATGTGGGAGCCGGTTTACGCGCCCTATCGGCGGATTTGATGGATTCCACGCCGGCCGATGCGCGGCTGCGGCATCGGCCGATCCGGATGTGGACGATGAGCACGGCTGGAAGGGCAAGGCCGATGGCGATGTGCAGATCGCTGATCCAGGCGCGCAACGTGTCAGAGCCGGCATAATAAAGCCCGAAAGCGGTGACGACAAAGAAGCCGTTGACCGTCGCCATGATCGAGCCGGTGAGCCTGTTGCGCCGGCCGCGCCAGGCGCGCTGCACGTGAATTGGAATTAGGGCGCCGAGCAGGACCAGCGTCAGCATGGCGGCGCCGCCATGGATCATGAGCATGTTGGCGCTCACCGCTTCCCAGAGATCGCCGGCAGGCGAATCCTTCCAAGCTTGCGCGGCGAGCCAGATCACGCCGGTCACGAACAGCACCGTGAACGCGGCGTACAGCGCCCAGCGCAGCCGCCGATCAAGCTGCAGGGCGGATGACGTTCTGCCAATCCGATGTGACCCGGACATCTCCAGACTCCAGCACGACGAGCGCGCTCGCATGATAATATTGCAGCAGTTCCGCCGCGTCTTTGCCGGCAATCATGACGATCTTGGTCAGCGCGTCGGCGATCATGCAGGATGGCGCACGTACCGTGGCGCCGGCGATTGCATCGGCTGCCCGCCCCGTTCTTGGATCGATGATTGCGCTTTCACTGATCTTCCCGGAACGGAGCGGATCAAAACCGCGGCCGCTCGAGGCCAGCGCCGCATCATTGATCGTGAGGCTGCAGAGCAAACGCCGTGGATCGCGTGGATCGCGAAGATGAACCGGTTCGGGCCGCGGTCCGAATTGCGCCGCGTCGCCGCCGGCATTCACCAAGCCGCGCCGCACGCCACAGGCGAGAAGAACGTCAATGGCGCGGTCGACGGCGAAACCTTTGGCTATACCGCCGAGATCGATGCGCCGGCGCGGCACGCGGCGGCGCAGACGATGACCATCAAGAAGTTCGAACGGGAATGGCGAGGTGGGCGCGCGTCTTTTCGGCAGCAATGGACTGACGCTGACATCGAACAGCCCTGCCGATCGCGCATGAAGATCCCGCGCCGCTTCGAGGACCTGATAGGTCCACGGATGGACAGTCAAAGACTCGGGCGACGCGGCCGTATTGAGCCGGCTGAGCTCGCTGTGCGGATCGTGAAAGCTCATCAAGCGATGCACTTGCGCCACCGCGCCGAACGCGGCGTCGGCGGCCGCATTCAAATCGGCATGAGCCGCCCCCGAAATGGCGACCTCGACGAATGTGCCGAGCAGCGGCTGCGCGCGGCGGATGCTAGCGGCTTCCATAGGCAGCCAAAATTCTCTTTACGCCTTCCGTCACATGGGTTGACGACAGCGTGGCGCCGGAAATGTTCCGGATGTCGCTGCCGACTTTGAGGGGGCTGGCGCTGCTCTTGCCGACGAATTGCGCGAGCCAGCTCGGGCTTCTGATTTCGCCGCCATAGGATTCGCGATATTGCAGTATGTCGACGCGGCGAATACGCCCGCCTTCGAGCGCGACCGCGTAGTCAATATACAGGTGCTTGCCGATCACATGATCGAGAACAAAAATGCCGCCAGTGCTCGCTTTCCAGACGCGGCCCGGCTGCACCTCGGTAAAGCTCGCCGATGGAAAGGCGAGCCTTTGCGCCTCTTGCACCGAAAGATATTGCACCGCATGAGCCGGCGCCGCGAGCACCAGCGTAGCCACGGCCGGCGCTGTCCATCGCATCCATTGCGTCATCGTTTCTCGCCTTCCGGGATGATCGCGATCTAAAAGAAAAAACCAACGGCGCCCAGAATGGAATCTGAATTGGCGCCTGCCGGATCGCGATTGATTACCTTTTGATAGGTCGCTTTCAGGACAATATTGGGCGAGGGAAATACCGCCACGCCCACATTGTGGAATTCGGTTCGGCCGGCGCCCGTCGGCATGTTCGGGTCGGTGCCGGCGAAGCCTGCGGTCTGGAGATTCTGGTAGGTGTAACGGTAGAACGGCACGGCTTCCCACTCGCTGTGCAGGATGGTGCCGAGCGGGATGTGGTAGGCGGCCTCCGCGGAATAGCCATACATGGACTTGCCGACATTGTCGGTGGGATCGGTATCATTGTTGGCGCGCAGATTGGCCGGATTGCCAAAAGTCGCATAGACACCCTCGCCGCGAAATTCCCAGCCGGTATTCGGCACGCGATAACGAAACTCGGCATCGAACATTGCCAGGCTCGACGAGCCCAAAGGATTGCCGAGATCGCCGTGCGCGCCGCGCGGCGTCGTATTGGGCGTGTAATAGGCGCTCATGCTCCAGGCGAGACCGGGCATCGATGCGGGCTCCATGAAGTCGACCCGGCCGGACACGGCGAGCGAATTGGACAGCTGAGAGAAGTCGCCGAGCGGCGGATTGGAGAAGGCGAGCCCGTTCAGCCCGTCGATGCCTGGGAAGTAGGCTGCGCCGCCAGCCGTGCATGGTGTCGTGCCGCTGCCCGGCGGCACTGTATTCGCGGCAGTGCGGCAATCGAACGAATCGCCAAAATCCTCCTGTGCGGTAGAGAGCATCAGCTGATATTTCACACCGTCCGCAATCGTGCCGTAGACGCTGGTCGCCGGCACCTTCCAGGTCGACGGGATCAGCCCGTTATAGAGCTCAGGCCGCAGCACGCTGTAGAACTCGGTCGGCTCGTGATGCTGATTGATATAGCCGATCGGCACCAGATCAATGCCCGGCGCGCGCCAGTTGAACGGATCGGCGATCTTGAAGTCGACCCAGAGCTGTTCGATCTCGGCGGTGCCGTGCAGCTTATCGTCATTGTCGAAGCCGGAGCCGGCATGTTCGAATTCGATCTCGGCGTTGAAAATAATGTTGTCGGTGATGGCATAGGTCGGCAGCAAGACGAAACGCCGCGCGTCGAAGCCGCTCTGCCATTGACCGGCGGCCGCCGGATTCTGCTTGGCGCCGAAAAACACCTCGCCATAGGCGCCGAGCGAAAGGCCCGGCACGGGCGAGCTGGCGAGGCCGAGAAGGCCCTTGTCGCCGGTTGCGGCCGGCGCCGTCGTCTTCGCGGCGCCGCTAGCCTGAGCGGCCGTGGTCTGCGTTGCCGAGCCGCGATCCGCGGCCGGCGCTTTCTCCTGTGCAGCGGTCGGCTGCTCGGCATTGGTCGACCTGCTTTTGGTTTTGCCGTCAGAATTCGTCGCCGGCTTGCTGTCACCACTCGCCGCCGACGCATTGGCTGCCGAAACATTGGCCGCCTTCTTCTGCCCAAGCTGCGCTTCCAGCGCCTTGATGCGCTGCTCCATGACATCGATCTTTCTCAGGAGCGCTGCCTGCGCAACATCGCCGCCCGCCGGCGCGATCGAAGCGACATCGCTTTCGCCCGCCAGCGCCCGGTCGCAAACAGCCAGCAGCGAGGCTGCGGCCGCAAGCACGACCGGAGCAAGCGGCGCGCGGGCGACCCATCGCTCACAGGCGCTGCTTTTTTTTGCAATGTGCGTTTTTTTCGGCATGGCGGACGCCTCCTCGTCGCTTTCAGGACGCAAGTGCGACGGCTTGCGAAATAGTTTTCGATGCACTGTATAGAAGCGAGTAATTCTTTGGCGTCAAGAAAAATGCAAATATTTAGAACGTCTTCAAACTAGGAAATACTTGGTCGAATTAGAATAATGCGAAGGTGGACACTTTTGAATTGGTATAAGTCAAGAACGGTGCCGGTCTCTGTTGGTGACCCGACTGAGAAAAACTGTCCGACGAGGTTGCGCGGGAGTTGCGGTGTAGCGTGCCTTGCTAAGCGACACGAACCTGCGCGAGGAAATGCTGCACTTCGGCGCGCAGTTTGCCCGATTTCGCCGTAAGCGCGCTGCCGGCATCGAGCACGGACTTCGCGACCTGGCCGGTTTTGCTCGCCGCGTCGGACACCTGTGCGACGCTTGCCGACACTTCGCGCGTGCGCTCCGCCGCGGCGCTGGCGTTACGCGCGATCTCCTTGCTGACCGCATCCTGCTGCTGCACCGCGATCGAGATCTCGCTCGCGTTCTCGTCGAGCTGCGCGATGGTTCCGGCGATCGCCTGCATCGCCTGCACCACGCTCGTCGTCGTCTGTTCGATCGAGGAAATCTGCCGGGTGATGTCGCCGGTCGCCTTTTCAGTCTGCGAGGCGAGCGTCTTGACCTCCTGCGCAACCACGGCAAAGCCGCGGCCGGCCGGACCGGCCCGTGCCGCTTCGATCGTGGCGTTGAGCGCGAGCAGATTGGTCTGCGCCGCGACATCGCGAATGAGATTGCTCACGCTGTTGATGGTACCGACGGTCGCCGCCAGATGTTCGACGGTGGTAATGATCGATTTCGCCTCGGCGGTCGCGCGCCGCGCGATGTCGGCGGACTCCCGCGCCTGGTTGGAAATCTGCTCGACCGATTGTGCGATCTCTTCCGCGGCCATGGCGACGCTGTTGACATTGGACGTCGCTTGGGTCGATGCGGCGGCAGTCGCATTGGCCTGCATCTGGTTGTCGCTTGCCGCCTCTGCCATGATCTGCGCGCAACTGTCCATGGTCTTCGAGGCGCCGTCGAGCGCGCCGATGATGTCATTCACCGCATTTTCGAAATTGCGGGTGGCCGCTTCGATATTCTGCCGGCGCAATTCTGCGTCACGCGCACGATCTTTCTCGCCCTGCCGCGCCGCCGTGACGTCATCCATGGCTTGGCGAAAGATGAGCAGCGCTTCGGCCATGCCGGCGATCTCGTCATGGCCGCGAACGGGAACGGCGACATTGGTTTCGCCGGCGGCAATGCGTCGCATCGCCGAACTGAGCCCGGTCAGGCGACCGACGATGCTGCGGCCGACATAGAGCCAGGCGATCAGGCCGGCAGCTGCAAGCGCAGCGAGGCTGAGCGCGATCAGAATGATCCGGCCCAGCCTGAGCTGCGCCGTTGCGCGCGCCGAAAGGTCCTGCGCCCTCGTGCCCTGCGCATGAATGAGCCTCTCCACCGCATTGCGCAATGTCTGCGCATCGCTGAGCGCGGCCGCATAGACCCGCTGGGCCTGCTGCTGGCCCTGCAATTCCTTCATCCGCTGGGCGATGATGCCGAATTCACCGCTCAACATCGCCAGCTTGCGGTACAGAGCGGCGATCTTTTCGCGTTGCTCGCTATTGGGCAACGCTTTCAGATTGCTATCCACATTGCGTTCGGCGGACCCTATGAGATCGCGCAGCGGCGGCAATCGCGTGATGTCGGCCACCATCGAGGACTCGATCAGCAGGCCGGTCAACTGATTGGCATCCGCCTGGATTTGCAGGAGGCGCCGCAGCGCGTCGATCGACTGATTCAACGTCATCCTGTTCTGTACGGCGTCGGCCTGCATCATCAGATCGAAATTGGCGTCATCGATTGCCGGTATCAGCGCATCGAGCAGATTCTCATGCGCCTTGCGCACCGCAATCACAAGCGCGCGCCGTTGATCGGACGCGCGGATCAGATCGGCCACCGCTTCGTTAAGCGCGCCGAGCCGCTCGTCCATGGCAGCCTTGGCCCGCGAGATCGCATCACTCTCACTTGCATCAAGCGCGCGCAGGCGATCGATGCGACCCTGCATAGCGCGCGACTGCGCCGAGATCTCCGCCGAGATCGCGGCGCGATGGCTTTCGTCGTCGACCGCGATCAGACGCGGGGCGGAGGCGATCAAGCGATTCGTTTCGTCGGAGAGTCGAAACGATTCGACGGTTGCCGGCATGCTGCGCGCGACGATCTCGTTCAAAGTGGCGGTGATATTGGTCGAGGCGATCAGTGCAGACAGCGATGAGATCACAGTGATCGCGGCGGCAAGGCCGAAGGCAAGGTAGAGCCGCGCCCGCACCGTACGCAGCCAGGAAAACGGAAATATGCGCTCGGGCGCGCCGCCACCGCTCGATCCAAAGCCGGATGATGCAGCTTCTTGTCTCACTGGCCCGCCATCCCGACGAGACGATCGACCGGCTTGAACGAGCCGTCCGCCTGCAGGACCGTGAAGAACACACGGTCGGAGCCCTGATTCCGATCCGGTCCGTAGCGCAGCGTGAACCCGCCGAACTCGAACGGCGCGGCGGCGATCGCATCGAGCAGCTTTTCACGCGTCGGCTCGCCGCTGACGCGCTTGAGCGCTTCGGCGACGAGGCGGCCCACCACATAGCCCTCGAGCGATACGAAGCCAGGCTTGGCATTGGCGTCTGCGGCGGCAAGCGCGCTCTGGTAGGCTGTCACCAGGGACAACGAGCTGTCCCAGGGGCTTGGCACCACCTGGCTGATGATGACGCCGGCGCCTTCGCTGCCGAGCTCCTGGGCAAGCGAATCCGAGCCGACGAAAGATATCGCCACAAAGCGCGCATTGAGCCTGACCTGATGCGCGAGCCTGATGAAGGTCGCCACCGGCCGATATGGCGCGACCATGACAACCGCCTCGGGCCGCGCTTTCATGATGTCGAGCAGCGCGGTTTTCACCGCGGTCGTGTTGCGCTTGAAATTGCCCGCGGCAACCAGCGCCATATGGCGCTTGGTCATTGCGCGCTGCACGCCGTCAAGACCAGCCAGTCCGAAAGCATCATCCTGATAGAGGATTGCGATCCTGGTGATGCCGAGGTCGCCGGTGAGATGCCCGATCCAGGCCTCGGTTTCCTCGTAATAGGATGCGCGCACGTTGACGACATAGCGATTGTACGGATCGCGCAAAAACTGGGCGCCGGTGAACGGGCCAATGAACGGCACCTTCGCCTCGGTGGCGATCGGCTGACCCGCTTTCGAGGTCGGCGTGCCGACTGCGCCGACAATGGCGAAGGCCTTGTCCTGCTCGATCATTTGTTTGGTCGCCTCGATCGTCTTCTCCGGCTCGTAGCCGTCGTCGAGCGACTGCAATTCCAGGCTACGGCCGGAAATGCCGCCGCGCCGATTGGCCTCGTCAAAGGCCGCCAGGATGCCCTGCCGCATGCCTTCGCCCAGATCGCGCGCGGGTCCGCTCAGCGCGGCGACCTGGCCAAACACGATCTTGTGGTCGGAAACGCCGTCCTCGGCATGAGCGACGCCGGCGATCATCGGGACGACAAGGAGGAGCGCAGTTCGAAACTTTATCATTCCGGCGCTTCCTGCATGGCTCGGGTGGCCCCCGCGCTTTTTGCCCGGGGCTGGCTCCCACAATTTGGGCAAGCAGGGTTAGCACATCATTAAAGACTGCGCGGAACTGCCGGGCGATTCGTGGCCTCAGGCACCACCCGCCGTAATCACCTTAATCCGGGTTAAAACGGCAGACCGTTTCTGAGCGCTGCGATCATGCATGCGCGTCGCTTGCCGCGTGACACCGCAGGTCGGCGGTTAGCGGATTGTTAACCATAAGAACCCACGATGGGCCGGCGATTTTCGCCAACCAAGGGTCGCATCATGGCAGACACCGGCAGCGGCGCGATCACTTTGGGCGATCCGGTGCCATGGTTCAGCGCCCCGCTTGTCGGCGACGGCGCCTTCAATCTGCAGGTCGCCGCCGGCCGCTGGGTCGTGCTGAGCTTTTTGGGCTCGCCGGAGAATCCGAAAGCCAAGGACGAGCTGGCGCAGCTGCTGCACGACGCAAAGCTGTTCCATGAGGACCGCATCGTGTTCTATGGCGTGCTTACCAAGCCGCCGAGCGATCCGGCCTACTATATCGGACTCAGCACATTCGCCATTTCGTTCATTGCCGACTACGACGGCGCGATCAGCGCCGCCTTCGGCGCTCGCGAAACGCCGCGCACCATCGTGCTCGATCCGATGCTGCGCGCCATCGCCGACATTCCTTGGGATTTTTCTGCCGGCCATGCCAGAACCATCCGGCAGGTGCTCACTGGTCTTCCGTCGGTCGACGACTCGGCCGGCGTACCGCTCACCGCGCCGGTTCTGATCGTGCCCCGCGTCTTCGATTTTTCGCTGTGCGACTTTCTGGTGCAGTTCTACGACAAGTTCGGCGGCGCCGATTCCGGCTTTCTGCTCGACAAGGACGGACGCACCGCGACTGTCGTCGACTATCGGCTCAAGCGCCGCAACGATCTGACCATCGTGCATCCGCAGGTGCGCGAAGCGATCCGCAGCCAGGTCGTAAGGCGCCTCCTCCCCGCGATCGATCGCTTCTTCCAGTTCCAGGCGACGCGGATGGATCGCTATATCGTAGCCTGCTATGACAGCGCCATCGGCGGACACTTCTATCGGCACCGCGACAACGTCAATGCCGGCGCCAGACATCGCCGCTTCGCCCTCACCATCAATCTCAATGGCGACTATGACGGCTGCGATCTGACCTTTCCGGAATTCGGCAGGCGCACTTATCGCGCGCCGCATGGCGGCGCCATCGTGTTCTCCTGCGGCGCGCTGCACCAGGTCACGCCGGCGACCCGCGGCAAGCGCTATGCCTTCCTGGCCTTTCTCTATGGCGAAGCGGATGCGGCGCTGCGCAAGCTCAACAACGCCAATATCGTGCAACACGAATTCCGCTATAGCGGCGGCGATTCGGACCGGCTGTTTCCGGATCTTGCGTGCAAGCCGGAAGAGACCCCGTCCCCTCCCTCCCAGGCTGACAGCGAGCCGGTACGCCGCGCCGGCTGAATGCGGGCGGTCCGGATTGTCATATCATCGCGCCCGCTACAATCGGCTTGGGATGGAGTCCCCCTGTAACCGCCGATGAGGCTGATGACTCCTGCCGGACGCTTGGTGTCGGTAAGCGCCTTTCCCCGCCTTCCGCCGTCTGCAAAATGCGCTTGCTGTAACCGCGCGTGACGCCCGCGCGAACGCGGCCTCCGTGCGAATTATCGGCTTGTCGTTGAATACAACCAAGATTTTACGCCTGTCGCAGGACTTGCCGGTGGTTGTCGAAATCGTCGACAGCCAGGAAAAAATCGATGCCTTTTTGCCGGTGCTTGATGGCATGATGTCGAGTGGGCTCGTAACCATCGAGAAGGTTCGGGTCCTGCAATACGGAAGTGGCGGGACCTGAACGCTCGCCGCGGCGGCAGCACGCATGATGTTCGTACCAAGGGGAACAGGCCATGGATCTCGGCATGACAGGAAAGAAGGCGATCGTCACCGGCGCGAGCGAGGGCATCGGCAAGGCGATCACATTGGCGCTGGCGCGCGAGGGCGTCGATGTCGCGATCTGCGCGCGCCGCAAGGAGCCGCTCGACGCCGCGGCCGCCGAAATATCGAAGGCGACGGGGCGCAAGATCCATCCTTTCGTCGCCGATCTCACCAGGCCTGCGGACGCCGAGAACTTCATCAAACAAGCGCACAGCGCACTTGGGCGCATCGACATTCTGGTCAACAATGCCGGCTCGGCGCCCGGAGGCGTCATCGAACATTTGACCGAGGACGACTGGGCGCGCGCGCTGCAGCTCAAATTCATGGGCTATGTGCGCTGCATGAAGCACACTTTGCCGATCATGCAGAGACAGAAGAAGGGCCGCGTCGTCAATCTGATCGGCAATGACGGCGTGAAAGTCTCGTATTGGGAGATCGCGCCGGGCGCCGCCAATGCCGCGGGGCAGAATCTGACCAAGTCGCTCGCCAGCCAATACGGCAAGGACAATATCAGCTTCGTCGCAGTCAATCCGGGGCCGGTGCGCACCGAGCGCTGGACCGGCCTGGTCAAGGCGATGGCGCGGGACATGAAGCTCAGTTTCGAAGAGGCCGACAAGCTTGCCCCGGCCAGCATCCCGCTCGGCCGCATCGCCGAATGCGATGAGGTCGCCAATCTCGTCTGCTATCTCGCCTCCGACCTCGCCTTCTTTGTCAACGGCACGATGATCGAGATCGACGGCGGCCAGGACAAAGTGCTCATGGATCGCATGCGCGACCGGTGACGAGCGGTTCCTGCGCCCCCGCGCCGGCGCGGGAGGTCGACCATCCGAAGGGCGATAGAAGGAGGGCGCGACTCGATGCAGTACCGACGCTGCAAGGTGTGTGCCGACGTCACGCATGTTCTTTCCCCTGCGACGGCAACCGGGCTTCGCGCCAGACGCTCCCTCCAGGCGGCGCGCCGCGCGAGCTTCGCGCCTTTCTCCGCCCGCTCGCGCTTTGACGGAGACAAAGCGCTGCCGTCCTCGCGCCGCGTTTGTGCGGGCAAGCTTTTTGCCGCCACGAACACGCCAGTCCAAACGCCAGTGCGAAAGAATCCGCCTCGACAGATACGGAAGGGAGGCAG
>JAJPJB010000059.1 GCA_021324465.1 Hyphomicrobiaceae bacterium
ACACGGGCTCGCAGGGGGCGAGCCCTTGTGGGATCAAAGAGCGCGCGCTGGCGGACAAGACGAAGAACTGATCCACGGCATCCTGCGCCAACACGGGCTCGCAGGGGCGAGCGGTGCACCGCTGCGCTTCGCTTCGCTGCGCGCTGCGCCGCGTCCGGGGAACGAACGTTATCGACACCCGTCTTCATCACGAACTTTTCGGCTCATCCCGGGGTTGTTCTCGCATCGGTGGTGGCTACACTGCCGCGCAGGGCGACAAAGAACATTGGAGGATGCGTTCTTGCACTTGGCGGTGAACTTCGCCAAGATTGTCAGGCAGTGCCGGGTCGACAAGCCCGGGCGCTTCAAGCTCGCCGAGCACGATCCGGCCGAACGTTTCGGGCTGTCGACGGATATCGAGGACGTGCGGCCGGTCCTCGCCAAAAGCATTGATAGGCTTGCCGACCTGCAGCAGCGCCTATTCGCCAATGGCGAATGGGCGGTGCTCATCGTCTTTCAGGGCATGGACGCCGCCGGCAAGGACAGCGTGGTCAAGCACGTGATGTCCGGCATCAATCCGCAAGGCTGCGAGGTGCATGCGTTCAAAGCTCCGAGCAGCGAAGAGCTCGAGCACGATTTTCTCTGGCGCACGGCAAAGGACGTGCCGGCGCGCGGCCGCATCGGCATCTTCAACCGCTCCCATTACGAAGAGGTGCTGGTGGTGCGCGTGCATCCGCAGCTTCTGGGAAAGCAGAAGCTGCCGCCGGACCTCACCGACAAGGCCATCTGGAAGCACCGCTTCAAGTCCATTCGCGCATTCGAGCACCATCTGGTGCGCAACGGCACGCTGGTGCTGAAATTCCATTTGCGCATTTCCAAGGAAGAGCAGCGCAAGCGGTTTCTGGCGCGGCTGGACGAGCCGTTCAAGCGCTGGAAATTTTCCAAGAACGATCTCGCCGAGCGCGCGCGCTGGGACGACTATATGGCGGCTTACGAGGACCTGATCCGCGAGACCTCGACCGGCTATGCGCCCTGGTATGTCGTGCCCGCCGACCACAAGCATGTCGCCTGGCTCGTCGTCTCGGCGGCGATCATCGAGGCGCTGGAGACGCTCAAGCTTGACTATCCGAAGATCACCGGCAGGGCGCTCGATGAGCTCAGGGAGTGCGAGCGCGCGCTGCGGGACGAGGCGACGGACGGCAAGAAGTCGAAGCGTGAAAAATCAAAACAGCACTGAGTTTGCTGACCTTTTGCGACCTCCCGGGCGTTACGCGTGAGACCCGACACGCGGCGGCCGTTAACGCCTTTCGCGCCGTGAATTCGAGTAATTTGGCCGGCTGTGTTGCAGCTATGCAACGGCCAGCGCGTGTCGGGCGGCGACGAAATCTAGCCCCGGCGGGAACAGCAGCAGCACGCGCGCCCCGGCGAGGCCGTGGGCAGTCAGTGCCGACGCGAGTGCAAGCGCGCGGTGATGGATCTGTCCGAACGTCAGCTCCTCTGCGGGCGTGCCGTCCGCGTCGAGAAAGACGAAGGCCTTCTTGTCCGGCTCCGCTGCGGCACGCGCGCGCAAGACATCGGAGAAGGTCGCATCCCACATGTCCCGGACCACCCAGCTTCTCGTTCCAATCACGCCCGTCTCGGAGCCATCTCCTCGTCAGCTTTGGCCAAGGCGAGCCGTCTCACAAGTGGCCGCAACAGGCTTCAGCCGGCGTGATGGGTCGGCCCGGGAATGTTGCCACATCACACGCCCGCGCGGCCAATCGGGGCAGGCTGGACCAAGGCGAAAGAGCGCAGTCGTCCGGCTGCTTCGCATCGACGCGCGCGGCGACCGGCTGCCCGCATCGGACCGACCAGGGCCAACAGCGGCAGCCAATAGAGCCTTCCTGACTTCTGGACTACGTCATCGCGTGTGGCCCGTGCCGTCCATGCGCGATCCGTACGGCCCGCAGCGCGCATCCTCATCCGGCAGTCAGACCGCCGTCCACCAGCATTTCGGCGCCGGTGGTAAAGGCCGATTCGTCGCTGGCAAGAAAGAGAATCATTTGCGCGACATCGATCGGCTGCGCCAGCCGACCGAGCGGCGCCGCTGCCGCATAAGCTGTCCGCATGCGTGCGGGATCGCTTGCTTGCCCGATCATCGCCTCGAGCATGGGCGATTGCACGAATGAGGGATGCACCGAATTGCACCGGATGTTGTAGCCCTTGCGGGCGCAGTGCAGCGCCACCGATTTGGTCAGCAACCGCACTGCGCCCTTGCTTGCCGAATAGGCCGCGAGATTGCCATCGCCGACGATGCCGGCAGCGGACGATATGTTGATGATCGATCCCCCACCGCGGCTCTTCATGACGCCGATGGCGTGCTTGCAGCCGAGAAACACGCCATCGACATTGACCGCCATCAGCCGGCGCCATTCGTCAATTCCCGTCGCCTCGATGTCCTTGAGCAGGGCGACACCGGCATTGTTCACCAGGACGTCGAGGCCGCCGTGATCGCGAACAAGCATGTCCATGGTCGCCGCCCAGGCGTCCTCGCTTGTCACGTCGAGGGCCTGAAACGTGACAGCCGTGCCGACGCCGGCGAGGGCCTGCTCGCGCCGGGCTTCGAGGTCGGCGATGACAACTTTGGCGCCCTCGTCGTCAAGCAGTTTGGCCGTGGTTAGCCCAATGCCCGAGGCCCCACCGGTGATCAGCGCAATCTTGTTCTGCACGCGGCCCAACTTGGCCTCCCCAGTGATGCGGAACGTCCCTTTCGGCTCACTCGCGATCTGCACGCTTCTCGCCTAACTGCTGCGGTTGCGCGCCGATTGTGAGTTGCAGATGAGTCCGAATCGCTGCTTGAATTCTTCCGCTTCCTGCTTCGATGCGGACTTGAGCAGCGCGCAAACGGTGCAATTTCCGCTCACTGTCCGACCGTTGCGGCACCGAGTTGCATGGCGAAGGCGGCGGATGCATGACGCTTTTTGGCATGAATTTCCTCGACAGGATTTTTGTTGCCGGCAAGATTCTTGGCGGCGCAGATATTTGCTTGCGCTTTGTCGGGCCGGCCGAAGGCGGGTTCATGATATCGCCCCAGGGCACCGCCCGGTCGGGGCGCCCGCAAGAGGCTTGCGGAGGGGTTGGTTATTCCGATAAAAGACGAGCGCTCCCGTATGCGTTAACGCGGAATTCACCTTGATCCGCGACCTTAGGGAGAGAGTTTCGGTGCGCATGACATGCATAGCAACGCATGCGTATGACGAGGGCAAAGATGTCGAATCGCGGCGCCTTTCGCGCGACGACCCGCACGGCCGCACAGGCCGCGCGCGGCGCTGCCCTCGCGTTTGGGCTCCTGCTCCTTAGCGCCCCCTGAGGGCCGGCTGGGCGTGCGCGCCTGGGCACTCAGGGGTCGACCGCAGCAACGGAACCCTAAAGGGCGCCCTGACCGGCTTGCGGCGGGCGCAAACCGGAAAGACCTAAATTATGTCCAAACCCAGCAATTCTACGCCCGCTAAATCCACGCCTGCGCCGGTGCGGTCCGAAAAGGATCGCGTCTACATTTTCGACACCACGCTGCGCGACGGCGAGCAGTGCCCCGGCGCCACCATGACCCATGAAGAGAAGCTCGAAGTCGCCGAGCTTCTCGACGACATGGGCGTCGACATCATCGAGGCCGGTTTCCCGATCGCTTCCGACGGCGACTTCGCCGCGGTCAATGAGATCGCCAAGCGCACCAAGCGGGCCGTCGTATGCGGTCTCGCCCGCGCCGGCATGAAGGACATCGATCGGGCCGGCGAAGCGATCAAGCCGGCGCGGCAGTCGCGCATCCACACGTTCATTTCCACCTCGCCGGTGCACATGAAGTGGAAGCTGCAGCTCGAGGCCGACAAGGTCTATGAGATGGTGATCGCCTCGGTGACGCGCGCCCGCGGCTATACCGACGATGTCGAGTGGTCCTGCGAGGACGGCACCCGCACCGAGCATGATTTCCTCTGCCGCTGCATCGAGGCAGCAATCAAGGCCGGCGCCAGCACGATCAATATTCCCGACACGGTCGGCTATACGGTGCCGGAGGAATATTTCGCGCTGATCAAGATGGTGCGCGAGCGCGTGCCGAATTCGGACATGGCGCGCTTTTCCGTGCATTGCCATGACGATCTCGGCATGGCGGTGGCCAATTCGCTCGCCGGCGTACGCGCCGGTGCGCGGCAGATCGAATGCACCATCAACGGCATCGGCGAGCGCGCCGGCAATGCGTCGCTGGAAGAAGTCGTTATGGGCATGCGCGTGCGCAACGACGTGCTGCCGTACTGGACCAATATCGATGCCACCATGCTCACGCGCGCGTCGAAGCTCGTCTCGGCGGTGACCTCGTTCCCGGTGCAGTACAACAAGGCGATCGTCGGCCGGAATGCGTTCGCGCATGAGAGCGGTATCCATCAGGACGGCATGCTCAAGCATACGCAGACTTACGAAATCATGATGCCCGAGGATGTCGGCGTGAAGCAGACTTCGCTGGTCATGGGCAAGCATTCCGGCCGGCACGCTTTCGTGCACAAGCTCGAAGAGCTCGGCTACCATCTGGCCGGCAATCAGCTGGAAGACGCCTTCATCCGCTTCAAGGCCTTGGCCGATCGCAAGAAGCACGTCTATGACGAGGACATCGAGGCTCTGGTCGACGAGGAGATTGCCACCGCCCAGGATCACATCAAGCTCGTCTCGCTCACGGTGATCGCCGGCACGCGCGGCCCGCAGCGCGCCACCATGAAGCTCGACATCGACGGCAAGGCGCTGATCGAGGAATGCGAGGGCAACGGCCCGGTGGATGCGACCTTCAACTGCATCAAGGCCATGGTGCCGCATGATGCCGTGCTCGAGCTCTATCAGGTCCATGCGGTGACCGAGGGCACCGACGCGCAGGCCGAGGTTTCGGTGCGGCTCTGCGAGCACGGCCGCTCGGTGACCGCCAAGGGCGCCGATCCGGACACGCTGGTCGCCTCGGCCAAGGCTTATCTCGCCGCGCTGAACAAGCTGGTGGCGCGGCGGGCGCGCAACAACAAGCTCGAGCCGATTGCCGTCGCCGAGCGCCGCATTCACTCGACGGATGCGGGCTAGCGCATGCGCCGGAAAAGTGGCAACCGGTTTTCCGATCAGGGCATGCGCCGACCGAGATTCACGCCTTGCCCACGGGCAAAGAGGGGTCTATATCCAGCGCAAGAAAGCCGCCGCTAGGCGGCTTTCTTATCCGGCCGGTCGATATCGGCCGCATGGTGGCAGCACCTGCCCCACCCTCCTGCGCCAAGGCGGGTTTAGAGGTGGCGGTTCGGGCGCATAGCTCAGTTGGTAGAGCAGCTGACTCTTAATCAGCGGGTCCAAGGTTCGAGTCCTTGTGCGCCCACCAAGCCTCACCCTTCTCTGAGGAAGG
Source organism: Hyphomicrobiaceae bacterium (assembly GCA_021324465.1). Lineage (GTDB taxonomy): Bacteria > Pseudomonadota > Alphaproteobacteria > Rhizobiales > Xanthobacteraceae > BOG-931. Next base: position 5,381 of record JAJPJB010000059.1, read on the forward strand.
GCATTAATTTGTGAATAGGTAAGTCCCCGACGCGATGACGTCGGCGGCAATAAGACATCATATGAACTTTCAGTCGCTGCTTCTTGAACTCGATTCAGCAGCCGTCAATGGGCCGTCCTCTGCCAACCCATGTCGTGGCCAGACCGAACACACGGTTCGCCGTGGACAGGAAGTTATGGCACGCAAGCGGCGCGCGTGGGAAAAATCCCCATCAGAAAGTTTCGCCGAAGCTTCGGTGACCGTATTCGACAAGCCTTGTTAGGGCAAAAGACTGTGACCCAAGGCACGGCGGATGTCGTAGCTGGCATTTAAAAGAAAAACATAGCGAGTATTCTTTGGAGGGACGCCGTGGAATCCCCACGTCACCGCAGGGAGGAGATCATGCGCCGCTTCCCTCACGGACCGATCGTTCCCGCGCTCATGCTCGGCTTTGCTCCTGTTCGGCCTGCCGTTGCCCAGCACTACAAAGAATATCGGCCACCGAGCGCCCACCACACCGCCGGCTCTCATGAGCGGCTTGATGGTGGCTCGAAATTTGACGATGACGTTTTTGGCGATGTCGATGCACCGCCAGCGGTTTTAGCTCCTCCGCCTCCGGGCCTGGAGGAAGCGCCTGAAAGACACTATCACGGGCCGTGCGACAAGGAACGCTGCGATAAATGGGGTCATTGCTGGAAAGACTGTTGACGAAAGCTCTAATAGGTCGCCTCATTGCTTGCGCCCATGACTGACCAGCAAGGTGAAGTTTGGAGCTCGTCCAGCCGGCGAATGAAATAGGGTTACTCATGCAACAACAAAATTTCTACGAGTGGGCGCAAGACATAGCCATTCTGGCCGGGGTCTGCGTTGGAGTATTCGCAGTTTTTTCACCGTCGTGGGTCTGGCTCAAGAAACAATTATTTGGATGGGGAGGCGGTTTCCTCTGTGCCTTCGGGACAATCTTGATTGTCGCCTCAATTTTCAAGACGGTTAGTCTGGCGCTTGGCCCTAGCGGGGTTGACTTTAAGTTGGGCCAGCAAATAGCGGAGTTGCAAAGACAAGTTGCCGACGTGAAGGCGGCTGCGCTGGAAACCAACCGGAAGTTTGCGGAGGTGACGTCAGCTGTGAACAAAGTAGGTGCGGACAGAGTAGCGGAGGTAGGCAGAGTGCAACAGCAACTGGACCAGTTGTCAGATAAAATTACGCAGTTGACCCAAGCCTCAGATTCGACAGCCGAGACGATGCGGCGGGTGTTACATCAAACGCCATATATTGTCCCGCAACAGCAGGAAGACAGCGGAAGCAAATTCCAAAAGAATTAGAAGTTGTCCTTTCGCAGCTATTTTTTGGTGGCACAATCGGGAAAATAAACGTTGCAATTCAATGTAACGTTGGCGAAAGGCGGGCGCGCAATAGAAATCCGATTTTTTTGACATCCGGCAGGCCATGCCGCGTCCTAAAGATGATCGTGAAAGCCGCATGCCGGCACTCACGCGGCGGGTCGAGCGTCGGCTTTGAGGCTGTGTGAGGAGTTCACGGCATTGCGACACGGCAGCGGTTCTCCGATCGCCCGCTCAAGCTCGGCGACTATTTCGGCATCGGATTTGAGCAGTTCCTGATTGTATCCCCGCGCCATGATCAATGCCGATTGATAGGTCTCCTGCACCACGCTGATTCGATCATTCGCGGGGAGCGATGCGACGAACGCGATCGTCTCCGCCACATGCGTTGCCTCGCTTCCGAGACTGCTGTGACTTCTGAGGAAGCGGGTCGCATCGATGCCGTCGGGGCACAGCACCTTCACCTTCTCGATATCGACCTCCTGCTTGAGGGCGGCGATGCGCTCCAGACAATAGGAATAACCGATGCAGCCGATTGGATAGTCCTGCGCGCAAAGTTCATCGAAGCGCTTGCACAGCGGCTTGATACCGTCCGGGATGAAATTGGCAACAAGCCGCTCGGCGGGCACGCCCAGCGCACGCAGGTCCTTGAGTGCAAGCCGGTCATGACCGGTCTCCTCACGCGCGCGCTCTTCGAGATAGGCCGCGACTTCCGGCCGGCCCAGCTCCTCAAAGCGCCTGGCGGCACGCCGGAGATTTCGAGCTGTATCGACCGACGTGTGATAGGCGCCGACCAGGGCGACGATATAGGCGGGAAGCGTCGGCTTCGAGCGCGCTAAAGTCTTTTCGATTGCAGCAAATCCAAGGTTTATTGCGCCGTCGAGCAGCCTGACCGTGCTGCCCGCCGCGCCCGCGCCCGTCATCGGCGCCGCGAATGGATCAACGTCCGCCTTTGTCCCGCTCAGGTTCCGAAACCAGACCTCTCCGGACTCGCGAGCGATGATCGAAATATTGCCCGTGACATTGACCCATTCGGTCACCAGCCGTGCCATGCGAACCTCCTGCCTCCGAGCGCTTTCTGGCCTTGGTAGCCGCCAATCCGCCATGCGCATCAGCGCGCTTCAAGCCCGGCGCCGCCTCAGACCAAATCAAGCCGCAACAGCGCTAGATTCCGTTCGGCGTACAAGCCATCAGCAACTTAGCTGTTTCGAGGAGAGTGTCGCCCTGGGACGGCGTGTCGGTGCGGGGTGGATCTGGCAGCACGAACACGACCCCTTCGGGGTCCGGCATCGTATAGCCGCTATAGTACTGGTCTTCGGTGATGACGACGGGATCGCTCAGATAGATACCCCGCTTCGCCAGCTCCGCTTTGGCGGTGGCGGGATTGCTTAACAGATCGTTTCTGAAGGTGGAATCGGTCCACGCATCGACGATCATCTGTGCAAGCGACTCGTTTTGGTACGAAAAGTCGGCCACCCGCTCTTTTTTCTTTTTCTTCTTTCCCCTCACCTTCACGGTTCTGGTCCTGTAAATGCCCAAGGCCATCGTCAGCCTCCCATATGCAAGCAAGTCCAGCATTCTTGCCGGCCCGCGCGAGGCCTACTGTAGTGATGCGGTTTTGCCGGGGCAAGCTAAACGAGGCGGTATGCGCCCACCAGAAATAACCAAACGATCAGCGGTGCTTACGATCCAAATGCTGTTGATCAGCTCGAATAAGGCACGCCAAACTGGTCGTGTCAGTGCAGGGTTGTCATAACGTCGCGGGCACATCTGAGGTCGGCCGTACTGGTCCCTTCTTCGAACCAACCGTAGATTGGTCCTAACAGACCTCGCGCCTCGTCAATTCTCTTTTGCTGCTGCCACAGCTTCGCAAGGCTGGTGGCCGCGCGCAATTCCAAGGACTTGGCGCCTTGATGGCGGGCCAATTCAACTGCGTATTTAAGATACGACTCGGCTTCGTCGGCTCTTGATGGGCTCAGTTTCAGCAGGATTTCCGCCCTTTGGCGCAGCAACTCGGATTCCCATGACCTGCCTGTGGTGTCGTTGATCTCATGCAGCGTTTGCTCGACGAGCGACAGCGCAGTCTCTCTTTCGCCGGATTGAGCATGGACGTCCGCCAACCAGCTGTACATCATGGGAAGCATGAAGCCGACGCCGGTACGACGCGCCTCGGCAATTCCTGTTTGCATCTCAGTCATCGCTTCTGAAAGCTGGCCAAGCGCGCCGAGCGCACGGCCTCGCGAAATGGTCGATAGGAGCACGTACAAGGAGAACCGGTGTTCCCGGGACATTTCGAGGCTTTGCTCGGCGCTTTCCAAGGCGAGAGCCGCATCGCCGCGCAGAAGATGGACCACGGAAGTCATGTAATGTGCAAATGCAACGCTGTAGGGCTGCGCGAGATCTTGTGCGAGGGCGAGCGCTTCCGAAACACGGGCCAATGATTGATCGAGATGACCGAGGAACCACAGATCCCAGGACAGCAGCAATAACGAAGCGACTTGCGGCTCGACCATATAAAGATCATAGATAGGTCGTCTTGCTTCGGCTCTGGAAAGCGCTATCGACTCCTCGAAGTGCTGCCTCGCCGTCGCGAAGTCGCCGACGGTCAGAAGCGTGCTGCCCATAACCCGGTGCGCCACCATCAACAACGTGCTGTCGGATGTCGCCCGCGACCTCGTTAGAAACTCGTTGGCCATCACAAGTGCTTGGTCGTTTTTGCCGCCCATCCACGAATGTCCCCACAGCCCGAAGAGCGCTTGAAAATACTCGGGCCGATTGTCGAGGTCGCGGCACAAGGCCCGCGCGCGCGCAAACGCGTCGCGGGTTTGCGCGGCGGCGTATCCGTGAACCGCAATGAGGGGAATGCCCAATGCCAGCTGAATTTCGATCTCTTCCTGGCTACGCCGGCCGGTGTCCGGCAAAGCGCTCAGCAGCCGAAGCGCGTTCTGAAAGTGATTGATGGCTTCCACATTGGCGGAATTTGCGAGCGCCCGCCGACCTGCATCCCGCCAGCAGCGAATTGCCCGTTCGTTATCTCCCGCCTCGCCGTAATGATAGGCCAGAATTTCAGGTCGGTTCTCAGCAAGGTCGCGGAAATGGTTCTCCAGAACCGCGGCAATATCGGCGTGAATCTCCTGTCTCCTTCCGCGAAGCAGCGAATTGTAGACTGCATCACGCAGCAACACATGCTTGAACGCAAAACGGACGGTCGGCGAAATGCCGGTCCGATAGATGACATCGGCATCTTCAAGCTGCGCGAGGGCCGAGCGGAGATCGGTTTCGTCGGTTCGTGAGGCAACCGTCAGAAGGTCGTATGAAAACTCCCGACCAATCACGGCAGCAATTTGGGCGAGCCTGCGACCATGCGCGACACGATCGATCCGCTCCATCAGGGCGTCGTGCAGCGTCTCGGGCACTCTGGCTGTCCCGGCCCTGGCAGGTTCGTCAAAATCGCTCTTTTGCTGTGCATTCTGCCTCGGCGCTCTGACGATGCTGGTTGTCAGTTCCTCGATGAACAGCGGTACGCCGTCGGCCTTGTCGACAATCTGATCGAGAATCTGCTGTGACAGATTTTCTTTCCGGGACAACTCCCTGATCATCCGCGTCACTTCGCCGCGTGACAGTCGGGTCAGCGAGTGCAGCGTTACATTGGCGGGAGTTGACCAGGCATGGCGAAATTCCGGCCTATACGAGACCACAATCATGACCCGCACCCGATCGATCCGCCTGATCGCCAGCTCAAGCAATTCGAGCGTGGATGGATCAATCCAATGTACATCCTCGAAAATGCACAACGTTGGCCGCAGCGCAGACAATGACAAGATGATTTCCAGAAGCTTATCAATCGTCTTGTTTTTTATTTGCTGGGGCGTGAGTGTTGACAGTCCGCTATGTTCACTGACCGGAATGGACAACAGATTGGCGATCAAGGCGGCTGCTTCCGGCGCATCGGGCATAAAGCGCGAAAGGTAGGCTTCGATCTTGTCGAGCCTGTCCGCGTGAGGGTCGCTGCCGGCAAGCTGCGCCGCCAGCTCTATTTGCTCAATAACGGGGAAAAAAGCACTTTGGCTATGATATGGAGAACACTGATAATTCAATAAAAAGTATGAGTCGTCGTGGATGCTTGATTTCAGTTCATGGATGAGCCTTGACTTGCCGACGCCGGGAATGCCGGAAAGAAGTACGACTTGCCCATCGCTTTCCTTGGCTTTTTGCCACCGATCAAGCAATAAACTCAACTCCGTCGAACGACCAACGAGCGGCGTGAGAGAGCTTGTGTGCGCAGCCTCAAACCGTGAGGTTCTCTGCTTCGCGGAAAGAACACGATAGACGTGAAGCGGCTTGCTTATGCCCTTGAGTTCCTGAAAACCGAGATCCTGAAAGTCAAACGCGCGTGATGCAAGTCGCCGCGTGGAATCTGACACCAGCAGCGTGTTGGGTGCAGCGAGCGCTTGCAGCCGCGCCGCAATGTTCGGCGTCTCGCCTACCGCATCCATCCACCCTCCCGGACCATCTGCTTGGCCCACGACGACACGACCAGAACAAACGCCTATCCGCGCGGCCAAGGCGACCGCCCCGGGAATCTTGGCAACTTCAGAGAGGATGACCAGTCCGGCGTGCACGGCGCGTGCCGCGTCGTCCTCATGTGCGCGCGGCCAGCCGAAAAACGCCATCACGCCATCGCCGGCATAACTGGCAACCTGACCTTCGTAACGCCTGATCGCCGCGTCACACATCTTTCGATAAGCGTCGATCAGGGGCCGAAGGTCTTCAGGATCCAGTTTTTCTGCCAGCTCGGTGGACCCTACCAGATCACAGAATATCACCGTGATCTGGCGGACTTCAGGTTCGCGATTCTCGAGATTTGTGTTTGTTCGCGACATATCTCAAGGCTTTGCTGTCCAGACAATTCCCACCAATGGGCGGCGGACAGCCCAATAGCCGGATGGTCTCTACTGCCAACCCGGTTTGGCTTCCAGGAAGAATAGCACAAGAATTTAGGTCTCTTGCGAAGTCTGTCCTGAACCGTTTCGTTGCGGATAACCCACGCCAAATGATTGAAATCACACGCATCATTATCACTGACCCGGCCGCCTTGCACGAGAGTTTGCGGTTTACGGGGCGTTGGACCAAGTGAATCTTTTTTGCGAAAGAATTTCAAAGGAATCAAAGTATTCAAGCTGGGTTTCGGCGCGCTTTGACCCTATAGCGAGGCGGGGCCAGGGGAGAACTGAGCGACTTCGCTGCGGTCGGCGCCCTGCGCAATGCGCGTGTGTTGCGCAATACCGCTGATCAGAGACGGTGCGCGGCGCAAGAGAGCCATCGCGAGTGCTTGCAGCGGCGCGTGCACGAGGATGCGGGAGAGCAAGGTAGCGCTGCGCAGCGGCCAATCGATTGCGTCGGCGAGCCGAGACTGGAATTCGCCCTGCGAGCGGCCATCGAGATAGCATGTCGCCGCCAGCTGCGCGGAATATAATGCAATTGCAATGCCTTCACCGGCAAAGGACGGGATCACCGCAGCCTGATCACCGAGATGCCAGGGCGCGTCTTGCCGGCCATCAGTCTGGCGCCGGCCGGCCGTAGGACGGCGCAGATAGCCGTAGGGAATCGCCGCTATCGCCAGCGGACGTTCCCAACATGGCTTGCCGCCCTCGAGCCGCTGGTGCAGCGGCAGCAGTTCACCACGCAGCGCCGGCAGCAAATAATCCCATCGAGTGTCAACCCGCTTGAAGTGCCCGCGGCGGATGACAAGGCACAGATTGGCAATGCCGTGCTCGACCGCTTGGAGTCCGGCATAGCCGCCGGGAAACAGAAACAGCTCGACGGCACTGCCAACTGCCTTGTGCTGCTCGGCGGCGAGGCGCCAGTGCAGCTTGAAGCCAATCAGATCGTTCTGCCTGCCCGGCGGCCGCTTAAAGCCGCGCAGATCATGTTTGCCCGTCGCCAGGAATGCGGTGCGGGCTGTTACTGTCGTTGTGTCCTCGAGCACGGCCACCCATCGCCCATCGTGCCACTGCAAGGACTGGACCGCGCGCCCGCGCCGCAGCTGCGCACCCCATGCGGATGCCCGCTGGAGGATGGCTTCGTCCAAGGCGCGGCGCGAAAGACTGAAAGCCGCAAATGGCAACGGCGCGCTGGCGACGACATTGGACGTGCAGGTCCTGACGCAGGTGACGGCGCAGGCGTCAAGTGCTCTCAGATCGACGTCCAGATCGCGAAGCTGGGAGGCGGCCGCGGCGCTGATGAATTCGCCACAAACCTTGTCGTGCGGCCCGCCTTGACGCTCGATCACCACGACATGCCGTCCGGCGCGGGCGAGATAGGCGGCAAGCGCGCCGCCGGCGACGCCGCCGCCAATGACCAGCGCGTCAGCCAAAAGGTCGCTCATGTCCGCCGCATCACGCCGCCGCGCTGAACAGCATGGTTTCGGCGGTGAGACCGGGCCCGAATGCCATGGCGCAGCCGCGCGCTCCCGCTGTCACTTTCTGCCGCATCATGCTTTCGAGCACGAACAGCACGGTTGGCGACGACATGTTGCCGTAGTCGCGCAGAACCGCGCGCGAATGCGCGAGCGCCGCTTTGTCAAGCTCGAATGCCTCCTCGACCGCATCGAGCACCGTTCTGCCGCCGGGATGAACCGCCCAGAGATCGATGGCGTCAGCGGATGCTCCCGACAGCACGCGGTTCGATCCGGCGCGCAGCGCGCCGGCAATCGTCGCGGGCACCCGTCCCGACAATGTCATGTCAAAACCGAAATCGCCTATGGTCCAGGTTATCTGCTCGGCCGCCTCCGGCACGACCTCGGCGTGAAAGCCGTCGAGAGCGAAGCCAGACGGCTCGGCGCTCACCAGCGCGGCGGCACAGCCATCGCCGAACAGCAGAAACGACAGCAACCGGTCAATATCTTCGGATTCCTGCAGGTGCAGCGTGCATAATTCCACGCTGACAACGAGCACTCGCGCCTGCGGGGTCGAGCGGATCACATGCCGCGCAAGCTTCAGCGCGTTGATCGCCGCATTGCAGCCCATGAAGCCGACGATCGTGCGTTCTAGATGCGGATCGAGGCCGCATGCCCGCATGATCTCGAAGTCGATGCCCGGCGCCGACAATCCGGTGCAGGAGGTCACGATGAGATGGGTGATCTCTTGCGCCGCATTGCCGAGTGCCAGCTTGTCGACGGCTTTGATGGCGAGCGCAGGCGCTTCGCGTTCGTAGCGGCCCATACGTTCCGCCGTGGTCGGAAAACGGCCCAATGTATAGAAGCCGTCGGCGTCGACCGATTGGTTTGCGCCGGGCCGTGCCGGAACGAGGCAGGACCATCGCCGGTTGATCTCCGAGCGCGCCACCATGCGGTCAAAAAGCAGCCTTGCGCGCCGATCCGTCAGCATTCGCTCGGCAAAGCCGATGAAGCTGCCATGCACTTCATGCTCGGGCACCGCGACCGCGATGCGATTGAGGTAGGCGGCCATGAATGTCACTTCGGATTGCAAATGCCGCGTTCATCAAAGGCTTCGGTTCAGTCGCAGAGCGACACCCACCGCCAGCCCCAGCGAGTCCACACGCGCACGAAGCAATCGTCGGACGCAAAGGGCGCACCAACAAACGCGAAGGCAGGTCCAAAAAAGTGATGCCGGAAGAAACGATGCCGAAAGGCGAAACGATGATCGTGAAATGCAAAAGGATGAGCGTGAACAAAGGGCGTGAAGCCGATCGGATGGCCGAAGTTCCCGCTGCTGCCATGCGCCATGGGATGGCCAATGCCTGCTGGATGGCCAAACCCTGCCGAATGACTAAAGCCGCCGCCGCCAAAACCGCCGCGCGCCGCCGCCGGCGCGCCGAGCATCGAGGCTGCCACGAGTGTGATAGCGATCATAATCGTTGCCGAACGAACCATGACTGCATCCCCATTTTCTGTAGCGAGCGGCACCGCGCCCTGCGCCAAGTGAGAGCCATGCCGGACGTCTTCCCCTTGATTAAGCGCCCGACAACGCGGAGACTCAAATGACGAATGAGTCAGTTCCTGACACAGAAGTTAGTTTTTCCGATCCTCCATTGTGCTACGTTCGGACTCTGGCGTTTGGAGATGCAAAACACATGACGGGTGCGCGACGTCGCATTCTGGTCATTGAAGACGACGCTGAGACCGCCGAGCAGATTGTCGATTTTCTCAAATCGCGCGGCTACCAGGTCGATCTCGCGACCGGCGGCGACGAGGGCCTTCGTTTGGCGCGTTCGGCGAGCTACGCGGTCATGACCATCGACCGCATGCTGCCGGCGATGGATGGCCTCGCCGTCATTCGGCGCCTGCGCGAAGCAGGGATTGCCACGCCGGCGCTCATTATCAGCGCGCTCGGCGAGGTCGACGATCGGGTGCGGGGCTTGCGCGCGGGCGGCGACGATTATCTCGTCAAGCCGTTCGCCTTTTCCGAGCTGCTCGCCCGCATCGAGGCGCTGGCGCGACGGAGCGCCGCGGTAGTGCAGGAAACCATCCTGCGCGTCGGCGACCTTGAGCTCGATCTTGTGTCGCGCACCGCAAACCGCAACGGCCGCGTCATCAAATTGCTGCCCCGCGAGTTCCAGGTTCTGGAGTATCTGGTTCGCAACGAAGGCCATGTCGTGCCGCGCACGATGCTCCTCGAACAGGTCTGGGATCTGCATTTTGATCCCACCACCAACATTATCGACGTGTATGTTGGGCGCGTCCGCCGCAAGGTGGACAGCGAACAGGCTTACCCGCTGATCCACACCATACGCGGCGTCGGGTTCTGCCTCCGTGCTCCTTGCTAAGACCTTACGCTCATCGACATTCAGGCTGGCATTGCTGTCCATCGCGATTTTCGGCGCGGTGGTTATTGGCCTTTTTGGCTACGTCTATTGGTCCACGACGACATTCGTGCTCAGCCAGTCGGACAGCGCCATCGCTGCGATGCGTGACAATCTGCGCAAAGCCTACGACCTAGGCGGCCGCGACGCCCTGGCGCGGGCCATCGCGGATCGCGTCGCCGCCAGCCCGCTGCACGGCGACATTTATCTGCTCGCCGATGCAAATGGAGCGGCGATCGTCGGCAACTTGAATACTTGGCCGTCCGAAGCGCGCGGCGCGGAGGGCTGGGCCGCGTTCAGCGCCGCCGCCCTGAACCCGAAATCGCCGGGCGAGCAATCTTTATTCCGCGCCCATTGGCAGACGCTTCCGCAAGGGGATCGTCTCCTGGTAGGGCGCGATGTCAGCGACCTCGATCGGTTTGCGCACGAAATTTACTGGGCGCTCGCATTCACGCTCGTGCTGCTGTTCGTCCTCGCTGGTGTCGCCAGCATCAGCGTGACGCGCAGGACGGTAGGGCGGATCGAAGCCATCAACGCGACCAGCCGCAACATCATGGATAGCGGCCTGGGCAAGCGGATTCCGCTGCGCGGAACGCACGACGAGTGGGATCAGCTCGCGCAGAATCTCAATTCGATGCTGGAACGCATCGAGGCGCTCATGGGCGAAGTCAAGCAGGTCAGCGACAACGTTGCACATGATCTGCGCACGCCGCTCACGCGCATGCGCGGCCGGCTCGAAAAGGCGGCAATGGGACTGCGCAGTCCAGACCGGGATGAAGCCGTGATAAACTCGACGATCGCCGATCTTGACGACGTCCTGCGCATGTTTTCGTCGCTGACGCGCATTTCGCAAATCGAAAGCGCAGCAAAGATGGCGGACTTTCGCAGCGTCGATCTGAGCCGAATAGCGACCGAGGTCGTCGAGCTGTTCGACGCGGCGGCCGAAGTGAAGAATATCAGGCTCAGCGTCGTCACCAGAGGTCCGTTGTGGATCACGGGCGACAGGGACCTATTGTTCGACGCTGTTGCCAATCTCGTCGACAATGCCGTCAAATATGGCAAGGACGCCGGTGAAGTGACCGTCACAGTGAACGAGCGCGACCGCCTCGCCGTTGTGGCGATCGCCGATGACGGGCCGGGCATTCCGCCACAAGAGCACCAAAACGTCTTCAGGCGTTTTTATCGCCTAGAAAGCAGCCGATGCACGCCTGGCAATGGTCTTGGTCTAAGCCTGGTCGCCGCCGTTGTTCGGCTCCACGGGGCGAGTATTGCGCTGCTCGATAATGCGCCCGGGCTCAAGATCGAAATCCGCCTGCCGCTCTCGCAAAGCAATGCCTGGGGTCCAAATTTATAAATTTGGATGACAGCCTCTGATCGCTTCGCGCCGTTCGATCGTAACGGCGCAAAGGACAGTGGCCGTTGCTGTCGACCGCCGGTCCTGTCTGCAGCCAGGCATGATAAGTCGGCCTCAGAGTCAGCGCTGGTCCCGCATTTACCAGCTTGACCTAGTACGTATTGATCGACCGCCCCGACTGGGTCTGCAGCTTGCCCGCGAGCGCGTAAAAATGAAAATGCATTGCACACCTGATGGCGTAGAGCCGGAGGAAAACACCGTCCGGCCGCTGCCAGAGCGCCGACAGGAGGCGTCGGAGATAGATCTTGCGCAAACAGCGATCGCGCACACGCAAGACGATTCTGCAAGCCGCGACGCCGGCCTCGATCCAGTTGCGTGTTTGCTTGATAAGACGCTCGCCACGGCGTGTCGCGGCAAACCGCCGCCAGCCGGGCTCGGCAATCAGCGGTCCCCGCAACCACAGGTCATCGACCCGATCAAAGAAGGCCTGCGGCTTGTAGAGCTCAGCCATAAGCTTGGCATAGCCTTCGCTCAGGCGCTCGCGGCTCATTTGCCGCGGGAGGATATTAGTCCCGTAGCTTGGGCGATCCTGTGAATCGAGACGCCCTTCCTGGGCCAGCCGGGCGTAGAGCGGCGTTTTCGGGATCGCCGACAGCATACCGACCATCACGACGCTGATACGGGATGCCTCGATGAATCGGCGGTGATTTTCGAACACGGCATCCGTGTCATTGTCGAAACCAACGATCATGCCGGCCCACACTTCGAGGCCGGCGTCGTGGATCCGTTGCACCTTTTCGGCCAAGGTGCCGCTGCGGCGCATGTTCTGCAGTTTCCTGGTTTCCCGCAGCGACTGCTCATCGGTGCTTTCAATGCCGACGAACAGCCCGTTGAAGTTGGCATCGACCAAGAGCCGCATGAGCTCGGCATCGTCGGCAAGATCAAGCGAGGCTTCGGTGACGAAGGTCAGCGGGTAACCATTGGCCTGCTGCCAACTGATGACGTGATTGAGGATTTTCTTCATTTCTTTCTTGTTGCCGATCAGATTGTCGTCGACGACAAAGACGAGCGGCATCTTTGCCGCACGCAGCGCATCGAGCTCGGCGGTAATCTGTCGCGGAGACTTAATCCTGGGGCGGCGCCCGAAAATGACGATGATATCGCAGAACTCACATTGAAAAGGGCACCCCCGCGAAAATTGCACGCTGCCAAAGGCGTATCGATGCGTCTTCAGAAGGTCGAGGCGGGGCAGCGGTACGCGCGTCATATCCGTCCTGTCGTCCTGCTCGTAGCGACGCGCGGGCGCGCCGTTTTGCCAGTCCGACAGAAAGCGGGGCCAAGTCTCCTCGGCCTCGCCGACAAAGATCGCGTCGACAAGGTCGCCGAAATAATTTTCGCTGACGCTGATCCAAGGTCCGCCGACGACAACGAAACAGCCAAGTCTCTTTAATTCCGCGGCGATCTCCAACATGCGGTGACGCTGCACCGTCATGCCGGTGATGCCGACAATGTCGGCGCGCCGACAGCGCTCAAAATCGAGCTCTTCGACATTCTCATCGATCAACGTGACCTGATGTTCCGGCGGCGTGAGCGCAGCAAGCAACGGCAATGCGCCGACGGGAATGTTGGCGCTTTTGCCGAGAAGGCGCAACGCCGCCTCCAGCCCCCAAAACGACATCTCGAATCGTGGATTGATGATTACGATGTCGGCCATACACATAAACCGACGGTTTCGGCGGCCAGGTGTTAAACGGCGCGGCAAGATCGGAGGCCCAGATTGCTTGCGACCTCAGCGATCACGCGCCGATCCATCTGCGAACTGGCAATGGCGATCATAGCCCGCTGCGCCGCCTCCGAAACTGACTTATTTGTCATAAACTGACTTGGCTGCCAGGAACTGACTTTTTAATAACTTGCCGCTCGCTATTGAGCGGAAGATTATCGTCACGTCTTTTGTCCCATCAACGGAGCGCGCAAGAAGGATTCCCGCGGCTGCGCTTGGGACCGTGACGTCAAGAAACAAAGCGGCACCTGTCGGTGTTCATCACAAAGCAAAATGCAGCCCTCTGTAGAGGAGGCTTCATGCTTTTGAAGGAACAGATCGTCCGACACTATGACGAGCTTAGTCCTTTCTACAGGGATTTATGGGGCGTTCACATCCATCACGGATATTGGAAGACGGGAAAAGAAACGAAAGAGTGCGCGCAGGAGCAGCTGGTAAGAGAACTGATCGCGCGCGCCAACATTAGACATGCCAGCAGAGTCCTCGATGTCGGCTGCGGCCTGGGCGCCTCGGCGATCTTGCTCAGCAGGGCACTTGGTGCCCACGTCATCGGCGTCACCATTTCGCCGGTGCAAATCGAAATCGGCAACAGCCTGATCGCGCGTGCCAAGGCCGATATAGACCTTGTGCAAATGGATGCGGAAGCGCTTGCGCTCGACGACCGGTTTGATCTGGTCTGGTCGGTGGAGGCTCTCTCTCATGTCAGCAAAAAGGAGGATTGCTTTCACGCGATTGCGAGACTGCTGAATCGCGAGGGAAAGCTGGTGATTGCCGATTGGTTCAAGTCTGGCACCGCAACTGCCGCTCAGGCACGAAAGCTCCTTGAGCCGATCGAGCGCGCGATGGTGGTGGCCAAACTGGAAGTCCCGAGCAGCTATGCGAGCTACATCCGCGATGCGGGCCTTCGCGTTCTGTCATTCGATGACTTGAGTGAAAAGGTCAGAAAGACCTGGGATTTGGCAACCGAGCTGGTCCGAGCGCCGACGCTTTGGAAATTGGCGGCACGGCGCGGCGAGGATTTTTCGGCGTTTTTGCAGGCCTTCGCGGCGATGCGCGCCGGCTATCAGTCCAAGGCGCTCTGTTACGGGGCGCTGATCGCGCAAAAGCCTTGACCCTAAAATCGCCGGACAATTCGCAATGGCGCTTTCTGTTGATCTGACCCATCGGCGCGACGAGCCCGAATGGCTCGATCGGACGGACATCGATCCAAAAGAGCTTGAAAGCGTTCTGCGTGACCTCGCGCGTTTCAATCAAGCCTTCCTCGGCCACTATCCGCTTCTGCGCTGGCTTGGCAAGGCGATCCGAGCCGCTCCCAAGGAAGCGCCCCTCACCATCGTCGACGTCGGTTGCGGCTATGGCGACCTGCTGCGCGCAATCCGGCGCTGGTCATCGCAGAACGGATTCGACTTCAATCTTGTCGGCATCGACCTCAATCCGGTTACCATCCGCATCGCGCGCGCAGCAACTTCAGCGGGCGACCGCATTGATTTTCGGGCGATGGACATCTTTGAGCTCAATCCGACCATACAGGCCGATTTCATTGTCAGCAGCCTGCTGACGCATCATCTTTCGGATGACGAGATCAGCGAATTCCTTCGCTTGATGGAGCAGGTAGCCCGCCAGGGCTGGGCCGTTTGCGATCTGCAACGCAGCCGTCTCCTGTATCATTTCATCGGGCTAAGCAGCCGCGCTGCGCGCTTGCATCCGATGATCACACATGACGGACAGATTTCGGTCGCGCGCTCGCTCAGACGCGCCGAGTGGACGCAACGCATTGCCGAAGCCGGCCTCTCGTCCAAGGACGTGGAAATTCGCTGGTTCTTGTTTCGCTTCCTGATTGGGCGGTTGCGACACGCAGAGCAGACTCCGCAAATAAAGCAATGATAGCTGCAGCACAGACTCGCGCTACGGATTCCGTCACGCCCGCGACATGGACCGGCTTTGCCGCAATGTGCGTTGGCATGTTCATGGCGGTGCTCGACGTGCAAGTCGTCGCCACGTCGCTGCCGACGATCCAGCAAGCGCTTGCCATCGCGAAAGATAAAATGAGCTGGATCCAGACGGCGTACCTGATCGCTGAAATCATCGCGATTCCGCTCACGGGATTCCTGACTCGAGCGCTGACCATGCGGGGGCTGTTCATGGCGAGCATCGCAATCTTTACGCTGGCATCGATCGGCTGTGCCGCCAGCAAGGGATTCGGCTCGCTGATTGCATGGCGCATCGTTCAAGGATTTTCCGGCGGCACGCTGATCCCCGCGGTATTTTCCGCGGTGTTTCTGCTTTTTCCAGTTCGCCTGCAGGCGGCTGCGACTGTCATCGCCGGCGTCCTGGCCGTGCTTGCGCCGACGCTGGGGCTGGTCGTTGGCGGCTGGATAACGTCCGCCTATTCCTGGCCTTGGCTGTTCCTGATCAATGTCGTTCCGGGGATTACCGCTGCCCTGCTGGCATGGTCGTCGCTGCCGAGAGACAATCCACACTTTGAAGAAATCCGTCGTCTGGACCTCCGCGCATTGGGGCTTGGCGCGTTCGCTCTCGCCGCGCTCGAAATCGCCCTCAAGGCGGCGCCTGATCGTGGCTGGACTTCGCCACTGGTCGCCCAGCTTCTCGGCTTGTGCCTCATCGCCGCGGCGGCATTCATCTATCAAACGCTGCAGTCGCAAAATCCGCTGGTAGAGTTACGGACCTTCCGTAATCGAAATTTCTTGATCGGCTGTCTGCTCAGCTTCGTGCTCGGCATTGGATTATTTGGCTCAGTCTATCTCATGCCGATTTTTCTCGCCTATGTGCGCGGACACGACGCGCTTGAAATCGGCAGGACCATGCTGGTCACGGGCGTCGCGCAGCTTGTTGCCGCTCCGATCGCGGTCCTTTTGGTCAGACGCTTTGACGAGCGGGTTTTGGCTGCATTTGGCTTTCTGCTGTTTGCAATCGGTCTGGGGCTGAGCTTCGCGCAAACAAAGGATACCGACTTCGGCGAGATGCTCTGGCCGCAGGTCGTGCGTGGATCCGCCGTCATGCTTTGCATACTGGCGCCGACCGAGCTTGCGCTCGGACAATTGCCGAAGCGAGTGATTTCGGATGCGAGCGGATTGTTCAACATGATGCGCAATCTCGGCGGCGCCATTGGCATCGCCGTCATCGACACCATTGTTTACGGGCATGCAGCCGGGCACGCGCGAGCGATCGTGAACGGTCTCATGGATGGTGATTTGGACACGGCAAAACTGCTGGGTATTCCAGCGGACGCCTTGGGCCCGGCGCTGCTTGACCCGCAGAAGCAGGCCATGCTCGCGCCGCTGATCGAACGGGTCGCCTATGTCCAGGCCGTTAATGACGCATGGGCATGGGTTGCGCTGATCACGCTCGCCGTGATCGTGGTCGTGCCCTTTGCCGGGCTCACGCCGAAATCGCAGCGCTTCCCACCGTGAAAGGACAGAGCCGCTCAGGGCACTGCTCCAACGGAGGTTTGGAACAAATGCGGGCCGGCGCGAAGGTTGTCAGCTCGCCAGCATCGACCGCTCTGCCCGTGGCGCATCGAGCGCGTCGTGGAGGACGCGGCCGAGCGTTGAGATTTGATAGGGCTTGCGCAGCACCGGAAATTCCGGCTCGTTGTCGAACACTTTGGTGTAGCCCGTGGTCAAAACGACAGGGATATGCGGATATTTGCTCGCGACCGCGCGCCCCAGCGCCAGACCGTCGGTTTGTCCCGGCAACACAACGTCGCTGAAGACGAGCCGGATATCCGCGCCCGAGGCCAGTACATCGAGCGCCTGCGCTGCGGTCTCGGCTTCCATGGTCCGATAGCCGAGCTCTTCGAGCAGCGACACCGCGACGCTGCGCACGTCGGCATTGTCCTCGACGACCAGCACCGCTTGCCGGTCCGCCGCGCGGTAGTGGCCGTCGTCCTGCGGCGAGAGCAAGGCCGGCGCCGCGTGGCTGCGCGGCAAATAGACGGTCACTCGGGTGCCCAGCCCCGGTTCGCTGTCAATGGTGACAGTGCCGTTCGAGCGACGGGCGAAGCCATAGACCTGCGACAGGCCGAGGCCAGTGCCTTTATCAGGACCTTTGGTGGTGAAGAACGGCTCGACAACGCGCGGCAACAGATCGGGCGCGATGCCGCAGCCGCAATCGGCAACGCTCAGCGCAACGCAATCGCCGCTGACCTCCGGAATGTCGCCCTCCGCGAGTTGGACGTTTTTGGCGGCAATCACGATGCGGCCGCCGTCCGGCATGGCATCGCGCGCATTGACGGCGAGATTAACCAGCGCCAGTTCGAGCTCCGATTTGTCGACACGCACCAGCCAGACGTCGCGCGGCAACTCGATTGCAAATTCAATATTGACGTGCATCGAGCCGGCGAGCACGTCACGGATGGCACGTATCGTTTCGGCCGGATTGATCACGGTCGCGCTCAGCGGCAGGGTGCGCGCGAATGACAACAGCTGCCGCGTCAGATTCTCGCCGCGTGTTGCCGCCATTTCAATAGCCGCCAGCGCGCGTTTGTCTCGCGGCTCGCGCAGATGGTTTTTTAAGCGCTGGGCGTGACCGCTCACGATCATGAGTAGATTGTTGAAGTCGTGGGCAATGCCGCCGGTGAGCTGGCCGATGGCGTCCATCTTCTGCAGATGCGCGGCCTGCCGTTGCGCGCGCTCGAGCGCGGCCGCCGCTTCCTTCTCGGCGGTGACGTGCCGGCCAGCGAGATAGATGAGACCATTGCTCTCGGTCATGGTCCAATGCAGCCAACGCCATGAGCCGTCCTTGTGGCGGAAACGATTTTCCATCCGGACGGTGGGCACACCTTGCGCCAACTGGTCGCGTGCCGCGCTCGAATGCCGCGCATCGTCCGGATGGCGCAATTCGCTCACATGCATGGACTTGATCTCGTCCTCGCTCCAGCCGAGCAGGCGAGACCAGGCCGGATTGATGCTCAAGAAATAACCCTCAAAGTTTGAAACCGCGAGCAGATCTTCCGAGACATTCCAGATCCGGTCGCGCTCCAAGGTCCGTCGTTGGACCTCGGCTTCCAGGCGCTCGCTGAGCTTGCGCAACTCGGCTTCAATAGCGGCGCGCGCCTGGTCGCCGCGCATGCGCTCGATGCCGAAGCCGAGCTGGCGGGCCAAGGTCAGCGCGAGCTCGATGTCTTGCTGGGCAAATTCACGCGATGTTTCGTAGTAGGCCATGAATGTGCCGACCAGGCGGCCGGCGGCCATCAGCGGAACGAAGGCAAGCGCGACAATATCCTCGGCTTTCAGGACGGCCTTGAGCGCGGCACTGAGGTCGGCAGCGCCGACATCGGCAATGCAGAGCGGATCGGGATTAGCTTCGTCGTACCGCCAGGGCGAATGACCGTCGACGGCGCGGCGATAGGCGTCCGACAGGCCGCGCCAGGCGACGAAGCGCATGATGCCATCTCCATCGCAGCGCAGGATCGAAGCGCGGCTGCAATGCAAGGCGGTGATAATGGCATCCAGAGCCGCCTCGTAGATGTCGCTCAGACTGCTCGCGCGATAGAGCCGGTCGGTAAAGCGATACAGCGCCGCCTGCTCGTCGGCGCGTCGCGCCATTGCGACTTCGACGCGTTTGCGTGCGGTAATGTCGCGGGCGATTTTGGAAGCGCCCACGATATTGCCGAGATCATCGCGCATCGGCGAAACGGTGAGTGAGATGTCGAGGAGCCGACCGTCCTTGCAGCGGCGGACCGTCTCATAATGCTCGACCCGCGCGCCGCGCCGAATGCGGGCAAGAAGCTTTGGCTCTTCGTCCTGCAGCTCGGCCGGGACCAGAATTGTGATCGGTTTGCCCACGGCCTCTCGTGCAGAATAGCCGAACAGGCGCTCTGCGCCGGGATTCCAGCTCACGATGGTTCCGTTGATGTCCATGCTGACGATGGCATCATCCGACGATTCGACGATGCTCGCGAGCTGCCGCCGCGCCGCCGCGCCGGCGTGAAGCTCGGTGACATCGAACAGCGATGCGATCCAGCCGCCGACATTTCCTTGCTCGTCACGCTCGGGCCGATAGGCGATATGCAAGGCGCGCGTGCCGGCGTTCGGAAATGTGAGCTCGCATTCAAAGTCCACCGCCTGGCCGCGCAGCACCTTTTCGGTATAGGGCCGCAGCGTCGCAAGGCCCTTCTCGCCCAGGATATCGGCGATGCTCTTGCCGAGAATGTTGTCGCGCGGCTGTGCGAGCAGCTGCGCATAGGCGTCGCTGACAAAGCGATAGCGCAGGTCGCGGCTGCAGCGTACCAGCATGAACGGGGTGCGGTTGATCACCGATTGCAACTCGGCTTCGCTGGCGCGCAGCGCCTCTTCGGCGCGCTTGCGCTCGGTCAGCTCCTGAAAGCTGCAGATTGCACCTTCGACGCGGCCGCGGCTGTCTTCAAGTGGCGCGACATTCATCAGCACCGGAACCCGCGAACCGTCCGGGCGACCGATGACGAGTTCGGCGCCGATCACCCGCTCGCCGCTGTGCAGGGCCCGCACGACCGGACTTGAATCGAAGTTCAGCGGCTCACCGTCGGCGCGATAGCGGCGAAACGCGCTGCTGGCGAAGACTTGCGGATCGTCGAGCGGCAGCGCATCGCCCCACAATTCGACGGCGCGCCGGTTATAGCGGACAAGGCTGGTATCGGCCCGGCACACGCAAAAGCCGACCGGAACGGCATCCAGAATGCTTTGGGCGATCGCGGCAAAATCCTTCAGGCTGGCCGACCTTGGAATGATGTCGGTTGGGACGCCGGGACCCTGACCACTCATGGGATAAACCCCGATCAACGCAACGCGAGTTCAGTTGGAAAGTTCCTGCCCTTCAATTGCTTATCATGCTCCTCTTTGCTGCCGGAGAAAACGCAAATCGGCATTGAATGGCGCGAAAATGTGCTCGCAGCCGCCCAAGGTCGGCTAGCTGGCATTGGGCGGAAACGGCCGTCGGCGTGCTTGGTTTCGGGCCTTGTGAAGGGAACCGCCGCCGCGAGCTATCAATTAGGCGCGGCCGGCCCGGAAATTGCGTGTGAAGTGCGCATTTCTTCGGCCTTTCTCGGAATGTTAGTTACGTAACATGTGAGTTAAGTAACATGGCAGTCCTCGTCGTCTTCGTCACGCAACCCGTTACACCTTCGACCGACCGATCAGCCTCGGTCCGCAGATCGTGCGCTTGCGGCCCGCGCCGCATGGCCGCAACCGCCTTTCGAGCTATTCGCTGAAGGTCACGCCAGCGCAGCACTTCGTAAACTGGCAGCAGGACCCGCACGGCAATTGGCAGGCGCGTTACGTTTTTCCGCAAAAGACGAGTGAATTCGCAGTTATCGTCGATCTGCTCGCCGACATGGCGGTGATCAATCCGTTCGATTCCTTTGTCGAGCCGACCGCGCGGTGGCCGTTCAAATTCGATCCCGCGCTCTTATGAGGATCTCTTGGCTTTTATCGGACCGGAGCCGGCGAGCCAGCGCCTGAAAGAATTCGTCAGCACGATCTCACGCGAGCCGCGTAACAATGTGGATTTTTTGGTCGATCTCAATCAGCGCCCGCAGCGCATGATCCGGTATCTCATTCGCATGGCACGGGCGTGCAGACGCCGGACGAAACGCTGACCGCCGGTGGTGTCGGGCGCGACCGACGTGGCGGCAATGGACGGCGTGACAGGGTTCCGGGGACAGCGGATCGAGGTGTCGGCGAGTGTCATTCCGGCTGGCTGCCCGTTCCCCCTGAGTGCCTTTAATGCCACCGGTGAGCGCCAAGCCGGTGTCCACGAATTTACATCTGCAAACGCCGCACGGCACCCGCGCCAGCGCGGCTATTGACCAATGGCCGCAACCGCGGGAAGAAGGCCCTAAATTCACGAGATAAAGGGTAGGAATGGCCGACGACGGCAATAAGAAAACGGGCCACACGCTTGCCGATCATCTCTACGGCCGCGATGTCGCGCATTTGCATGCCGACGACGCCGATCATGACCATGATCACGATTATGAGTTCGACACGGACGACGGGCCGCTCGAAGACAATCCGCTGTGGCGGCAAGACAATGTGTCGCTGACCACGGTCGGCATCGATATCGGCTCGTCTGGCACGCAGGTCATTTTCTCACGCGTGCATTTGCGCCGTCTGGCCGAAGACCTAACCAGCCGCTATTACGTCGTCTCCCGCGAAACCCTGTTCCAGTCGCCGGTCGCACTCACGCCCTATCAAAGCGAAGAGCGCATCGATGACGAGAAGCTCGGTAGTATCATCGATGATGCCTATGCCGCCGCGAAGATCTCGCCCAATGACATCGATACGGGCGTCGTCATCCTCACGGGCGAAGCACTGCGGCGCGAGAATGCGCAAGGCATCGCCAAAATCCTGTCCGAACAAGGCGGCGACTTCGTCACCGCGACCGCCGGGCATCATATGGAGGCGATGCTGGCGGCCTACGGCTCCGGGGCCGCGCGGGTCTCGAGCGATGAGAAGAAACGCATCCTCAATATCGATATCGGCGGCGGCACGACCAAACTCGGACTGGTCGAGTATGGCAAAGTGGTCGCGACCGCCGCGGTACATGTCGGCGGACGATTGCAGGTGGTCGAGCGCGGCAAAATCGTTCGGCTCGATCCAGCCGGCAAACATCATGCCAAGCGCGCCGGATTCTCCTGGAGCCGCGACGACGAAATTGATCCCGCCGATCTGCAGAAGGTTGCGGACGGCATGGCCGACGCGCTCGTCGCGGCCGTCACCGCGCGGCCGCTGCCGCATGATATTGCGCATCTTTACCTCACCGATCCGATCGGCGAACTCGGACATGTCGACGGCGTGATGTTTTCCGGCGGCGTCGCCGAATACATCTATGAGCGCGAGAGCCGCGACTTCGGCGATTTGGGACCAAGGCTCGGCCGCGCCATTCGCGAGCGGATCGAGAAGCGCGCCTTTCCGTGGCCGGTGCTGCCGGCCGGCGAATGCATCCGTGCCACCGCGCTCGGGGCGTCGGAATACAGCGTGCAGCTCTCCGGCAATACCAGCTATATCTCCTCGCCCGGCACGCTGCTGCCACGTCGAAATCTGCAAGTGCTGCTGCCGCCCTTCGCCTGCACCGACACGATCGATGCGCAACAACTGGCGCAAGCAATCCGCAGCCATATGATCGCATTCGACGTCGGCGACACCGAGCGCGAGATCGCGCTCGCCTTGCGCTGGAGCGGAATGCCGACATATCCGCGGCTCGCCGCCTTTGCCGAAGGCATCACGCAAGGGCTGGCCGATCGTATCCAGAAAAAGCTGCCCCTCTACATCATGCTCGATGGCGACGTGGCACAGACGATTGGCCATATCCTGCGCGACGAGCTGCATGTCGAGAGCGAAATTCTGGTGATCGACGGCATCGTGTTGTGGGATTTCGACTACATCGATCTCGGCCGCATTCGCATGCCGTCCTACACCGTGCCGGTGACGATCAAATCACTGGTCTTCAGCGAAGACCCGCGCGGGCCGCGGCCACGCCAGCGCCTGCATCATCATGACCATGGGCATGGCGACGAGCATGCGCATACTCATGGGCATCACCATCACAGGCACCACCATGACGACCCGCATGATCATTCTCACAAGCAAGATCACGAAACCGCAAAGGGCCACTAGCGTTTAGCGCTTGACGCCGATTCTCGCTAAGATCGGCGCAGCACACCGAAGATGAGGAAATGCCAATGGCCGAAACCGCCAAAAGGAATGCCGTCGTTTCCGAAGAGCTCGCCAATAAGTTCAAGGCCGAGAAGGAAACGCCCTATACCCGCTGGGTCAAGTCCGAGGGTCTCGACATCATCCCGTCCTTCTATGTGCGCAATCTCAAGACGGTGCCGCTCAAACCCTGGGCGTGGCGCGGTGGCAATGCCGTGTTCCTTAATCACGACGCTTCGCGCACCTCGAACGACTGCTATGTGATGGAAATTCCGCCGGGCAAGAGCCTTGCCCCGCATCGGCAGCTCTATGAAGAAATGATTCTGGTGCTGTCCGGCCGCGGCTCAACCACGGTGTGGAACGATGCCGGCGCCCGCATCACCTTCGAGTGGAAGGAAGGCGCGCTGTTCGCCATTCCGCTGAACTGCCAGCATCAGCACTTCAACGGGTCGGGCCAGGAGCCGGCGCGCTATGTCGCGGTCACCAACGCGCCGCCGGTCATCAATCTCTACGAAGATCTCGATTTCATCTTCAACACCAAATACGATTTCAGAGACCGCTTCGCGGGCGAGCCTGACTATTTCTCGTCGAAAGGCGAGCAGAAGGGCTTTCTGCTCACCACGAATTTCGTGCCTGATGCGGTCAATATCCCGCTGATCACTGCGACCGAGCGCGGCGCCGGCGGCGGTCATATCCGCTTCAACATGGCGAAGGGCTCGATGAACAGCCACATCTCGCAATTCCCGGTCGGCACCTACAAGAAGGGCCATGCGCATGGGCCGGGCGCCCATGTGATCGTGCTGTCCGGCGAGGGCTTCTCGCTGATGTGGCTGGAAGGCGAAGAGCCGCAGCGCTTCGACTGGGAGGTCGGCACCTGCATCGTGCCGCCGAACATGTGGTTCCACCAGCACTTTAATACCGGCACGACGCCGGCGCGCTATCTCGCCTTCAAGCACGAGGGCGTTGCCATCCGCAACGCGCAGGGCGTGCCGAAGGCGTGGATTTCCCGCCGCGCCGGCGGTGATCAGATCGACTACATCGACGAGAAGCCGGAGATCCGCCGCATCTTTGCCGCCGAGCTCGCCAAACACGGTCTCAGCTCGCGCATGGATGGCGCTTATGCGAAGGAAATGGCGGATCTCGGGATCAGGTCGGCGTAGCGTTTGACCCGATCGCAATGAACGAAACGCCGACATCAGCCGAGACGCCGCTCTGGCGCTTTTCGCTGAACTTTTATCGTCAGGCGGGGGTGTCTGACGCCTGCATCGACCTGCAGGACGGCTGCGGCGTGGACGTCAATCTGCTGCTGTTCTTGTTTTGGCTGGCATCCGACCATCGGCAATTGTCGGCGGAAGAGGTCAAAATGCTGGACGACAATGTCCGCGATTGGCGTAATCTCACGATCGTTCCGATCCGCGACCTGCGGCGCAGGTTGAAGGGCACGGCAACACTGGTCGAACCAGGCAAGCAGGAAGCCTTTCGCAACAAAGTGAAGACGGTCGAACTCGAGGCCGAGCGCTTGCAGCAAGAGGCACTCTACGAATTCACCAAATCCGGCCCTCTCGGCAGTCCGACCGCGCCGGCCGCGGCGGCCCGCGCCAACATCGCAGCCTATGAAAGCGCCCTCGGCATAGATTTCCCGAAGTCGCCGACAGCAGTCCTGCTCGGCGCATTCGACACCGTCGCCGCCCGTTAACCATGCGACCGGACTAGAACCGGGTCGCGCCGCGTGGCACAACCTGCCCCGGAAAGGGCAGATTTCAGCATGGCCACACCCGCACGCTTGATTGTCGGCATATCCGGCGCGTCCGGTACCATCTATGGCGTGCGGCTGCTCGAGATGCTGCGCATGACCGAGGTCGAGACCCATCTGGTCATGAGCAAATCGGCGGAAATGACGCTGGTTTATGAGACCGACCTCAAGCCCAAGGATGTCCGCGCGCTGGCCAGCGTTAATTATCCGGTCAGCGATATCGGGGCCGCGATCTCGTCGGGCTCGTTCCCGACCATGGGCATGATCGTCGCGCCCTGCTCGATCCGCACAATGAGCGAGATCGCAAGCGGCGTGACCTCGTCGCTGTTGTCGCGCGCCGCCGATGTCGTGCTCAAGGAGAAGCGGCGGCTGGTGCTGGCGGTGCGCGAGACGCCGCTCCACGGCGGACATCTGCGCACCATGACCGCGCTTGCCGATATCGGGGCGGTGATCGCGCCGATCGTGCCGGCCTTCTACAATCGTCCGCAAACGGTCGATGACGTCATCAATCACACGTGCGGCCGCCTGCTTGATCTGTTCGGCATCGAGACCGGTGCGGTCAGGCGCTGGAAAGGCGGACCGGTCGACCCGTCAGCAAAATAAGTGAAAAACCGAGGAAGCTGTCAACGAGGAAAGTCATGGATCAGAAACGCTACGAAATCGGTCTCGCCAAGCGCCGCAAAGTGTTGGGAGACGCCTATGTCGACCGCGCCCTGCAGAATGTCGATGATTTCAATCGCGATTTTCAGCGCCTGCTCACTGAATATTGCTGGGGCGAAACTTGGGGCGACGAAACGCTGAAACCGCGCGAGCGCTCAATCCTCAATCTCGGCATGATCGCGGCGCTCGGCAAGATGGAAGAATTCGCAACGCATGTGCGCGGTGCGCTCAATAACGGACTGACACCGAACGAGATCCGCGCCGCGCTCACGCAGATCACGATCTATTGCGGCGCGCCGATCGGCGTCGATTGTTTCCGCGTCGCCAGACCGATCATCGCCGACCACATGAAGAGCAAGACGTAAGAATCGATGCTCGATCAGCCTGATCCGCGCAGCAATCCCTCCGCCCCGCATGAGGGAACGGCGCCTCCGCTCGACTTTCAGGAGCATCTTGCGCGTCTTGCGGCTGCGGGCCTGCTCACGCGGATCGATCGACCGATCAATAAAGATACCGAGCTGCACCCGCTGGTGCGCTGGCAATTCCAGGGCGGGCTGCGCGAAGATCAGCGGCGCGCCTTTCTTTTTACCAATGTCACCGACGCCGTTGGCCGCCGCTATGACATGCCGGTCGCGATCGGCGCGCTGGCGGCGTCGGCGCAGATTTACGCCATCGGCATGGGACGCGCCATCGATGACATCGGCGAAGGGTGGATGAAGGCGATCGCCAATCCCATCCCGCCGATGCGAGTCGCGGGAGCGCCATGTCAGGAGGTCGTGGTCAAAGGCGACGCGCTGCGCAAAGCCGACGGTGGCCTGAAACTTTTGCCGGTACCAATCTCAACGCCGGGCTATGACGCGGCGCCTTATCTTACGGCGACTCTGTGCATCACGGCGGACCCGGACACCGGCGTCCGCAATATGGGCACCTATCGCGCGCAGCTCAAAGCCACCGACCGGCTCGGCGTACGCATGGCGGCGCGGCCAGGGGGCGCCGGCGGATATCTGCATTGGCAGAAATACCGCAAGCTGAAAATGCCGATGCCGATCGCCATCGTCGTCGGCTGCGCTCCCGTCGTGATGTTCACCGGCCCGCAGAAATTGCCGATCGTTTGCGACGAGATGGCAGTAGCCGGCGGCCTTGCCGGCGTGCCGATCCGCACCGTCAAAGGCCTCACCGTCGATCTCGATATTCCGGCTGATGCGGAATGCGTTGTTGAGGGGCTGATCGATCCCGAGCTGCTCGAACCGGAAGGGCCGTTCGGCGAAAGCCATGGCCATGTCGCGCTCGAAGATTTCAACATGTCGATGCAGGTCACCGCGATCACGCACAAGCGCGAGGCGGTCTGGGTCTCGATCCTGAGCGAGGTGACGCCGAGCGAATCCAGCGTGATGAAGCGCGTTGCTTACGAGCCACGTTATCTCGTCCATTTGCGCGATACGCTGGCGATCAAAGGCGTGCGGCGCGTCGTGCTGCATGAGCCGCTGACGAATTTGCGCAAGGTGCTGTTCGTGCAGTTCGCACCGGGCGTGGCGCGCAGCGAGGTGTGGCGTGCGCTTTACGGCGCCGCGAGCCTGCAGGCCGATATCGGCAAATATGTCATTGCCGTCAGCGAGGATGTTGATCCGGACAATCCGCATGCGGTGTTCTGGTCGCTGGCCTATCGTGCTAATCCGATCGAGGACGTGCAGATCACGCCGCACCGCTCGCCGGGCCATGGTCCGAAAACGGGCGGCCAGCGCGACGAATCGACGATGCTGATCGATGCGACGCTCAAGGAGCCGGCGCCGCCGCTCGCTTTGCCGAAGCGGGAATTCATGGAAGCTGCACGCAAGATCTGGGACGAGCTCGGCCTGCCGCAGCTCATCCCACAAGCGCCGTGGCACGGCTATTCGCTCGGCGAGTGGGATGCCGCGTGGGACATTTACGCGAGCCGCGCCATCGCCGGGCAATGGGAAGACAGCGGCAGGGAAACATTTGCGCGCCGCCGCGGCGGCTTGACACCGGAAACGCCGGTAAAGGATGTGAAGGAGTGAGCGGAGTCCAAAGAAGCCTTCCGCTCATTCCCACGCAAGCGCGCGAAAACGGGCGACGGGCGGCTTTGAAACCGCACATGCGTTGCAATCGGTCCTCACGCGCTATTCGCCAGCGCGTGGATCGCCGTGCGAATGCGCTGGTAGGTGCCGCAGCGGCAGATGTTGGTGATCGCCGCATCGATGTCGGCGTCGGAGGGTCTGGGCTTCTCTTTGAGCAGCGCCACCACGGTCATCATCATGCCGCTCTGGCAGTAGCCGCATTGCGGTACGTCGAAATCGATCCAGGCCTGCTGCACGGGATGCAGCTTGCCGTTTGCCGTCAAGGACTCGATCGTGGTGACGGCTTTGGTTCCGATACTGCCGACCGGGACCTGGCAGGAGCGCGTCGGGACGCCGTCGATATGCACCGTGCAGGCCCCGCATTGGGCGACACCGCAGCCGTATTTGGTCCCGGTCAAACCGATCGTGTCGCGCAGCACCCAAAGCAAGGGCGTGTCGTCCTCGACGTCGACCGTGTAGGTCCTGCCGTTGACCGAGAGTGCGATCATGGTCGTTTGCCTGTCCGAACGCGCGGATTCGATTTGGCCCAAAGATTAACGCGTTTCGATTCGGCTGCGAAGGCGCGAAATCCGGCTTTTGATATCCTGTCTTACCGGCCGCCAAACGACGGCTGATGGGCCGCCCACATGGGTAAAAGGCCAGTCAGCCAGCCCGGCCATCGTCCAAATGGGCAGATTGTCACGCAGCCGCTCTCTTTTCACGCGCGCTAAAGCAGGGCATTCTGCGCCCCGGCACTGTCGCGTCAGGCCCGCTACCGGGCGGCACGTCACGGTGAGGCAATGGAAAAGCCGCCTTTTGGAGGGAAACATGAGCTATAGCATATCGCGCCGTGGCGCCGCGGGCGTCGTCGGCGCCGTCTTTCTTGCCGCGGGCTTGGCCGCTGCCTATTGGCCGGCTGCCGCGCAGAACAGCCAACCGATCAAGATCGGCTTCAGCATGTCGCTCACCGGCCCGCTCGCCGCCAACGGCAAGCAGGCTTTGCTCGGCGCCAAGATCTGGGCCGAAGAGGTCAACGCCAAGGGCGGCCTCCTTGGCCGTCAGGTGCAGCTGGTCAATTACGACGATCAATCGAATCCATCGACCATTCCAGGCATCTACACCAAGCTGCTCGACGTCGACAAAGTCGACCTGGTGATGGGCGGCTACGCCACCAACATGAACGCGCCCGCCATTCCCATCGTGATGCAAAAGAACAAGACCTATATCAGCTTGTTCGCGCTCAGTGTGAACAGCGAATTCCATTATCCGCGGTACTTCTCGATGCTGCCGTCGGGCCCGACCCCGAAAGAATCGTTCACCGAAGGATTCTTCCAGGTCGCAGCGGCGCAGAATCCCAAGCCGAAGACCATCGCGCTCGCCGCCGAGGATGCCGAGTTTTCGCGCAATGCCTGCGAGGGTGCGCGCAACAACGCCAAAAAGTACGGCTTCAACATCGTCTACGATAAATCCTATCCGCCGAACTCAACCGACTTCTCGCCGATTGTCCGCGCGGTCCAGGCAGCCAATCCCGACCTCGTGGTGTTCTGCTCCTATCCGCTGAGCTCGGTCGGCTTGCTGCAGTCCGTCACCGAGCTCGGATACAAGCCGAAGATGCTCGGCGGCGCCATGGTCGGCCTGCAGGCGACCGCCTTCAAGGACAAGCTGAAAGGCAAGCTCAACGGCGTCGTGAACTACGAGACCTGGGTGCCCTCGCCCAAGCTGATGGCGCCGGCCGCGGATTTCTTCAAGAAATACCAGGCGCGCGCGGCATCTGAAGGCGTGGATCCGCTCGGCTATTATCTGGGCGGCTGGGGCTATGCCTATTTCCAAGTCCTGCAGCAGGCGGTCGAAGGTACCAAGAGCACCGACGACGCCAAGCTTGCCGACTATCTGCACAGCCATGAGTTCAAGACTATCATGGCCGATGTGAAATTTGGCAAGGATGGCGAATGGACCAAGTCGGGCATGCTGCAAGTGCAGTATCATGACATCTCGGATTCTTCGAACCTCGAGACCTGGCGCGGCATGAGCTATCAAACCGTGCTCACGCCGGCCGACGAAAAGACCGGCAGCGTGATCTACCCCTACGAGAAGGCGTTGAAGTAGGACGAAACAGGTGCGTCACTCTGCCCCGCCGGGCCCGGCTCGGCGGGGCATTTATTGTGAGCCTGCGGTCGAGGCAGACTGGCTCATTGATTACGCGCCACGAGGAATCGGCGCTAATCAGCGCCATATTGGAATCAGCCTGGTCGCGAACACATGCTCCTCCCCACCTGCCTCGTCGGCTCCTATCCGCAGCCGGATTGGCTGATCGACCGCGAGAAACTGTCCAAGCAGGTGCCGCGCGTGCGCGCCGACGACCTGTGGCTGATTGCGCCGGACAAGCGTGAAGCGGCGCAGGATGACGCCACGATCCTTGCAATCCGCGATCAGGAGCGCGCCGGCCTCGATATCATTACCGACGGCGAGCAGCGCCGGGAGAGCTATTCGAACCGTTTTGCCACGGCACTCGACGGCATCGACGTGGAAAATCCCGGCGCCGTGATCAATCGCACCGGCAGGGCGATCCCGGTCCCGCGCATCGTCGGTCCGATTCGACGCAAGCGTCCCGTCGAGCTGCGCGATCTGCAAATCCTGCGTGCCAACACGGATCGCCCCGTCAAGGCGACGGTGCCCGGCCCCTTTACCATGGGCCGGCAGGCGCAGGACGATTACTACAAGGACGAGGAGGCCGTGGCGATGGATTACGCCGCCGCGGTGAATGCCGAGATCAAGGACTTGTTCGCCGCGGGCGCCGACGTGGTGCAAATCGACGAGCCGTGGATGCAGCAGCATCCCGACAAAGCGCGACAATATGGGCTCAAGGCGCTCAATCGCGCGCTTGACGGCGTGACCGGCACGGTCGCGGTGCATCTGTGCTTCGGCTATGCCGCGGTGGTGCGCGATAAACCCTCCGGCTATTCGTTTCTGCCGGAGCTCGAGCAGTCCAAAGCCCAGCAAATTTCGATCGAGGCGGCGCAGCCCAAGCTCGATCTGAAAGTTTTGCGCCAATTGCCGTCGAAGACCATCATTCTCGGCGTCATTGATTTGTCGGACATGAACGTCGAGACGCCGCAGATCGTGGCTGAGCGCATCCGCCGCGCGCTGCAGGTCGTGCCGGCAGAGCGCATCATCGTTGCGCCGGATTGCGGCATGAAATATTTGCCGCGCGCGGTCGCGTTCGGCAAAATGCAGGCAATGGTGGGAGGGACGATGCTCGTGCGCCGCGAACTGAACGGCGCCTAAGGCGTGAAACCGCCGGTATTTTCTCGCCGCCTTTTCTACACGGCATGTTGCTGCGCATCGCGGAGAGCGCAATGCTGTTGAAGTTTGAAGCGACCCTCTCGAGCGGGGGGATGCGACGCGTTCAGGAAGCTTGCGCCGGTGGCCGTGCCGGGGCGAGCGCGCCAGACTGATTGCAACCCACCTCTCGCTCAAACCCACTTGGTACCGCTCGGCAAAAATGCTTATATTGCTAAGCAATTTGCCGGGATATGCACCATGCTGCCAGAGGCCGGCTCAACCCTGCTGCGAGACTGGATTGCCGGCGCCGCAGCGCGCACGCCGGACAAGCCCTGGGTGATCGCGGCCGACGACGGCCGGACTGTCACATATCGAGAGCTGCGCGAGGTCGCCGGCCGTTTTGCGACATTCCTGCACCGGCGCGAGTTCGGCACGAACGACCGCATTGCGCTTCTGGCCAATAATTCGATCGAGCAGTTGCTGTGTTATCTTGGCATCATGGCCGCCGGCGCGACGGTGTGCACCGTTCACGTCGAGATGAATCGCAATCAGCTCGACAATATTTTTGAGCGGCTCAGGCCAAAGCTGGTTCTTTTGCAGAACGGCTTACAACTCGACGATCTTTTTGCCGGGGCCGCCGTGCCGCGGCTACAGATCGGTCGCTGGGGCCATCCGGAGCCGGAAACATTGTTCGGCGAGCTCGCGCGCTGCCAGCCGGGCGAAGCGCCGCGGGCCGCAGGGCCCGAAGACGATGCGGTGATTCTGTTTACCTCGGGTACCAGCGCCAGACCGAAGGGCGTGGTGCTGAACTACCGGGAGTTCCTCCTCAATGTCGAGCCGGTTGCTGTCGGTTTCGGCATCACCGGCGACGATCGGCTCTACGATTTCCGCCCCTTCAGCTGGGCCTCGGCGCAGCTCTTGAGCGCGCTCGGCCCGGTCAACAGCGGCGCGACCTTGGTGCTTGCGGAAAAATTCTCGGCGAGTCGTTTTTTCCCGCATCTGCGCGAGCACCAGGTGACGATCGCCGCCGGCAATCCGACGACCATCAATATCCTGCTCAACAGTGATACCGACGCGCATCGCAGCAACCTGCCGAAACTGCGCTTCATCACATCGAGCTCGGCGCCGCTTCTACTCGGAGAGTGGAAGCGCTTCGAGCAGAAGTTCGGCATTCCGATCGCGCAGGGCTGCGGCGCGAGCGAAGCCGGCTGGATCGCGGCGACTGCTGGTGAAGCGCGCCGGCTCGGCACGGTCGGCCGGCCGTTTCCCTATCACGATCTGGCCATTGTCGACGGTGATGGCCGCCGTTTGCCGGCGGGTGAGATCGGCTATGTCGAAGTCGGCGGCTTTGCCGATCACCCGTTTCGCTATCTCGCGGAAGACGGTGCAGTGAAAGTTCATTGCCGCGGACGCATTCGCACCGGCGATCTTGGCTGCATGGACGCGGACGGCTTTTTAACGCTGACCGGCCGCGAAAAGGAGCTCATCATCCGCGGCGGCGCGAAAATCTCCCCGGTCGAGATCGATTCCTATCTCATGCAGCGCGAAGAAGTGATCGAAGCCGCCACGATCGGCGTGCCCGACCCGATTTACGGCGAAGAGGTGGTCAGCTATGTGATCGGGCGGCCGGGCGCGCAGATCGATGTCGCGGCGCTGTTGCGCTATTGCGGGGAAGTCTTGCCCGCCTTCAAGTCTCCGAAGCAGATCGTGCTCAGCACGTCCTTGCCGAAAAACGATCGCGGCAAACTCGACCGTCGGGCTTTGGCGCAGCGATGGCTCGGCCAAGACGCCAAAAGAACTTAATTAACCGCTTTTGGCACAAAATCGGCGAGAGCTTTCGCAGAACTCTATTCTGCGCGGCGGTTCGTACCGAGACATCGCCTTATGTCGCCCCCGAACACGGCCCAGCAAGCCGCGTCCTTGACGACGGAGATGCACGATCTATCAACGGGTCGGATCCGGCGCGCGCTCCGGGCTGCGCGCCAGATCGGCCTCTTGGGTCTGGTCGGCCTTGCTCGGCAGCACGGCCTGCGCAAGAGCGTCGGCTTTGCCGCACAAAACATTCGGCATGTCATCGCGCATCAGCTGGCACAGCGCTGGGACCGCAAATACGGCGTCGATACAGCGGGCTCGATTCAGCTCGATGCACTGACGATCATTGGACCAAACAGGCAATTCGGCAATGAAAGCGTCTGCACGTCGCCAAAGTCATTTGATTTCATGATGCACAGCCTGCCAGATGACCTCGCGCGCTTCACATTCGTCGATATCGGCGCCGGAAAGTCGCGCACGTTGCTGCTGGCCTCGCGTTACAATTTTGCAAAGATCGTCGGCGTAGAGTTCGCCAAAGAATTAGTGGATTGCGCTGCGCAAAACATCGCTGCATTCAAGGCCGATTGGCAGGCATGCCATGATCTGGAAATCGTGCAGGCCGATGCTACGCAATATAGATTCCCGGAGACGCCGCTCGTGCTGTTTTTCTACAATCCGTTTTGCAAGGCGATATTCGATGTCGTGCTCGGCAATATTGTTACCTCACTGAAGGTGCATCCGCGCGACTGTTACGTGATCTATGGCAGCTCGTCGCATAACGCAATCGGTTGGGCCAAGCCCGCGATCATGCGCACCGGCCGCTTTGAGGAGATTGCAGCGCCGCCGATGCCGTGGTTCTTCGATGCGGTGCGCGGCGTAGACTATGCGGTGTTCCGCAGCAAGTAGCCCGGATTGAGCGAAGCGAGGTCCGGGCAAACGTGGCGGCCGACTCCCGGTTTGCTTCGCTCGACCCGCTACAAAAATTATCGCCCCGTTCGCGCCAGCGAATGCACCCAGCCCTGCATGCGCTTCTTGGCGTTAGCGATGTCCTCTTGCGAGAAGAAATCCTCGGGACGTACTTTGTCGACCGGATAGACGGGACGCAAAAAGTCGCTCTCGTAGCCGAACGGCACGGTCGCATCTATCCCCATGCCGCCTTCGAACTGGGTGTTCGAGGCGGTCCATTGCCGCTCGCCGGCGGTCATGCGCTCGGCCGGCATGAAAGTCTGGCCGCGCCCGCCGGGAATCGGATTGAGAATGTCGGTCTTCGGGTTAACCCGCGTGGTCAGGCACCACATGATGTCGTCCATCGAATAGGGATCGACGTCCTCGCTCACTGCGATGGCAAGCCGCATGCCCTGCGAGCACGACAGCGCGGCCGCCAAAAAGTTGCGTTGCCAGCCCTCGTCGATCTGGTGGCGTTTCTTCACCTGAATGATGCAGCCGCCCCAATCGGTCATGCAGTACGGGATGACCACGTTCTGCACGATGCCAGGCTGCAGGCGGTTGCACAGCTCGTAGATCGCGGCTTCCCGCACCGTCGTATCGATATTGTGGTCATCGAGCATGTGCACGCCGAGCGCGAAGATGATCGGCTTGGTTTCCGGCTTGCGCATGGTGACCGCGGTGACATGGAAGGTCGGCGCCTTATAGGACTTGCCCATATAGCCGGCCCATTCCGGATGAAAGTGATAGCGACCCTGCACGCCGGCCTCTTCCGCCTCCTTGGTCTCGAAGCGGCGGTCGCGTGGATTGACATAGCCCTCCAGCACCAATTCGCAGTCGGCAAGGGCCATCGCATCGACCGTGCGCGCCTTGACCAGGCGAATCGGTGCCCCCTGCACCGCCGAGGCGATGCCGATCTCATCGCAGCCCATCGGCAGTATCGCATAATCGAAGCCGGCGCCCGCGAGCAGCGTGCAAGCCGGCGGCACACCGAAGCACACCGTGATCGGCACCGGCCGATCTTCCTTGTAGTATTTGTTGACCACTTGCCACATATGCGAGCCCGGCGAGATCTGGAACGTGCCGACATTGCCCCAGCGGAAGTTCATGCGGTTGTAGCCGAGGTCCGAGCCACCCTCGAATTGCGGGCCGGTGACGCAGCGGATGCCGGAGCCGACGGTGAGCTCGGGTTCATAGGTGGTGTGACGGATCGGCACGAGCCACTTGTTGACGTCGTCCGGCCTCTCGATCACGAATTCCTGACACGGCGCTTCGCTTTGCGCAATCTCCACCGGCTTGAGCGGATGCGACAGCGCATAGGCGAGCCTCTTGACGCGCTCGGCATCGTTCTTCCAGCCGAACATGCGATTGATGATCGCCATGTCGCCGAACAGATTGGTGATGACCCGATGGTTCGGCTTGCCTTTGACATTGTTGAACAAGACCGGGCAGCCGCCGTCCATATGTTTTTGCAAACCGGTGACCTGCAGATCGGGATCGACCTCCTTATCGGTCTCGATCAGCTCGCCCGCCGCGCGCAGCCATTCGAGCGTCGCGCGCAGATCAAAGGCCTGGTTCGGTGTCGCGGCTTGCGCCGCGCGCTCCTTTTCCTTCAGTGCCGGCTGTTGCATTGGTTCCTTTCCCATTGCATAGATTTCTAAGTATTATCCGCCGCAGCCGGCGGAGCTGTCAACGCGGGCGTTTGTCAGCGAAAGATAGGGCCGATGCCGCGCAAAATCCGGCAAAGAAACACCGGCGACGCGGCGGATTTTCCGCCGCCGACAAGCTCCGGCTACCTGGTGCGCGATGCCCACCGCGCCTTTCAACGGCTGCTCGAGCGGCGCATTGCGCCTTACGGCGTGACACGCGGTCAATGGTATTTTCTGCGTGTCTTGTGGACGACCGATGGATTGTCGCAACGCGAATTGTCGGCGCGCGTCGGCATGATGGAGCCGACGACGGTGATCGCGCTGCGCAGCATGGAGCGCTCGGGCCTTATCCGCCGCGTGCGTGCCCGGGACGATCGGCGACGCGTCCAGGTCTTCCTAACAGCGAAGGCCAAGCGGCTACGCGCCGAGCTGCTCGGCGTTGCCCGTCGCATCACCGAGGAAGCGGAGCACGGCCTTGCCATAGGCGAGCTTTCGGTCTTTCGCCGCGTCATTACGCGGATGACCGCGAATCTGGATCAGATCGAGAAGTAGCGGGAGCTGGTTTGGGCTCAAAACCCCAAAATTTGGATGACAGCCTCTGGATTCCCTTACGATTTTCGCCGCCGCAACAGGCCGGCAAGAACACAACGCAGCCGCGTCGCCAGCTGCCATATCACCGGCGTCTGCTTGACAAAGCGCTTGAGCCGCCGCTGCGCCATGGACCAAGCGCTCACCGGCCAACCGCGCAAGGTCGCGGCCGCGCCGTAGTCGAAGAGGTTCAAGCGCCGGTCGCACCATTCCGCCTTGTAGCGTTCGTCGCCGATAGTGAAATCGAAGTGGCGCAGCCCGCGCCTAATCGCATAGGCCAACAGCTCGCGCAGATGCAGCGCGCCGGGCCCGTAATGGGCGAGCTGGCCGTCACAATAACTCGCCAGGATGTGATAGTAGCAATCTCCGCTTACCACGGCGAAATTGGCCGCGGCGACGACCGGGCCGATTTCGATACGGCTGACATGGGTAAGATGGCGCGTCGCCGGATTCGACACGAAATCGAGAAAGAAGTCACGGTAGCCAGGCCAGGCGAAAATGTCCGGAATGCCCTTGCGCGCGAATGACAGGCTCTTCTGTGCCATCAACGTTTCGAGCGTGCGGCGGGCATCGCTCGCGTCCGTAGCAGTGACAAAGCGAATCTCGCCGAATTCGGTCATGTGTTTGCGCTTGGCGCGATCA
Source organism: Hyphomicrobiaceae bacterium (assembly GCA_021324465.1). Classification (GTDB taxonomy): domain Bacteria; phylum Pseudomonadota; class Alphaproteobacteria; order Rhizobiales; family Xanthobacteraceae; genus BOG-931. Next base: position 41,716 of record JAJPJB010000059.1, read on the forward strand.
CGGCGACGCGTCGCCGACGAGCGCTTGGCGCGGTAGAACGCGTCCCAGTCGCCGCCGAGCTGCGTGATATGCGCGCTGTTGGCATTGGGCACGACACCGAGTACGCAAAACGGATTGGTCTGTGCACCGATCGTCTGGGGCATTTTTTCGAACTCAATCCAATCATGCCGCAACTGCCGATCGGACTGCATGGCGCGGCGCAAATCCTGCCACAACGCGAGAAAGCTGTTGGCGCTGACGCGCTCGGAGAAGTCGCGCGCCAACAGCGGCGCGTTGTAATCGCACAGATCCTGACCGAGCCAGAACAGGCGCCGTGCCAGGCCGCGCTTCTCGACGGCAAGCGGCATGATGAAGGCAGTTCCGCCATCGGCAAAATGCCCGACGACGATTGCCGGCGTCACCCGGGTGCGGGTGCCGATATGGCGATGCCACGCGGCGAGCCAGTCGTAATGTTGAAACGGCGTGCAGTCGGCGCCTTGTTCAAAGCGCCGCCATTCGTTTTCGACGGCGTCAAGGCTCGCATGGATGCGGAAGCTCAAGTCTTCGCTTGACCGGTCGGCTAAACGCGGAAATGCATCACGGTCTATCTCAGTCGGACTCACGTCGACCTGCGCACTTGCGTCCCGCAAAGCCTTCAATGGTGCCGCACGTGTCACTGCATGAGCCAAACAGGATGGAGGCCAGCACAAACTCATAGTGGAGAATTCTTAAAATAGGCATCGCCGGTGCAGCCCGATGTGCCGTTAAGGTAAAGAGGACCGCCCGGCTTCGACAAAGCGCGGCCCGTCTGACCGTGTCGGTTTGGCGCAGGGCCGCAAAACCCGTAGAAAGCGGTATTTGACAGCCCTATCCTCGGCTCATTAACTCGCCGCGCATTGAAGACGGGGCGAGGCCAGGGAGGAAATCATGATACGCCGTCGGCACTGGTTCCGCATGCCCGGCTTCGGCCTGATGCTGTGCCTTGTGGCGCTGCCCGCCGCGAACGCCGCCTACGCGCAGGCCGGAGATTATCCAAACAAACCGGTCACGATCATTTCCGATGCCGCGGCCGGATCCACGCCCGACGTGGATGCCCGTTTCTGTGCCGACGGTCTGACCAAGCTCTGGGGCCAGCAGGTCGTCATCCTCAACCGTGCCGGCGCCAATGGCAGCATTGCGGCGCGCGCCGCCAGCGAAGCCACGCCCGACGGCTACACGCTGTTCATGCCGGCGCTGTCGACATTTGCCGCGCTGCCGACGATCGCCCCCAACCTGCCGCTGAAGCTGCCACGCGATTTCATCCCGATCGGATTCACTGCGGAAAATCCGATGTTTATTGCGGTCAATCCGGCGCTCGGCGTCTCGACGCTGCCGCAACTCATCGCGCTCGCCAAGAAAGAGCCAGGCAAGATCACCATTGCAGTGACCGGCGTCGGCAGGCTTACGCATCTGACCGGATTGCTGCTGCAGGAGCGGGCCGGGATTCAATTGGTCCCGGTGCCCTATCAAGGCGGGCCGGCGGCGGCGCTTGCCGATGTCGGCTCTGGCCGCGTCTCGATGATCATCGAGGGCTATTCCGGGATCGTCGGCGCAGTGAAGGCCGGTCAGGTGAAGCTGATTGCTGTCGCGGCGCGCGAACGCTTGCCGCAATTTCCCGATCTGCCGACGGTTGCCGAGACGCTTCCAAATTTCAGCGCAACCGGCTGGCAGGTCCTGGTGGCGCCGAACGGCACGCCGCAGCCGATCATCGACAAGGTCAGCAAGGATTTGGCCAAGGTCGTGAGCGATCCGGAATTCAAAAAGAACCTGGGCAATATAGGTAGCTATTCGCGCGCCATGACGCCGCAGGAAGTCGTCGCCTTCGTCGACGAACAGCAGAAGACCTGGCTGCCGGTTCTGCAAAAGATTTCGAAATAGTTCAAAGGAGATTCTTGCGATGTTGACGCTCTATTACGCGCCTGGCGCCTGCTCGATGGCCTCGCATATCGTGCTCGAGGAGAGCGGCGAGAAATACGAGGCAAAGAAGGTCGATCTCGCCGCCGGCGAGCAGCGCACTGAAGCGTATCTGAAGCTCAATCCACTGGGCCGCGTTCCCGTGCTTGGCCTCGACGATGGGGCGCCGCTGACCGAGAACACCGCAATTCTGCCCTATCTCGGCAAAAGATTCGGCTTGTGGCCGAATGACCCGATCGGCGAGGCGAAGGCCCTGTCGCTGATCGGTTTCTTTGCCTCGAGCGTGCATCCTGCGCACGCCCATATCGGGCGGCCCGAGCGCTATACCGCCGACTCGTCCGCATTTCCGGGCATCAAGGAAGCCGGGCTGAAGACCTTCCACGCCCACCTCAAGCAGATCGACGACATGTTTGCGGGCCGCGAATGGTTTTCCGACAAATATTCGGTGCTCGACCCTTACGGCTTCGTCTTCTACACCTGGGGGGTGCGCCGCGAGCTGCCGATGGCGGAGCTGAGGAACTATACCGCGTTCAAGGATCGCATGCTCAAGCGGCCGGCTGTCGCGCGCGTCGTCGAGAACGAGAAGGTGAAGGTATGAGCGCGGTTTATTCCAGGCGAGTGTTTACCCAGTTGTGACGAAAGCCTTATTCCGGATCCGCCAGAAGGCAGGCCTCGGGAATGAAACGCAACGATCTGAAATCTCTCCTGTGAGTGTCTGGTGCATCAGACAAGCTCGTGGGGAGAGAGCCAATGTTTCGACAGTGAAATTCGCAGCTGCGGCTGCGCTATTTTTCGCCGGAACGCTCGCTGCGTCGGCCGCGCTGAAGGCGCGCGCCAGCCATGCCTGGCAGTCGGCTGTGCCCAGCATGATCCCCGGTTACGGTAAGGACGGCGAACGGGTCGCCATCCCGAATCCGAACCGCCAATAGCCGGGGGCGCTCCCATCGCGCGGGGCCACTTCGCGGACAAGGCCGAATATCCCGCCCGGCCTTGTCCGCGCTTTTGACGTTCACGCGGTCTTCTGCGCTTTGAGGCCGAGCTCGGCGATGCTGCGCTCGCGCATGATGAATTTTTGAATCTTGCCGGTGACCGTCATCGGGAATTCGTCGACGAATTTGATATAGCGCGGCACCTTGTAATGCGCGATCTGGCCGCGGCAGAATGCCCGGATCTCCTCGTCCGTGGCGGTGACGCCGGGGCGCAGCTTCACCCAGGCGCAAATCTCCTCGCCATAGCGATCGTCCGGCACGCCGATCACCTGGACGTCCTGGATCTTTGGATGCCGGTACAGAAATTCTTCGATCTCGCGCGGATAGACGTTCTCGCCGCCGCGGATGACCATGTCCTTGATGCGTCCGACGATGTTGCAATAGCCCTCGGCATCGATGGTGGCGAGGTCGCCGGTATGCATCCAGCGCGCCGCATCGATCGCTTCGCGGGTGCGCTCTTCGTCGTTCCAATAGCCGAGCATCACCGAGTAGCCGCGCGTCAGCAGCTCGCCCGCCGTGCCGGTCGGCACGATGCGGCCCTGGAGATCGACGATTTTTACTTCAAGATGCGGCTGAATGCGCCCGACGGTCGATACGCGCCGCTCCAGCGGATCTTCGGTCGAGCTCTGGAAGCTGACCGGACTGGTCTCCGTCATGCCGTAGGCGATCGTGATTTCCGACAGATGCATCTTGGTGACGGCACGCTTCATCACTTCGATCGGACACGGCGAGCCCGCCATGATGCCGGTGCGCAACGAGGACAGATCAAAGCGATCGAACTCGGGATGATCGAGTTGCGCAATGAACATGGTGGGCACGCCATGCAGGGCGGTGCAGCGCTCTTCGGCGACGGTCTGCAGCGTCGCCAGCGGATCGAATCCCTCGCCGGGGAATACCATGCAGGAGCCATGCGTCAGTGCCGCGAGATTGCCGAGCACCATGCCGAAGCAATGATAGAGCGGTACCGGAATGCAGAGCCGATCGTCGGGCGTAAGCCGCATCGCCTCGCCGATGAAGAAGCCGTTGTTGAGAATGTTGTGATGCGACAGCGTCGCGCCTTTGGGAAAGCCCGTCGTGCCGGAGGTGAACTGAATGTTGATCGGCTGATCGAACTGCAGTTGCGGGCTAAGCTCGGCCAGGCGTTGAGCTTCCGCCGCCCCGCCGCGCGACATGACTTCCGAAAAGCGGAACGTGCCGGGATGCCAGCCATCGCCGAGCAGGACCACTGCACGCAGCGTCGGCAGCCGTGTCGATTCAAGTCTGCCCGGCGTCGCGTGGCCGAGCTCGGGCGCGAGCTCGCGCAGCATCGCGATATAGTCCGATGTCTTGAACCGTTCGGCGAGGATGAGTGCCTTGCAGCCGACTTTGTTGAGCGCGTATTCAAGTTCGGCGACGCGATACGCCGGATTGATATTGACCAGGATCAGCCCCGCTTTGGCCGTGGCGAACTGGGTCACCACCCATTCCGAATTGTTGGGCGACCAGATGCCGATGCGGTCGCCGGGCTCGAGGCCGAGCGTCAGCAACCCCGCAGCCAGCCGGTCAACTTCACGTTGCAATTCGGCATAGGTCAACCGAACCTTCTGATGACGTACGACCAGTGCGGGACGTGACGCCCATTTGGCACAGGCCGCATCAAAGAACTGGCCGATGGTATCGCCGATCAGCGGCTGACTGCTCGCGCCATGGACGTAACTGAGCGTGAGAGCTGGTTTTGCGTTGCCGGTCATTGTGTTACCGGCCAAGTCCTCGACCATGTGTTCCTCCCTTTTGTTTTGCTGGCGATCATAATGCCTGCTTGCGCGATGCGGAATGCATCTTGATTTCGGAACAGAGCGATAAGGTCCTGTTCACCCCTCCGCGCTAAATCTGTGTCTAGCCTAATCCGAGCTCTTGCGGGTGGTGGGTCGGCAGCTCTCAGAGACCGCCGCCGTGCCGGACGAAGGATGGAGCGCCGTGGCGCAGTTTGACATCAGCAAGACGCCGCAACACGGCCGCCAAAGCCTTTTGGGTCAGATATTTTCGCCTGGGCCGCTGGCGAACAAAAGCAACACAGTTTCGGCAGCGCTGCGCCCACGCTGGCGCGCGCTTGCCGCCGCCTCGCTCGGCAATGCGCTCGAATGGTACGATTTCGTCATCTACGGCTATCTCGCGACGACCATTTCCAGACTGTTCTTTCCGTCAAAATCCGAACTGGAATCGCTGCTCATCGCTTTGGCGACTTTCGGCATCACCTTCTTCATCCGGCCGCTGGGCGGCATTCTGCTCGGCGCCTTTGCCGATCGGCACGGCCGCAAGGCGGCCTTCATGGCGACCATCGGCTTGATGATGCTCGGGACCGCGATGATCGCCGTCGTTCCGACCTATGCGGCGATCGGGCCGCTCGCACCGATCGCCATCGTGGTGGCCCGACTCGTTCAGGGAATCTCCGCTGGCGGCGGATTTGGCAGCGCCACCGCCTTCTTGGCCGAACAGGATCCGAGGTGGCGCGGCTTTTTCGCGAGCTGGCAATTCGCCAGCCAAGGGCTCACCACCGTCATCGCCGCTGCAGCCGGCGCCGTCTTGACCGGTATGCTAAGCACCGAGCAGATCGAGGCAGGCGGCTGGCGGATCCCGTTCATGTTCGGGCTGTTGATCGGGCCGGTCGCCTATTATCTCGGCCGTCATGCCGATGAGACCGCGGAATTTCAGGCGCTGCGGGACCGCCGCTCGCCATTTCTCGAAGCACTATCTGATGCCAAGATGCGAATGGCGGTGTCGCTTGGCACCGTCGTGCTCTGCACGGTTCTGACCTACACCACCTTGTTCATGCCAGGCTATGCGGTCCGTCAGCTCGGGCTGCCGCAGGCTGGAAGCTTCCTGGCGACGCTACTTAGCGGGGCAATTCAAATTGTCGTTGTGCCAATCATCGGCGCGATTTCCGATCGCTGTGGGCGTTGGCCGATCATGGTCGGCGCAAGCTGCGCCGCTTTGGCCTTGAGCTATCCCCTATTCGTGTGGCTGGCCGCGGTGCCGACTCTGTCGACCCTGCTCGCTGTTCAGGGCGTGATGGGAATTGTTGGCGCCATCTATCTGGGTCCGCTCGCCGCGCTGATGTCGGAGATCTTTCCGACGCGCATGCGCACGACCGGGCTTGCAATCAGCTATTCCGTTTGTGTTGCGATCTTCGGCGGCTTCGCGCCGTTCATCAATGCATGGCTGATCAGCGTCACCAGCAGCAATGTCGCACCGAGCTTCTATCTGACCGTGGCGGCCGCGATCAGCCTCGCGGCTTTGGTGACCCAGCGCCGGCTTAATTTATGATAACAAATTAACGCGCACTTAAGCCGCGCCGGCAGGGCCGCCTGCGCAGAAAAAGCGCGCTTTCCCCTCCGATTAGCTAAGTTTTTAGCGGGTCTGGGGCCAGATATTTTACCATTTGCGTACGCTCGTTTGTTAGCAAAAGCCAAGAATAATCGTAGCCGGTGATTACCACAGGCGTCCTTGCGTGGCCGCCACCGGGCGTTGCAAATGCAAAATCTTTTGTACAAGTCGGCGATTTTCAACTGGCTTGTCTCGATACCGGAACAAAAATTGCGATTCGAACTTGTCGACGCGCTTTATGGCACGCCAAAATCGATATTCGCGGCAACGATCGCCGCCTTGTCGGTCGTCGGCATTATCTTCGCGATGAGTGACGATGCGGTCTTCGCATGGATCTTCTGCGCCTTTCTGATCACTGGCATCGGTCGCACGCTAGCGATCACTCTCTATCGTCGTTCGCATCACGATATTGATGACAAGGCAGCGACTGCGCTTTGGGAACGTCGCGCCTTGATCGGCGCATGGTCGTTCGCCGGACTGGTCGGATTTACCGGAGCCTACGGCGTCCTCGCCCATCCCAACGGCAATATCGAGCTCCTCATCAACTGTTGCGTGATGGGCTACATCGCCGGCATTTCATCGCGCAACGCCAGCCGGCCAATCATTTCGATCGGCCAGGTTTCGCTTACCGCCTTTCCATTCATGATCGCGCTTTGGATGCGCGCGGACCTGGTGCATGTCGTTCTTGCAATTTTCATCGGCGTGCTGTTTCTCAGCATCATCGTCATCTGCCGCGCGGTATTCGACAACATCGTTTCCCGGCACAGCGCCTTTCGCCGCATTGAATCAATAGCACGGCGCGATGCATTGACCGATCTTTGGAATCGTACCGCGCTGTTCGAGATCCTGGAGAATCGTCTTTCCGACGTACCCGATTCGGGCGACACCGTGGCATTGATCTTGATCGATCTCGATCGCTTCAAGGACATCAATGATACGTTTGGTCATCAGACCGGCGATGCTGTTCTTAAAGAAGTCGGCGAGCGGCTAAGGTCAGTCGCACGGCCAGGCGACGAGGTGGCAAGGGTCGGCGGCGATGAATTCGTCGTCGTCGTGGTCGGCAAGGATGCCGAACAATCGCGCATCACGGCGGAAAGAGTTTTCGCAGCCCTTGCCAATCCGTTCCAGGTCGGCATCAATCAGCATTTCTGCGGCGCCAGCATTGGCTATGCCATAGCGCCGCGCCAGGGCGCCACTCTCGAAGCGTTGTTCCGCAATGCCGATCTGGCGCTTTACGAGGCGAAGCAGGCCGGGCGCGGCCAGATCGTCTGCCATACCTTCGCGATTAGTGAACGCTACGACAGGCGCGTGCAACTCGAGCACGATCTGCAATTCGCGCTGCAGAATGGCGAGATGTCGCTGGTCTATCAGCCAATCGTCGATCCACGCTCCGGCCGCGCTATCTGCTGCGAGGCCCTGCTGCGCTGGAATCATCCGAGGCTCGGAGCGATCAGCCCGATCGAGTTCATTCCGCTGGCGGAGACAACCGGCCTGATCGTCTCGATCGGGAGCTGGGTGCTGCACACCGCCTGCACGGAAGCGAACCAATGGCCGACCGACATCAGCGTTGCGGTCAATCTGTCGGCGTTGCAATTCCGGCGCACCACTGATCTTGTCTCCATCGTGGTCGACACGCTCGCCAGCACCGGTTTGCCCGCCCGTCGCCTGGTGCTCGAAATCACCGAATCCATCCTCATCGAGGATTCCTCGGCGGCGCGCGCCATTCTGGAACGATTGCGCGACCACGGCGTCGGCATTTCGCTCGACGATTTTGGAACTGGCTTCGCATCGCTCGCTTACCTCAACGACTTTCCATTCTCCAAGATCAAGATCGATCGCAAATTCTCGCAAGCCATCGACACTTCTCCGCGCACGGCCGCCATTATCGGCGGCATTGCCAAAACGACACGGGACTTGCATATCGAACTGATCGCTGAAGGCGTCGAGACTGAAAATCAGCTTGAGCGCATGTTCCGCTTCGGCATTTACGCGATGCAGGGCTTTCTGTTCTGTCGTCCGTTGCCGGCCGACGAGGTTCGCAAAATGATCGGCGGCCCGATCATGTCGGTGGTCGGCAGGCGTACCGCGGACCAGGCGCGCATGGCCGCCGACCGACGGCGCAAAGCGGCATCGTAAGGCCGCGGCCGCCGCGGTCGCATCTTAAAAGCGAGCCGGCTAAATGGGCGACCAAGCAGGCCTGCTTTGTGGCACACAAGTTCTCATGACGGCGACAAAAACCTGTCCAAAACCGCCATGCGCATGAATTTGGACAGGCGGACTTGCTCGAAATACATCGCATTCGGCAAATCATCGCAGGCGGTGTCGATCTCATCGTGCCGCGGCAAGGGATGATAGAGCAGCGCCTTCGAACCGGTCTTCTCGATCTTTTCCGGCGTCACCCGATGACTGTCCGGCGTGATCTTTGGCGACACATATCCTGAATCCGCGGCTTCGCCGATGTCCGACATGTCATACGGCGCCATCATGATCGCATCGCACTCCGCAAGCGCATGGACGATGTCGGTGACAAGGCGGCAGCGAATGTTGCGTTCGCCGAACAGCGCCAGCACATCGCGCGGAATGTCGTAATAAGACGGCGGGCAGAACACGATCTCACGCGGCGCCTCATAGCGCAACAAATAGGCGAGCGAGCGCACCGTGCGCCCGCGCGGATCGCCGCCGAAGCCGATGCTCTTGTCGCGAATAGTGCCGAGCCCGCGCCGCATCGCGAAGATGTCGATCAGCGCTTGCGTCGGATGCTCGTTCCACCCGTCGCCCGCATTGATCACGGGCTTTACTGATTTCGCGGCCATGCGGGCCGCTGCGCCGCTTTCGTGATGACGGACCACGATCGCGTCGCTGAATCGGGAGACGACCGCGGCGCAATCTTCGAGCGTTTCGCCGGTCCTGCTGTTTGAGCGCGATGCCGCCATGTCGTCGATGCCGATGGCGGCGGCGCCGAGCGCTGCCGCGGCGGCCTCAAAGCCGATCCGCGTTCGAGTGGAGGCCTGAAAGAACACCAAAGCCACGGACTTGCCGAATGTGCCTGGCGTGGACGCGCGGCCCAATTCGAAGGCCTCCGCGGCCCGACAATAGGCGTCGACGTCGTTGCTGTCGATTGATTGGGCGCTGAGCAGATGTTTGACCGCGCTTTCGGAGCGTGGCGCGATGACGTCCCGCCTCGTCGCCGGCACGATGCGCGGGATATTTGCTGGTATCGACGCCATTACGGAATTCCGGCCGACGCGCGAGCGCGACGTTTAACGCTATATTAACCAGCTTCGCGTGCGCGGCAACGGTCGTACGCATTCGTGCGTGTGTCTCAAATTGAAACGGGACCGGGCGAATGCGGCCGGAGTGGTTTTTCGACATGCGCCGAAACCATCGATTTTTCAGACGATTTGCGGTGTGCGTACCATGGTGCCATCGCTCAGCAGCCCTCGACACTGGCGCTGGCAATTTTTGCACCATGGTTAACAGCGCAGGCAGCATTAATGCCGTATCCCTTTGGGCGCGGGCTTGCCTTCAGCGCACGCACTGCAGCAGCGCCAGCAAGCCCTGGAGCAGCGCAACCGGCGACGGCGGGCAGCCGCGAATGTGCAGATCGACCGGCACGACATTCGATACGCCGCCCACGACCGCATAGCTGCCGGCAAAAATGCCGCCGTCGAACGCGCAGTCGCCCACTGCGACGACCCATTTCGGATCGGGTGTCGCGGCGTAGGTGCGCTCCAGCGCCTCGCGCATGTTTTTTGTGACAGGCCCGGTCACCAGCAGCACGTCGGCATGACGCGGCGAGGCGACAAAGCGCAGGCCGAATCGCTCCAGATCATAGAAGGCGTTGTTGAGCGCATGAATTTCAAGCTCGCAGCCATTGCAGGAGCCGGCATCGACTTCGCGGATTGACAGGCTGCGGCCGAGCCGCCGCCGCGCCAAGCGGTCGATGCTTGTGGCCAGTTCGGCAAGCGCGGCGTCGTCCGCCGTCGGCGGCGCTTCGGTGAGCGGTCCATGCACAAGGCTTTCGAACAATGTCTGGCGCATCAGATATCGTGCCCCGAATACGAGCAATTGAACGATTTATTGCAGAGCGGGAAATCGGCGACGATGTTGCCCTCGATCGCGGCCTCCAGAAGCGGCCATTGAAACCATGAAGGGTCGCGCAGATGGCAATGGGCGACTCTGCCTTGCTCGATCCGTACCGCGGCGAGCACGTCGCCGCGAAAGCCTTCTGCAAGACCCAGACCTTCGCCGTTGCCTGCCGGTTCGATGGCCCTCGCGATCGGACCATCCGGCATCCGCGCAATTATTTGGTCCACGAGCGAAAGGCTTTGTTCGACCTCGCGAATACGAATCCAGATACGCGCATTGACGTCGCCATCCGACAACACGGGAACAGCGAACTCCAACTCATCGTAGGGCGCGTAGCAAAGCGCTTTGCGCACATCGAAGTTACGGCCGCTGGCGCGACCTACATAGCCCGACGCGCCGAATTTCCGGGCGTGGTCGGCGCGAACAATGCCGGTCGAAACCGTGCGATCCTGCAAAGAGGCCGTGTTGTCATAGAGCTCGACCAGGCGCGGAAAGCGCTGCCGGAAAATCTTAAGTGCTTCGCGCAGGATTGCCGTCGCATCGCGGCCGACATCGGCGGCAACGCCACCTGGTATCACCCGATCCATCATCAGACGATGCCCGCAGCAGGCATCCGCGGCACGCAGCACCTGCTCGCGCAAGAGGCCGCAATGCGTGTGCATGATCGCGAATGATGCATCGTTGCAGATGGCGCCGATATCGCCAAAATGGTTCGCCAACCGCTCCAGTTCCGCCATCAGCGCGCGTAAATAGCGCGCGCGCGGCGGCACTTCGATCTTGAGCGCCGCCTCAACGGCGTGCGCAAAGGCGATGCTGTAGGCGACGGTGCTGTCGCCCGAGATACGCGCTGCAAGCCTGGCACCCCGTTCGAGGCTCGCCCCCGCCATCAAGCCGGCGATGCCCTTGTGCGCATAGCCCAGGCGCTGTTCGAGTCGGGCCACGGTTTCGCCGGAGCAGGTGAATCGGAAATGGCCCGGCTCGATGATGCCGGCGTGAACTGGTCCAACCGGAATACGATGCAGGTTTTCGCCTTCGACCGGTAAGAAGTCATAGCCCGGCCGCGTTGCAGGTGCCGGCAGCTTCGCGCCGAGCGGAAATTGCACATCCCAGAAGCCGAGATCGAGCCAGGGGCGCGTATCCGCGGCGCCAATCGGCTCGAGCCCGTAGAGGCTCTGGATGGCGCGCTCGAGCCGGATGGCCGGCGGATGCCGCGCGCCGACCGAGGGAAATTTTCGCTCCGGACATTCGAGGCTCACGACTGCAATGTCGCTTGTGTCTTGTCCGATGACCGCCATGTGCACGGCGCCGGAGGCGCCCGCTTCAGCCCACAGGCCGAGCAGTGTCGCGCGCCCCGCGGCGAGTTCGCCAGCGACGGCGCGCCAAGCGTCGGCCGTGACGACCACACGCGGCCACGGCCGATGCGCTTCGATACGGCGGCCTTGTGCGGCGATCTCGGTCAGGGAGGCCATGCGATCACCCCAGGAGCTTCGCAACGTTTTCGAACCAGGCCACCAGCGCCGGCGGCAGATAGATGCCGGCCAACAAGACCAGCGCCAGATGCGCGAACATCGGCACATAGGACGCGTTGGTCCGGCCATTCGGTCCGCGCGGCGCCCCGAAAGCGATGCTATTGAGACGCAAAAGCAACGCAGCGAATCCGACCAGAATGCCGAACACCAGCACCAGCGCGAGCAGCGGCGCCCGCGCAAAGGTCGAGCTCACGACCAGAAATTCACTCATGAAAATGCCAAGCGGCGGCAACCCGGCAATCGCGACGACGCCGAGGATCAGTCCCCAGCCGAGCACCGGATGTGTTTCCGTAAGGCCGCCCATGTCGGCAATACGCTGTGTACCTTTGACCTGCGCGACATGGCCGACCGCAAAGAAGATCGCTGACTTGGTCAGCGAATGCATGGTCATGTGAAGCAGACCCGCAAAATTGGCGAGCGGGCCGCCCATGCCGAAGGCGAAGGTGATGATACCCATATGCTCGATCGACGAATAGGCGAACATGCGTTTGATGTCGCGCCGGCGGTAGAGCATGAAGGCGGCGAAGACCAGCGAAAGCAGGCCGAGCGTCACCATCAGCGGCCCGGGCGCCAGCGCCGCACTATTGGCGGCGAGCACCATCTTGAAGCGCAGCAGCGCATAGAGCGCGACATTGAGCAGCAATCCCGAAAGCACCGCCGAGATCGGGGTCGGGCCTTCGGCGTGCGCGTCGGGCAGCCAGGCATGCAGCGGTGCGAGCCCGACTTTGGTGCCATAGCCGAGGAGTAAAAAGACGAAGGCGAGATCGAGTAATGCCGCATCGAAGCCGCCGGCGCGGCTTACCAGCATCGTCCAAGCCATGGCGTCGAGACCTTCGCTGACCACCGGCCGCGCCGCCATGTAGATCAGAATCGTGCCAAACAAAGCGAGTGCGATGCCGATCGAGCCGAGAATGAAATATTTCCAAGCCGCTTCGAGCGCTTCATGGGTGCGATAGATGCCGACCATCATCACGGTGGTCAGCGTGGCAAGCTCAATCGCCACCCACATTAGGCCAATATTGTTGGCGATGAGCGCGAGATTCATCGCAAACATCAGCACCTGATACATGGCGTGGTAGAAGCGTACGAAGGGCGGTGTCAGGCGGCCGGTCTCGAGCTCGTGGCCGATATAGCTCAAGCTGAACACGCTGGTGGTAAAGCCGACGAACGTGGTCAGCACCACAAAGGTGCCGTTGAGATCGTCGACCAGGAGATAGACGCCCGGCTCAGGCCTGCGGAAAAACAGGGAAAATGCGCAGAGCAGCGTCAATGCGGCCGCCGCCACATTGAGTCGCGCGGTCGAACGGTAGCCGGGCAGCAACGCCAGCAGAACAGCGGCGCCGGCCGGAATCAGGAGCAGGCCCGATAGGGCATTGAAGCTGGTCGCGCTCGCCACTCCGCTCATCACCCAGTTCATGAATGCTCTCCGCGGAAGCGGTCGAGCGCCTGCACGTCGACGGTGTCGAAGCGCTCGCGAATGCGGAACAGGAAGATGCCGATCACGATAAAGGCGATCAGCACCGAGAAGGCGACGCTGATCTCGACCACAAGCGGCATGCCCTTGGCCCCGGTCGCCGCCAGCACCAGCCCGTTCTCGAGCGACATGAAGCCGACGACTTGGCTCACGGCATTGCGCCGCGTCACCATCATCAACAGGCCGAGCAGAATAACCGAGAGCGCAAAGGCAAGATCCTCGCGTGCCAGCGGATCCGCCTCCTGCGTCACGCGCAAGATCACGACCATGGACAGGGCGACGAGCCCGATGCCGGCGAGCATGACCGGCCCGACGCCGACCACCTTCTCGATCTCGCGGTGAATGCCGAGGCGCACGATCATGCGATGCAGCGCCACCGGAATGACAACCGCCTTGAACACGAGCGCAATGCCGGCGGTGACGTAAAGATGCGGCGCATCCTGCGCGAAGGCCTGCCAACCGACAGAGGCCGCAAGCGCCAGCGCGTGTACCGCATAGACATTCAAGAGCGCATAAAGGCGATCCTGATAAAGCTCAAGAAAGCTCACCAGGACCAGTGAGCCGGCGAGCAGATGGGCGATGTCGAAATTGATGCTGCTCATCAGAAGCTCGCCGAAACGAAGCGCAACAGCGTTGCCAACAGCCCGAGCATCAGCGCCGCTCCGAGAAATTCCGGCACGCGGAACACCCGCATTTTGGCGATCGACGTCTCGAACAGCGCCAACAGAAAGCCGCCGAGCGCAAGCTTGCCGAGATAAGCAACTAGGCCGATCACCAGCGTAGGCGGCGAAGCGCCGGCGGATTCAATGCCCCAGGGCAGGAACAAGCAGGCAAGCAGCGAGACGTAGAGAATCAGCTTCAGCGATGCCGACAGTTCGATCAGCGCCAGATGCCGACCGGAATACTCAAGCACCATGGCCTCATGCACCATAGTCAGTTCAAGATGCGTGGCCGGATTGTCGATCGGAATGCGGCCGTTCTCGGCGATCGCCACCATGATCAAACCGACCAAGCCTAACGCGAGCGAGACGCGCAGCCCCGCCTCAGCCGACGTCATGAAAGCGGCAATGGTCGAGAGCTGAGTTGAACCCGCGATCAGCGCCAATGTGAATACGATCATCAACATCGCCGGCTCGGCGAGCGAAGCGATCATCACTTCGCGACTCGATCCGATGCCGCCGAAGCTCGTGCCGACGTCGAGGCCGGCGAGCGCCAGAAAAAATCGCGCGCTGCCAAGAAGCGCGATGATCGCAATGAGGTCGGCCGACCATGAAAACAACAGGCCGGTGCGGAACGTAGGCACCAGCGATGCCGCGACCCAGGTGGCAGCGAAGATCAGATAGGGACAGACTCGGAACAGCCACGAGGCGCTCTCGGCAAGCACGACTTCCTTGCGCATCAAGCGGGCGAGATCGCGATAGGGCTGAATGAGCGATGGCCCGCGCCGCCGCAGCAGCCGCGCTTTGACCTTGCGCACATAGGCGGTGAACAGCGGCGCGAGCGTGAGCACCAACAGCATCTGCGCGCCCTGCACGGCAAAGTCACGGATCAAGACCATATTGCGAGCACCAGGAGCAAAATGACGAGCGCGCCGAAAACCAGCGACAGGAATTGGCGGATGGTCAAAAATTGCAGACGGTTGAGCCGATCGGCGGCCACGCCGATTCCCGAAGCGATGGGCGCGTAGACCGCGTCCCAAATGAGATCGGAAATCTCCACTTTGAGCGACGCCGGACGGACGTCGCCCGGGGGCGGCATCTCGCCGTATTCGCGGGCGCGGAACACCAAGCTGCCGAACACGCGCCGGATCGGCTGCGCAAAACTTGCGGCCGTGTACTGCGTGACTGGGCTCAGATCCGGATAACCGCAATCCCAGGCCGGCGCGCGGCGCAGACGATCCGACGCCAGGCGATGGATCGCGGTCGCCGCGAGCGCGCCTGAAATGACCATGAACAGAAACACCAGCAGGCCATCATAGGAGCTGCGGCTCGCCGCGATCGGTACGATGGAGAGCCATTGCGCACCGATCTGCGGCGGCATATGGGCACCGATCAGGCTGGACGAGACTGGCGCCAGCGCATCGATGAACACGCCCGGCACGATGCCGACGATCAGGCAGAACGCCGACAACGCGATCATCGCAACGAGGGAAAAGCGGTCGGTCTCCTTGGCCGCTTCGGCAGCGCCCGTGCGCGGACGGCCGAGAAAGGTCACGCCGTAGGCTTTGACAAAGCAGGCAGCCGCAAGCGCGGCCGACAATGCCAGCATTGCGCCGATTGCCGGCACCAGTAGCTTCAACCCCCACGTCGGCAATTGCGGGCTGAGCAGGATTGCCTGGAAGGTGAGCCATTCCGAGACGAAGCCGTTGAGCGGCGGGAGCGCGGAAATAGCCGCGCAACCGACCAGAACGAGGAAAGCCGTCTGCGGCATGCGATGAATGAGGCCGCCCAGACGCTCCATGTCGCGCTCGCCGGTCGCGGTAAGCACGGCTCCGGCGCCGAAGAACAACAGGCTCTTGAACAGCGAATGATTGAACACGTGGAGCAGTGCCGCGGTGAACGCCAAAGCCGCGGCGAAGGGCATTGCGTAAGTCTTGAACGCCAGCGCCAGGCCAAGCCCGATGAAGATGATCCCGATATTCTCGACCGTGTGATAGGCGAGGAGCCGCTTAAGGTCGTGCTGCATCAGGGCATAGAGCACGCCCATCACGGCGGTCACGCCGCCGAGTGCGAGCACCAGCATGCTCCACCACCAGGCCGGCGCGCCGGCGAGCTCGAAGGCGATGCGAATGAAGCCGTAGACGGCGACCTTGGTCATCACCCCGCTCATCAGCGCCGAGACATGGCTTGGCGCCGCGGGGTGGGCGAGCGGCAGCCACACATGGAGCGGCACGACGCCGGCTTTTGATCCGGCGCCGATGAGCGAGAGAACAAGCGCCAGCGCGCCGAGCGCGGCCGACGGATGAGCCGCACGCATTTGCTCGAAACTGTAGTGTCCGCCTGGACCGGCCAGCAGACCAAAGGCAAGCAATAGCAAGAGCGTGCCAAAGCTCGCCATGGTCAGATAGACATAGCCGGCGCGCGCATTGCCGGGCTCGCGATGATGCGCCATCACCAAGGCCCACGAGCTCAGTGACATGAATTCCCAGGAGAAGAGGAATGCGAATGCGTCGTCGGCGATGACCACCAGCGTCATGCCGGCAAGAAAGGCCGGATAGAACGGCAGGACCCGCTGTGGCGCCTGTTCATGCGTGCCATAGCCGAGCGCGAACAGGCTCGCGCACAAGGCGCCGAGATCGACCACAACGAGAAAAAACGCCGAGAGCGCATCGAGCCGGAAATGCGCGCCCAGCCAGGGCAGACCGAGCGGCAAAGTCCGCATTGCAGCCGGTTCCGCGCCAAAGAGAGGCGTCGCCGCGGCGGCGAGCGAAATCGCCGTCACGATCATGGTCATGCCGTAGATGATCGGAGTGGCCGCAGCGTAGCGCACGATCACCACGGCAAATGCCGCAAGCGCGAGCAGTGCGGCTGCGCAGGCGAGAATGACGGTCAGCATCACGGCGCCGGCCTTTTCGAGCGCACGCCGCGGCCGCCGCCTTGGCTCGACGCATTATCGGAAATCAATTCGATGCCGAGCGTGTCCAGCGCATTCACGAGCTTCATCAACGAGTCGACATTGCCGCGAATGACGCCGTCGCTCGCTTCCATGCGCTGAATGGTCGGCAGCGACAGGCCGGCAGCCTCGGCGAGCGCCCGCTGATCGATGCCAAGAAGCGCACGTGCGGCTCGGAGCTGACCGGCCGTAATCATGGAGATGGCATTAAAACTGATGTCTCATACATCAATATAGGCAGTTATCACATTCATTATGATATTGGGAGAGCTATTTTTAAGGCTTTCAACAGGCTCGTAGCGGGCAACCCGGCAGGCCGCTCCCCGGCTGTGCGGCAACTCACCAAGGCGGTCCAACGCCCTGGTCGCGCCAACATTGAGGACGGCATCGCCGAAAGCGCACCGTCAGCGGCGCATCTTGTTCGAGCTTCTGTTTGAGCGATGGTACAGCTGGGTGGACTCGAACCACCGACCTCCTGATCCACAGTCAGGCGCTCTAACCAACTGAGCTACAGCTGCACGGCCGCCTTCGAGCGCGGCAAACCTAGACCACGAACCCGAAACGCGGAAGACGGTCTGCGGACGCGATCAAGCTGAATTTGGCTGATTTGGTGTAGGAGCAAGGGCCGGGATTGGCAAGACCTCGGTCTCGCTGGCACGGCGTGCATTGAACCGGAGCGCGGGTGCTAGGATGGAATCGACAGTCCGCCATGGCCGGACTCGTTCCGGCCAGCCACGTCTTTGCTTGCTGCAACGTGTCTGACACGGACGCCCGCAGCCAAGCGGTCATGACGTCAAAAAGCAAAAGCCCGGATCAGAGCCCGGGCTTTCCCCTCGCCGCATTTGAACGTCGAGATTTGGCTTTCGCGAATGGCGTAATCAGGAAACCTTGCTGAAAGCCTTGTTCATGCCGGTCTTGATCGGCTCGACCGTCTCAGTTGCGACCTTCTGCGCCAACGCGCTGAGTTCCTTGGTCTGTTCGCTCAGTGTCTCGAACTGCTTGCGCGCATGAGCGCTCGACAACTCGATGACTTCCGACAGCGTCTTCGCGGTGATCAGTTCGCCGTAGAAGTCGAACGCCGCGTTGGTATTGGTCCGCGCCGCCTCGATCATTTTGAGGCCGTAATCGGACGCGCCCTTCGTCGCGGTCGAATAGGTGGTCTCGAGAACGTCGGTCGCCTCTTCCGCGGCGGCCTTCATCTTCTCGTAAGTATCCTTGCACTGCGCAACGCCGCGCTCCGCGAACTCCCGGAAAGCAGCCGGCATTTCCACTTTCGGAATCTCGAATTTCGGCATTTCGAACTTCGGCATTTCGAACGCGCTTGCCGAAGATTTGCTCTTGGCCTTGGGGGATGTAGTGGCCATTGTGGCATCCGTCATGACACTGTGTCCTTTAGATTTGTTAGATTTGTGCTCACTGCTCCTGGGCTGTCTCACACAGAGAAATTCTTCTTGGTCTGGCCTCGCCGCCCGGTGCGCGCTGCCTCATTGTCGGTGCCGCGGCTGAACGCCTTAACACTTGCTAGCCCGGACACTACCGTAAAACGTATCTATCAACTTTTTTGATGCATTGCAATAGGAAATATTGCAATGCACAAAAAGCATCAGCTATTTGAAACTTCTCGGTTTTTCTGACCACAGCGGCACGCCGAGACGGAACGCCGCGCCTTTACGGCGCAATTTCTGTCGGGGTGGCCTTATGACCGAGACTTGGCAGCATCGACTACGATCTTGGCGGCACTTTGGCCGAGATCCTGGACCTGGGCCGACAGCGCCGGCATTTGCGGGCTTAGTAGTCCGACTGCAGCCTTGACGTCGGGAGCGGCTTTGGCGTGCATCAACTTTTGCGCAAATCGAAGCTGGCCGCCGCGTTTTTGCTCGGCACAGCGGAGCGGCTTATGCGCGATCTCCGAGGTGCTCGTGTGCGCCGCTTGTGCCCAGCCCTGGAACTGGCCCATCGTCTGGCGGGCTGTTTCGATGAAGTAACGCGCGAGACGGCGCCCGATTAAGGTTTATCCAGGCCCGGCGGGGATTGCCGTGCGCGCGGCATGGACGCCGTACGCGGCTGGCACTATTAAGGATTTCTTAGGCGTAACGAGTTCCCCCGCAAATGCCGATGGTGGATTTCGAGCTCGCTCCGTTGCGTCACCCGCGCCTGGTGGCGCTCGCGACCAGCGCACGGCCCGCATGGGTGTGGAGCGCGGATGGATCGCGGATTCTGTGGGCTAACGCGGCCGGCGCTGTAGCCCTCGGCGCCGCGACTACGGACGCCATACGCGAGCGCCGGTTCGGCCCGGGTGATACGCCGGCAGTTCAGGTGACCCGGCTGGCAACAACTTTACCGCCCGGCGGCCAAGAGCGGCTCGAGCGGCTGCGCGCATTCGGCGCCAAGTTCGGGCGCGCTCTGACCTGCACCTGCTCGCGCATCGAGCTTGACGGCGCTGGCGACGCGGTGCTGATCGCCGCGGCGGAAACGGCAGGCCCGGTGCTCGCGCTTGGCGAGCGCGTACGCCGCCTGCTTGCTGGCCGTACGCAGCCGATTGCGGTCTTTGCGCCGGGTGGCGCGCCTGTTTATGCCAATGCCGCAGCGCAAGCGCTGTTTGCCGATGCAAAAATCTCCGGCCCGGTCACATTGTCGGCTTTGGGTCTCGCCGATCTCGCGTTGCACGAAGACGAGGGCGGGCAGATATGGTTGGGCCAAACATCCGCCGCAGTCACCACCGAGCATCTCGGCGCAGATGACTCTCGTGTTGTCGTTCTGACCTTTACGCCGCGGCTCGCCCAGGACCCGCGGCTTGGCGCAGCATCGCAAATGACTCCCGAAACCGAGGGCGAACCGCCTGCAGTGCAGATGCCCTCCGGGGCTGACGCTGCGCCAGAAGTCTTTGCATCAGCGGCGCCGGATATCGCGCCTGCCGCGCCGCCCGCCGAGCCCGCGGCAACCCGAACCGGCGAGACATTTTCTGAGCGACGCCACCCGTTGCGTTTTGTTTGGCACATGGATGCAGAGGGCCATTTCGGCATTGGCTCTGATGAATTCGTCGCGCTGGTCGGACCGCGAACCAATGCGGCTTTAGGTCGGCCGTGGGGCGAAATGGCGAGCGAACTGAAGCTCGATCCCAACAACAATGTCGCGCGTGCAGTCGCGACCCGGGAGACATGGAGCGGCATTGTCGTGTTCTGGCCAGTCGACAATTGGGACGAATGCCTTCCTGTCGAGCTGTCCGGACTCCCGGTATTTGATCGCGAGCGCACCTTTCGCGGCTATCGCGGCTTCGGCGTATGCCGTGATATCGATCGTATCAACCAGTTGGCACGCGAGCGCCGGGTAGCCGTGCGCAGTATCGTTCAGCAGCCAGAAATCGAAGGGCCGGCGCAACCGGCGCGAGCGTCCGATCCCGGAATGCCTGTACAAGCGGAGGCGGCTCCCGACGTGAATGGGCAAGCTTCGCCCGGGCGGGAAGAGCAGCCTGCAGCCCACCTGGCTGCCGCAAGCGCGGCCAATGTTGTGCCCTTCCGACCCTCTGCGCCGGCCGATACAAAAACGACGCCGAGCCTGAGCCCGATCGAGCGGCGGGCGTTCCGTGAATTGGCGCAGGAATTGACGGCGCGGCTGCGCGCGCCCGGTTCGGTCGCCGCGGACAGCGGCGCCGCGCCGGCGGCCGAGCCGATTGCTGCAGCGGTTATGCCCGCCTCTGACGAGCGACCCGAAAGCGCGATCCTGCTCGACCGCATTCCGGTCGGCATCCTCGTCTATCGCGACGATGTGCTGCTCTTTGCCAACCGCCACTTTCTGGAATGGAGCGGCTACGGCACGCGCGAAGCGATCGAGGCGGCCGGCGGACCAAGCGCACTATTCGCCCACCCCGCCGCGCTGACCGAGACAGACGTCACACAGACATTTTCCGTACGAACGCACGGCGGCGACAGCGAGGCCATCGAAGGTCGCACGTTCAGCATGCCCTGGCATGGCGCGCCGGCCCTCGCGCTCGTTCTGAACAACGGCCGGGCCGAGGCTCTGCGCGTTGCGCAGCGTGCGCTGGCCGCCGCCGAACGCGAGAATTATGAGATCAAATCGGTCCTTGACGCCATTACCGACGGCATTGTCACGCTTGATCGCCAAGGCACCATCGTCACCGCGAATGCGCGCGCTGCCGCGCTGTTCGGCAGGGCCGCGGACGCCATGCCCGGGCTCTCGCTCGGCGAATTGCTGGCGGCCGAGAGCGAGCGCGCCGCACGTGATTATCTCAGTCGCGTGGCCATCGGCACGACCATCCCCGACAAAATGCTCGATGTGGCGGCGCGGATCGGCGACAATAAGCTCCTGCCGCTTGCCATGACGCTGACGCGCATCGGCAGTGACCGCTTCTGCGCCGCGTTTTGTGACGTGACAGCGCGCAAGCAAAGCGAAGCGGAATTGCGGAATGCCAAGCTTGAGGCGGCCAAAGCGGTTGAGGCCAAGGCAAAATTCCTTTCCAAGATCAGCCACGAGATCCGGACGCCGCTCAATGCTATGATCGGCTTTGCCGAAGTCGTCAAAGCCGAGCGGTTTGGCCCGATCGGCAATGAGCGCTATCGCGAATACGTCAAGGACATCGTCACTGCCGGCACGCACCTGGTTGCGATGCTCAATGACCTGCTTGATCTGTCACGAATAGAAGGCAGCAAGGTGGAACTCAACTTCGCCAACGTCAATCTCAACGACCTTACGCAGCAATGCGTCGGCATCATGCAGCCGGAGGCCAACCGGGCCCGCATCATCATCCGCACCGCCCTGACGCCGGCTTTACCCCAGGTCGTCGCCGACGAGCGCTCGCTGCGCCAGATCGTGCTCAACCTATTGTCGAACTCAATCAAGCTGACCGGCCCCGGCGGGCAGGTCATTGTCTCGACCGTACTCTCTGACACCGGCGAGGCCGTGCTGCGTGTCCGCGACACCGGCGTCGGCATGAGTGAGACGGACATGCAAGCTGCGCTCGACCCGTTCCGCGAGTCGGCGACGTCCGGAAGCTTCGGTTCCGGCGGAAACGGCTTCAGCCTGCCGCTGACCAAGGCCATTGCCGAGGCGAATGGCGCCCATTTCAGCATTTCGAGCGCGCCCAATGCCGGCACGCTGGTTGAGATCGCGTTTCCACGCAGCCGCGTCGCTGCCGAGTAAACGCGTCCACGCATCCGCCCGCGCGGAGAATCCGCCAGACTTGCGCATCGGACGCTAATTCGCCGTCTTTTTGCAGCAATATTCTCAAGAAGGAGCGGCGATGCGCTTGATAAAAATCATTTTGGCGGCGATCCTCGCCGGCGCCGCGGTCCTGCCGGGCGCGGCGGCGGGCGATGACGTTGATTTGCTCCTGGTATTGGCCGCAGACGTCTCGCGCAGCATTGATGCGACAAAGTTTCAGCTGCAGCGCGACGGCTATGCCGCGGCGATTGCGAACCCGCATGTGCTCGACACGATAAAATCGGGCCGCGTCGGCCGCATCGGACTGACGTTCATCGAATGGTCGGGCGTTGGCGCCCAGCGCGTGGTGATCGACTGGACGGCAATCGGGGACGCCGCAGCGGCGAAAGAATTCGGCGATCGCCTGCTCGAAGCGCCGCGTTCGTTCGCCGACCGAACCTCGATCAGTGGCGCCATCGAATTCGCGATGGATCGGTTGAGCCATGCGCCATTTACTGCGGCCCGCCGCATCATCGATATTTCCGGCGACGGCACCAACAATGCAGGCCGCGACGTTACCGCCTTGCGCGACGAAGCCGTGGGCAAAGGCCTTATTATCAATGGCCTCGTCATTCTCAGCGACAATCCGATGTCGTGGAATCCGGACCACACTAATCCGCCGGGCGGTCTCGACAATTACTACCGTAACAACGTTATCGGCGGTCAGGGCGCCTTCGTCATGGTCGCCAATGATTTCAAGTCGTTCGGGCAGGCTATGATCGGCAAACTAATTGCCGAGGTGGCGGACGATCGAATCGTCAAAGGGCGGCAGGCGGATTTCTTGCAATCTGTGCCTGCGATCCCGCCGATAGCGCAATTAGGACCCTCCCCGACAACCGCCGTCCGACAGGCCGGCAGCGGCGCTGCCACAGTATGGCAATCGCAGGATTTGCCATTTACAACAGGCATTTGCAGGCGGCCGCAAAGCGCCGGCCACGAAAGCGACACAGATGCCCCGCATGGTTGCAGGCAGTCTGCCACCCGGTAATACGATCCGGCCTCATCATATCGGAAACGCGTCCCTTGACCGCGGCCATTGGTCTTAAGCGCCTCGCGATTGCTGTTGCCGCAGTGCTTGCCGCGGCGTTCGCGACCTTGGTGGGGCTTTCCATTCTCATTCCGGCCTCGTCGGTGCGCGAGGCAGTACGGTCGGAAATTCACACGGTGAC
Source organism: Hyphomicrobiaceae bacterium (assembly GCA_021324465.1). Lineage (GTDB taxonomy): Bacteria > Pseudomonadota > Alphaproteobacteria > Rhizobiales > Xanthobacteraceae > BOG-931. The sequence continues at coordinate 65,090 of JAJPJB010000059.1, forward strand.
CGGCCTCGACCCGATTCTCGGCGACGACATCTCGCTTTCGCTGTTCCCATCCGGTGCCGTGACGTTTCACAAAGTGCTGCTGGGCGACGACCGCACCGGTCAGCCGGCCGTCACTGCGGACGAACTCACAGCGCGGCTGCGCTATTTCCCGCTTCTGGCCGGCCGCATCGAGATTGCCGATGTCATGCTGGTCCGGCCCACAATCAACGTCACCTTCTCGGCCACCGGACAATCCAACTGGTCGGGCCTGATCGACTCGCTGGCGCGGGCGCTGGCGCCTGATCCCGGCCGGATCGCATCATTTTCCGAGATCGGCATTCAGAATGGCACCGTGATCGTCCGCGACTCGCGCAGGGACACTACGGAACGGCTGGAAAATGTCGACTTCCAGGTTGCCTGGCCGTCGATCTCGCGCAGCTTCGGCGCCAACGGCCATTTCGTGTGGCGCAACGAGCCGGTCGAGGCCAGTCTGGCCCTGACCGACTTTCTGGCCGCGCTCACCGGCGAGCGCTCCGGCGTCAAGGTGCGCGTCTCCGGCACGCCTCTGCAACTTGTCTTCGACGGCTCGGCCAGCGATCAGCCGACGCTGAAAATGGACGGCACATTGACCGTGGAGGCGCCCTCGCTGCGCAAGGCGATGCGCTGGACCGGGATGACCAAACTGCCGTTCGGCGGTTTCGGCCGCTTCACCTTGCGCGCGCAGAGCGACATCGGCGGCGGCGTGGCGTCCCTATCCAACGTCAATGTCGAGCTCGATGGCAATGTCGCCGAAGGTGCCTTGACGCTCGCCATCGACGGTGGGCACCTCGTGCAAGGCACGTTGGCGGCCGACGCGCTTGATCTGACGCCCTATATTTCAGGCGTCCGCCTGCTGGCGCGGAATGAACGCAACTGGGACGAGCTGCCGATTTCGCCCGACGAGTTCAGCGATTTAAATCTCGATCTGCGGCTTTCGGCGGGCAGCATCAAATTGGCCAATGCGCAGCTTGGACGGACGGCCGTTGCCGCCACTATGCACGACGGCAAGCTTGGGCTGACGGTCGGCGAGGCGCAGGCTTTCGGCGGCGTCGCCAAGGGCACGCTTGGCTTGAATGCGATCAACAGCAGGATCGGCGTCTTCTCACATATGCAATTCGTCGACGTCGACATCGGCGATTGCCTCGCCCAGTTGTTTGGCCTGCATACGTTGAGGGGCCGCGGCACGCTTGCAGTGAATATTGACGGTTCCGGCAATTCGGTGATGGCGATTACGCACTCGCTCAGCGGCACGGCGACATTGACGGCGCATTCGGGTGCGCTCGCCGGCATCAATATCGAGCAATTACTGCGCCGGCTCGAGCGCCGGCCCCTGTCCGGTAGCGGCGATTTCCGTACCGGCAATACGCCGTTCGATGAACTCGCTGTCAGTCTCAAGATCGAGCAGGGCACAATCTCGGTGGAGGATATGCATGTCGACGGACCGGCGGTGCGGCTTGCGGTCGGCGGCCAGGCCTCAGTGCCGACCCGCGATCTTGATCTTAAAGGTGTAGCGACGCTGGTGGCGAATGCCACCACCGATCGGTTCGATCTGCCCTTCGTGGTGCAGGGTCCGTGGGACGACCCGATCATGTTGCCGGACGCGCAGAGCCTGATCCGGCGTTCGGGCGCCGCGGCACCGCTCCTGGACGCAGCCAAGGGCCATAATGCGGGCGACGCCGTGCGCGCGGTGATCAATCAATTGATGACGCAGCCTAATGGCACGGCGCCGCCACCGACCGTGTCGCCCGCCTCCGCGGCTGCGCCGAAAGCGGCCGAATAGGTGCAGTGCAGCTGCCCGGCGTGCGGCGAGAGCCCGGATTGATCAGGCCTGCGCCGGCGTGCCCCTTGCGCCGCCAACCTTGGTCAGCAGCGATGCGGCGATCACCGCAATGCCGACCACGCCGACCATGATGCTGCACACCGCGTTCATCTCCGGTTTCACCCCAAGCCGAACCTCCGAATAGATTCGGATCGGCAGCGTCGTGGCGCCCGGCCCGGTGGTGAAGCTTGCAATCACGAGATCGTCGAGCGACAGCGCGAAGGCGAGCATCCAGGCGGCGACGATCGCGGGTAGGATCAGCGGCAGCGTTACGGCGAGGAATGTACGCGCAGGCGAAGCGCCGAGGTCCATCGCCGCCTCTTCAAGGCTCATATCGAAATCGATGAGTCGGGATTGCACGATCACCGCAACAAAGCACATGGCCATCGTCGTATGGGCGATGATCACGGTCCAGAAGCCACGATCGATTGCAACGGCAACGAACAGCAGCAGCATCGACAGGCCGGTGATGACCTCCGGCATGACCAGCGGTGCGTAGATCATGGCCGCGAACAGAAGCTTGCCGCGAAATCGGCCAAACCGCACCAGCGCCAGGGCCGCCAGCGTGCCGAGAAGCGTTGCCGCCGTCGCCGAAATCAGCGCCACACGCAGGCTGATGAAGGCGGAGTCGAGAAGCGGCGCGTCGGCGGCGAGCTCGGCATACCACTGGATGGACCAGCCGCCCCAGACCGCTACCAGGCGCGAGGCATTGAAGGAATAAATCACCAGAATGGCGATTGGCAGATAGAGGAAACCGACGCCGAGAATGATGGCGGCAAGGTTGAGTGGCGAGAACTTGCGCACGGCTAGTCCCTCTCCGATCCGCGCATCGCGTGATTCTGGAAGATCACGATTGCCGTCACCAAGAGGCAGACCAAGACCACGGCGACGGCGGCGGCGGTCGGCCAATCCTTGTTGGCGAAGAATTCCATCCAGATGGTTTGGCCGATCATCGACGTGCGCGAGCCGCCCAGCAGATCGGGGATGACGAATTCACCGACGATCGGGATGAAGCACAACAGCGCGCCGGCGACGACGCCCGGCGCGGACAGCGGCAAGGTCACAAGCCAAAACCTCTTCCAGCGCGGGCAGCCGAGATCGGCCGCCGCTTCGAGAAGCTGCTCATCGAGCTTCTCCAGTGTCGCGTAGAGCGGCAGCACCATGAACGGCAGATAGGAATAGACAATGCCGATATAGACGGCGGTATCAGTCGACAGCCAGGAAGGCGGTTCGCGCACAATATGCAGCGCTAGCAAGAGCTGATTGAGCGGCCCGTCATGCTGTAGGATATTCATCCAGGCATAGATGCGGATGAGGAACGAGGTCCAGAATGGCAGGATTACCAGCACGACCAGGATGGCCTGCGCCCGACGCGGCAGGCGCGTGATCGCATAAGCGATGGGATAGCCGATGATGAGCAGGAGCAGCGTCGAGAACGCTGCGATTTGCAGGCTTTTCATGTAGGACAGAATGTAGAGCGGATCAGTCCCGAGAAAGCGGTAATTGTCGAGCGACAGGCCGGCAAAAAAGGTCTGGACGCCGCGCCAGCCGGCGGCGAGGTCAAACGTCGGCGCGTAGGGCGGTTGCGCGATCGCGGTCTGCGACAGGCTGATCTTCAGCACGATCAGGAACGGCACCAGAAAGAACGCGAGCAGCCAGCCAAAGGGAAGGCGAATAACGAGACTTTGCCAGAATGAATGGTTCTTTTTCGATTTCATGAGCGATTTGAACATTTACGGTTCGTCACTTGCAATCACCGTGTCAGCACGATTGCAGCTTCCGGTGCAAAGCTGAGCCAAACTCGGTCATCCCAGCCGATGGCTTGATCAGCCGAGCGGCCAGTATTGGCGATTGCCGCTCTGATCTCGACGCCAGCCTCTGTGCGCAGTCTGTAGATCGACAGATCGCCAAGGTAACCGATATCGACGACGGTCGCGGTCGCACAATTTTCGACGCTCGCTTGCCGCTCCGGCGCGGCGGGCGTGATCCGCATTTTCTCCGGCCGCACCGCCACCCAAACCCTCCCTTGCGGCTCGACATCGATTTTGCGCCCGACACGCAGCCGGCCGAAAGCCGTGCCCTCGACGCTGTCCGCATCGGCGCCTACGCGTCCTTCGAACAAATTGACCTCGCCGATGAAATCGGCGACCCAGCATGAATTCGGCCGTTCATAGATATCCTTTGGCGGCGCGACCTGCATGAGCCGGCCGCGATCCATCACCGCGATCCGATCCGCGACCGTCATGGCCTCGCTTTGGTCGTGGGTGACGATGATGAAGGTCAAGCCGAGCTGCCGCTGCAGCTCCATCAATTCGAACTGCGTCTCGCCGCGCAGCTTTTTGTCGAGCGCCGCCATCGGCTCGTCGAGCAGCAAGACGCGCGGACGCTTCGCCAGCGACCGGGCCAGAGCCACGCGCTGGCGCTGCCCGCCGGACAGTTCGTGCGGCTTGCGGCGACCGAGCCCTTCGAGCTTGACCAGCGCCAGCATGTCGGCGACCCGCTCGGCGATGCGCGCTTTCGGCATCCCCTCCTGCTTGAGGCCGAAAGCGATATTGGCCTCTACGTTGAGATGCGGAAACAGCGCGTAGTTTTGAAACATCATATTGACCGGGCGGCGATGCGGCGGCACCGGCGCAAGATCGACCCCGTCCAGCAGAATGCGCCCGGAATCCGGCCGCTCGAAACCGGCGATCATGCGCAGCAGAGTCGTTTTGCCGCAACCGGAAGGGCCGAGCAGAGCAAAAAACTCGCCTTGATAGACATCGAGGGAAAGCTGATCGACCGCGGTGAACCCGCCGAACCGTTTGCGCAAGGCCTGGATCCGCAGCAAGGGCTGCGCGGTGCGATCGGTCCAGGGCGCAAAACCGCGCTTACCGAACGTAGGCCGCTCGGCGCCGCGTTTGACGAACTCACTCCCCGAATCGCCGGCGTGCATCTAAGCCCCGAAACATGACACGCGCGCGCCCCCGTCGCGCGACGGCGCGTTACGCTAACGCATGTCGGCAGGATACGAAACCTCAAGCTGGATAACGGCGCACAATGTTGACGCGGCGAAGGGCCCGCTAGTCCACGAACTCAATCGACGCCTTCGGCGACTCGGCGGCTTGCTCCGGGCTCTCCAGCATCAGCTTGCGCGGTTCCGGTCCATAGTAATCGCCGCGCTGCACCGTCGGCCGCGGCTGCATGGTGATCGAGACCAGACGGTCATGCAGGGCTTTGGCCGAGACCGGCTTGGTCAGATATTCATTGATGCCGAGTCGCACCGCCTCGACGACGCGCCACCGTTCGGCGTGTCCCGTCAGCATGATGATCGGCACGTCGGGCATCGGAAACACGCCCGGCGACCGAACGATGCGCACCAGTTCAGGCCCGCTGAGCAGCGGCATTTCCCAGTCGAGGATCACAACATCGGGCCCGACCGTGCGGATCGCGTCGAGCGCCGCGATTCCATCATTGGCTTCGTAGATGTCTTTGACACCGCAGTTGACCAGAAGCGTGCGGACCATTTTGCGCATATACTGATTGTCATCGACGACCAGCACGCAAAGCGACTGAATAATGGTCTCGATCTGCTTCTTGGTATGTTTGGTTGACATAGCCCACCGGCCGCTGCGGCCTTGGGTATCAGAGCACGCCGGCATTGCGGCTTGGTAAAGCGGAAGCCGGCAATTCGCTGCGATCGGGCCCGGCATCCCGCACTGTCCCGCTCGGCCAACGTGGTGAGCGTTCCGTTAACGGCCCATTTGCCAACTTCACGCGCGCGCCGCGGCTGCTTGCGCCATGAAGCGATCGAGTGCCGTCCTTTGCGCGTCCGAAAATCGTAGACCAAGCTTGGATCGACGCCACAGCACGTCATCGGCAGTCTGTGCCCACTCCTTGGTCATCAGATAATGCAGCTCGGCGGCGGTGAGGTCTGCACCGAAGCGCTGACCGAGATCATCGAGGGAAGTTGCTTTGCCGAGGACTTGATCGACACGCGTGCCATATGCTTCCACCAGCCGCCGCGCATGATCATCGGTGAGAAAGCGCCATTTGCGCTTGGTGCGCCCGAGCAAAATCGCAATCCCGTCATAGACGAAGTCGCCGCCCGGCAGCGGCTGCTGCGCGGTCCACGGCCGCGAATGCGGAAAGAAATGCGAAAGTCGCGCCATCGCATCCTCGGCAAGACGCCGATAGGTGGTGATCTTGCCCCCATAGATCGTCAGCAGCGGCGCTTGACCATGGCGCTCGTCGAGCATCACCGCGTAGTCGCGGCCGATGTCTTGCGGCTTGCGTGCGCCGTCATCGTAGAGCGAGCGCACGCCGGCAAAGGCCCAAATCACGTCCGCAGCGCCAATTTCGGCGCGGAAATATTCATTGATGACACTGCACAGATAGTCGATTTCCTCACCGGTCGGCACCACCGTGGCCGGATCGCCGGAAAAGCTGCGGTCGGTCGTGCCAATCAGGGTAAAATCGCGCTGGAAAGGAATGGCGAAAACCACGCGGCCATCGATCGCCTGCAGGATATAGGCGCGATCGTGGTCATAGAGCTTTTTCACGACGATATGCGTGCCCTTATCGAGCCGCAGCTGATGTTGCGGCTTGAGGCGCAGCGCCGTTTCGGCGAACAGTTCGCTCCATGCCCCGGTGGCATTGACCAGGATGCGCGCGGTAATCACATCGCGCTGGCCTCGCGCATTGAGAATGAGCCGCCAAGCCTCGTGGCGTTCCGCGCGTATGCAGCGGGTGCGGGTGCGGATCATGGCCCCGTGCTCCGCTGCATCAACCGCGTTGAGCACGACCAGCCGCGCATCGTCGGCAAAGCAATCGGAATATTCGAATGCGTGATGAAAGCGCGCCTTCAGCGGCAGGCCGGCGTTATCGGTCACGAGGTCGACTTGGCGCATCGGCGGCAAAATCTTGCGCCAGCCGAGCCAGTCATAAATGAACAGCCCGATCCGCAACGTCACTGGCGAGCGTCGCGCCTCGTTGACCGGCAGCACGAAACGCAACGGGCGGATCAGATGCGGCGCTGCGCGCAATAGCACTTCGCGTTCATGCAGCGCTTGGCGCACCAGTCGGAACGCGAAGTGTTCCAGATAACGCAAGCCGCCGTGAATCAGCTTCGATGATGCCGACGAGGTGCCGGAGGCGAGATCGTTCTGCTCGATCAGCACCACCCGAAAGCCGCGGCCGGCCGCATCGCGCGCGATGCCGGCACCATTGATGCCCCCGCCAATGATGGCGAGATCGAAATCCGCCACTGATTCTCTCCTCCGTTACTTTATCAAAGTCTCATGCCGGGCTTGCCTCGATCGCGGGAACAGTGAAGATACGAGCATGGATTTTCACGATCGTCATGTCGTTGTCACCGGTGGCGCCGGCGCGCTTGGAACCGCGGTAGTTTCGACCCTGATCGAGGCCGGCGCTGTCTGTCACGTACCGTGCGTCGACGCGGCGGAAGCCGGGCGTTTTAGGCTGCGCGATCATAAGCAGGTAATCACCAGCGTCTCGGGCAGCCTCGCCGAGGAAGCCGCTGTCGGCCGCCTCTACCAGGGCATCGGCCGGCTGTGGGCCTCGATCCATATTGCCGGCGGCTTTGCAGCGGGTCCGCTTGCGGAGACCTCGTCCGCGACCATCCGCCAGCAAATCGACATGAACCTGATCAGCTGCATGCTGTGCTGCCGTGCGGCAGTCGGCGCCATGGCAGGCGCGGGCGGACGCATTGTCAATGTCGCGGCCCGCCCCGGCCTTGAGTGGCGGACCGGCGCCGGGATGACCGCATACACCGCCAGCAAGGCCGCGGTCGCTGCCTTCACCGCGGCGCTTGCCGAGGAGGTCGCAAAAGACGGCATTTTGGTCAACGCGGTCGCGCCGTCGATCATGGACACGCCGGCCAACCGGCAGGCGATGCCAAAGGCCGATTTCACGCTGTGGCCCACGGTCGAAGACGTCGCGGCCACGATCATGTTTCTCGCTTCACCCGATAATCGCGTGAGCCGCGGCGGCATCGTGCCGGTCTATGGAAAATCGTAGGAATGCGCTCTTGCGTCATGGCGAGCGGAGCGAGGCAATCCGGGCGCCACCTCCATTATGTTTGTCGCCTTGCTCCCGGTGGCGACGAGCTTCAATATCCCGGCCAAAGCCCGGGCGTCGCCAGCTCCACAAGGTGCCCATCGGGATCGCGAAAATAGATGCTCTCGCCGCCGCGCGGCCATCGGGTGCGGCCTTCGATCGCGATATCCGCCGCCTGCAGTCGGGCCTCCCAGCTTTCTCGTTCCGCGGCGGCGATCGAAAATGCAACATGTACCGGGCCATGGCCATCATGCGGGGGAATGGTGCCGCCGGGCAAATGCACGGTCTCAAGCGAACGGCCGCGCAGGAAGAGCAGCAGCACACCGCGGCCGCGCACGTCGTAGGCGCATAGCCGCTGATCGCGATAAATGCCGTTCAGCCCGAGCACCTGCTCATAGAACGGACAGGCGCGGGCAAAGTCATCAACATAGAGCACGGTTTCAAGAATGCCGAGGATCGTGGGCATGGAGCACCTCATGGCGCGTCATTTCGGAGCGAAGCCGACGGATCTGCGCGAAGCGGGCGGTGTGATGACGGGTCGGGCGAAGCGCCCGCTGTCCACAATCACGATTGCTGAGTGTTCTGCACCGACTGCGATTATCGATTCCGGACTTGCCGCTAAGCCGACTTTCGCGACTTCGACATAAAAATAACGATCTCGGGCAAGCCAGGATCGTTGGCAAGCCGGAAGTGACGGACTAGCCCGCAACCGGTACGACTTCGCGCGCCGGCGTTGTGACCAGGCGGCTTACGGCACTCGAAGCGACAATCGTGCGCTGCTGCGCATAGGCCTCGTGATTGCGCTCGATGTAATCAAGATCATAGAGATAGTTCACCATCAGGCCGTAAGATTGCTTCAACGCGCGCTCCGACGTATCGGCGAGCCAGTCGAGCCGTTCAAGCCGCGCGCCATTGCCCAGATGGAAGCGCGCCACGGCATCGACCGGCAAGCCGCGCTTGTTGCGGCCGCGCAAATAATACCAGGCAGCGGCGCGCAGAAACGGCTCGCGGATCTTCTCCGCCAGTTCTGGCATGCGCCACCACCCCTCGGTATCCAGGCCGGCAAGCGTCTCACGGTCATCATCGTCGAGAACAATGGAGCCGGAATTGACCCGCTCACGGCGGAGCCAGTCGGCGAAATTCGGCGCCGGCGACAGCGTGACGAAGGTCGTAACGCGCGGCACTTCGCGCGAGACTTCCTCGACGACTTGCTTGATCAGGAAGTGGCCGAACGTCACGCCGGCAAGCCCGCGCTGGCAATTGGTGATGGAATAGAATACGGCCGTGGTGGCACGCTGCGGCTGGACCGGCTCGCGCTTGTCGGACAGGATCGGCGCGATCGCGCCGGGGATTTCGCGTGTCAGAGCCACTTCGACGAAGATCAAGGGCTCGTCGACCAGGGCCGGATGAAAAAAGGCGTAGCAGCGCCGATCTGGCGGATCGATGCGGCGGCGCAGATCGTCCCAGTCCTGGATCTCGTGCACGGCCTCATAGCGGATGATCTTTTCCAGGATCGCCGCCGAGGTCGACCAGTCGATCCGGCGCAACACCAGGAAGCCGCGGTTGAACCAGGACGAGAACAAATGGACGAAATCGCTGTCGATGACGGCGAGGTCATCGCGATGCGCCATAGCGTCGAGCAGTTGCTCGCGCATACGTACCAGCGCAGCGGTGCCGCCGGGGGCCAGGTTGAGTCGGCGAAACAGCTCAAGCCGGCGCGGCTCGCTGGCGCGGTGCAAGTCGGCAGCGTTTTCAGGCGTCGGTGCCGATTTGTAGGCGGCGATGGCGCGGTCGATCCGCGCCTGATCATGGCCGAAGGTGGTGGCCAGCGCCTCAAAGAAACCGATGCGCGGTCCGATTGTAGAATCGGCATAGCGTGCCAGGATCTCCTGGGCGAGCGCCACCCCGGAGGCTTCGCCGCGGCCGGACAGCAGCGCCTCGCATTGTTCGATGAGGCTCGCCGAACGCTCATGCGCTGGCTCCCGCCGCTCGCGCTTGATCAGCGCGCGGCTGCGCTCGGCGATGCTTTGCAGCATCTCGCTGAAGAAGGAAGTGTTCACCGCTTCGTTCCCATCCGGCTCTGTGTAGCTAATGATCGGCTAACGCCGTGACAAGCTAGGCAAAAAAGTAAAGCATTATAGATAAACGAGCCTTCCAAAACCCTAAACCCAGGGTGCGCCGGCCCCGGGCAGTTGGGCTTCTGGACAAATTTCCGCTGCTTTGCCAGTTAGGCGCCCTCTGCCGCGTCGTCAGGAGTGAAGATCATGCCGGGTCAATCGAAACAGGGTCCATTAGCTGGAGTGCGTGTCCTGGAACTGGCCCGGATCCTGGCCGGGCCGTGGGCGGGCCAAATTCTTGCCGATCTGGGCGCCGACGTGATCAAGGTCGAGCGCGCCGGTACCGGCGACGACACCCGCGCCTGGGGCCCGCCCTTCGTCCCGGCCGCCGATGGCGGCCATTTGAGCTCGGCCTATTTCCACAGCGCCAATCACGGCAAACGCTCGATCGAGGTCGACTTGGCTAGCGCCGAGGGGCAGCGCTTGGTCAAAAAGCTCGCGACGCGTTCCGACGTGCTGATCGAAAATTTCAAGGTCGGGGGCCTCGCCAAATTCGGTCTGGACTACAAGAGTCTGGCACCACTCTGTCCGCGCCTGGTCTATTGCTCTGTTACCGGTTTCGGCCAGACCGGACCCGCCGCTTCACGCGCCGGCTATGATCTGATGGCGCAAGGCATCGGCGGTTTGATGGGACTCACCGGCACGGCCGATGGCGAGCCGATGCGCTGCGGCGTCGCGGTCTCGGATATCTTCTCCGGCGTCTATTCCGTAGTTGGCATCCTGGCGGCTCTGCTGCGGCGCGAGAGGACCGGCAAAGGCGGCTATGTCGATACGGCCTTGGTCGATTCCACGGTCGGCGTCCTGTCGTTCCAGGCGTTGAACTATCTGGTATCGGGCGAAATCCCCAAGCGCATCGGCAACACCCATCCCAATTTGGTGCCCTATCAGGAATTTCCGGTCGCCGACGGACGCATCATAATCGCCACCGGCAATGATGGGCAATTTATCAAGCTGTGCGGCATCCTGGGCGAGCCGCAACTCGCCGAAGTCGAAGCCTACAAGGACAACAAGGGGCGGCTGGCGCATCGCGCTGAACTCGTCGGCAAAATCTCCGCGCTTACCAGGCGATTTAAGCGCGATGAGCTCTTGCCGAAACTCGAAAATGCCGGCATTCCCGCCGGCCCCATCAACGACCTCGAGCAGGTGTTTAGCGATCCCCAGATCGTGCATCGCGGCATGAAGATCGAGCTGAAAAGCGATGCGGCGAAAGGTGGCACGATTCCCGGCCTGCGCACGCCGATCATTCTCGACGAACAGCCGATGGCGTCGGAGCGTCCGGCGCCGCGGCTCGGCGAACACACCGCTGAGATTTTGCGCGAGATTGGCGAGCGATAGGCTTCAGCGCCGGCTGGCGCTGTCCAGCACCGCCGCGCCGATCAGGACGCCGATGCCGAGCGCAACCGCAAGTGCGAGCAGCGGCCGGTCTTCGACCTGATCGCTCATTCTTGTCAAAGCACTTCTGCCGTAATTGGAGCCGAGTCTGTCTGCGTCGCCGGGAAAAGCCGGTTTGCCGCCTTCACCGCGACGACCCGACCCGCAGCCGACATTACTAAATCCTTTACCGGGACCTGCCATATTGTCCTTTGCAGGCTAGCAGCGGCACGCGCGGCCCAGAATTTGCTTGGTCAAGGCTTAAGTCACTTTGAGGAGCACGAGATGCCCAATCGCGGCGAACTTGCAATGCCGGTAAGGCCCGCGCAATTCGAGGCCACGGACGCTTGGATGATAATCGGCTTTTGCGCCATCGGCTGGCTGATGTCGATCAGTCTTGGTGCATCCATGCTCGGCACTCTGCCACGACTGCCGTGGTAGGCTGGAGCTTGGTCATCCAACTGCCTGCTGGCGCGGCGGCGTTTCTTCGGAAGCATCTTGCGCATTGCGTGCTTCGCGCAAAGCGCTCTCCAGCGCGGCCAGATTGTACGGCTTCTGCAGCACATCAAAACCGCGACGCAGCGCGTCCTGTGCGCTCGAACTGTAACCGGTGGTGAGCAGCACCGGCAGCTTTGGATAGAGCCGGCGTACCGCTTCAGCGAGTTCGAGCCCGTTCATCCCGCCGGGCATCAAAATGTCCGAGAAGACGAGATCGACGTCGCCGGTACTTTCGAGCAGATCGAGCGCAGGCTGGGCGCCGGCGGCGTGCCGAACCTGGTAGCCGAGCTGCTCCAGATAGACCCTGGCGACTTCGGCAACCTCGACATTATCCTCGACCAAGAGCACCGTGCCGGAGACCGGCGCGACGCTTGCCGCTTCGACGTCTTGGCGTGGCCGCGTCGGCGCCTCCCAGGTCTGCGGCAGAAACAGCGTCACCGCAGTACCGCGGCGCGTCGAGGTGGTGATGCTGGCGGCGCCGCCCGACTGGCGCGCGAAACCGTAGACCTGGCTCAAGCCCAGGCCGGTGCCTTTGCCTACCTCCTTGGTGGTGAAGAACGGCTCGAACACCCGCGGCAGCACTTCGGGCGGAATGCCCGTCCCGGTATCGGCGACGCGCACGGCGACGAATTCGCCGCTCAAGCCTTCTTCAGCGGCCTGGCCACGCATAACCACGGGCTTCGCTGTAATCGTCAGCGTGCCGCCGGACGGCATGGCGTCGCGCGCATTGAAGGCGAGATTGAGCATCGCGAGCTCGAATTCGCTGGGATCGACTTTGACATAGCATGGGCGATGCGGAACGATGACCCGGATGACGATGTCGCCGCGCAGCGAGCGACTAAGCATGTCCTTGATGGCGGGCAATTCTTCGGCGAGGTCGATCACGCTCGGCTGCAGCATCTGCCGCCGTGAGAAGGCGAGCAATTGCCGTGTCAGGCTTTCGCCGCGCTCGGTCGCGTTGGCGATGGTATCGAGGAGCTGATTTTCCTTCTCGCCGGCGACAAGGCGGCGCAGCCGCTGCGCGGTGCCGCTGATGATCATCAAGAGGTTGTTGAAGTCGTGCGCAACCCCGCCGGTCAACTGGCCGATGGCTTCGAGCCGCTGCGCCTGACGCAGCGCGTCTTCCGCCATTTCCCGGCGCTCCGCTTCTTCATGCAGGCGTTCGGTACGCTTGAGCGCGATCCACAACACACCGAATAAGAGCACTGTCGCCGGCAGCCCGAAAATCAGATTGCCGCCCATGTCCGACAGCCATTCGGCGCGGATGGTCGAAACCTTTGTGCCGGCGAGCGCGAAGACCGGATAGCCTTGGAGCTTGCGAAAGCCGACCCGCCGCGGCACGCCATCGACCTCCGAAGTGACGCTGAACAATCCACGCACCTCGCCGCCATCGATCAGTTTTCTTAGCGCGCTCTGCGGGCTTAAGCGCCGCGCGCGCAGTTTTTCATCGGCCGGATAACGCGCCAGGATGGCCCCGTCGGCGCGGGTCAGCGAATAAAAATTGCCCGGCGTTTGATTGATCAGCGCGTAAAAGTTCTCGAAATAGGCCGGCCGCACCGCGACGGCGATGATGCCGCGAAATGTGCCATCCTCCGAGTCCAGACGGTGCGACAAATCGAAGAAGTCGCCGCCGACATTCGACAGCTGTGGCGTGCGCACATCGCTGACGTAAGTGCCAGCATCCTCGCTCGCCTGCGCCTTGAAATAATCGCGCTGGGAGAGATCGGCGTCGAGCTTGACCCAAGGAAGCACGCTCGAGGCCAGCGGATGGCCGTCGGGTCCGACCAGCACGATCGCCTGCAGTTGCGGCATGACGCCGGCGATCCGTTCAAGGCGCTTGTGTAGAGCGGGTTGCGCGGCGCGGATCTGCGCGCTCGACATGCCGCGGACGATCTCGTCGACTTCGGCGAAAGTCCGGTCGACAGTCTCGAAGACTTTGAGCGCCTGTTCCTGCATAACGTCGAGCGAGCGATTGATGCGCTCGTCGCTGGCGGCTTGGATATCGCGATAACTGACCCAAGACGCATAGATGAATATCGCCGCCGGACCGACCAGCGACGCAATCATCATCAGTTTCAGCAGACGAACTGCCGATTCCCGTGCCGTGCTCATCGACTGCGAGTTTCGCCGTCTTTTCACGGCGCCACTGTTCCACGCCTATCAGGCGTGAACGAGGCGTCGATTTGCCATCTTACATTGCAATTTCGTGACCCGCGCGTGAAGGGCAATCTTTGACTTATCGAAAATTGCCGGGATTTTGCCCTATTTCCACGCCAACCGCGGCGCGGCGCATCTGCGCACACATCAGGTCACCGCGGTCGGCGCCAGCGCTTCAATATCCGTAACCACATCGATGATCGCAGGTCGGCCTGAGGCCAGCGCCTGAGCGAGTGCCGCCGGAAATGCCTTGGCTTGCTCGACACGGATGCCGAGCGCCCCCATGTCCTGCGCCAGCCGCGCGAAATCGGTCTTGCTGAAAGTCCACAATTCGCGTGCCTTTTGCGTCTGCTGACCGCCATAGACGCGATCAAAGCCGCGTTTGGACTGATTGCCGCCGCCGTTATTGTTGACCACTGTCACCGCGGCGATGTTCCAGCGCACCGCCGTCTCGATTTCGGCGATGTGATACCAAAAGCCGGCATCGCCGGTGAAGGTAACGACCGGGCGTTCGGGACAGGCGCATTTGGCGCCGAGCCCTGCCGGGAACGCCCAGCCGAGATGGCCGGCGCTGCGCATATAGGCTTGCCGCGGCGAGGTAAGATCGAACATGCCGCCCATCCACATGCCGGCATGCCCCGTGTCAACCACAATGATGGCATCGCCCGGCATATGCTGCGTCAATTCGCTGCAGAGCCGCTCCGGCCGGATCGGCACGGCATCCGACGCAAGCGCCGAGTGATATTTGTCGCGCCACTCGGCGCAGATTTTTTGCGCTTGTGCGATCCACGGCTTGCGTTTCTCAGCACTGGCGGGATCGCACAGCGCAAACATGCGTGCCAATGTCACTTTCGCGTCACCGTTGACCGCGGCGGCGAGCGGGTAATTGCGGCCGAGCGCCTGCGGCTCGAGGTCGATCTGGATCGCGGGCGTGCCGATCTTGGGCACTGCCCAGAAATGTGTGGTCATGCCGCCGGTCTCCGTGCCGATGAAGCAGACGAGATCGGCCGCATTGACGACGCGGTTGGCGCTTTCGCGAGAATAGGTGCCGACCACGCCGACCGAGAGCGGATGATTGCCTGGAATGGAATCTTTGCCGTTGAGCGAAGTCGCGACTGGAATCTGCAGCGCCTCGGCGAAAGCAGTCAGTTCGGACGCCGCGCCAGAGGCGCGCACGCCGCCGCCGGCAACGATTACGGGGCGCATCGCGTCTTGCAGGAGTCTGAGCGCCGCGCGGACGCTCTCTTCCTCCGGCGCCGGGCGGAACGCCGGCACGCGGGCGAATTGCGGCTCGACGAGGGGCTCCATGTCAGCCTCCTCGGCATCGATCTGACCCTCGTTGCCGCGGAACTGCAGATGCACCGGTCCGGGACAACCGGTGACGGCGGTGCGGAACGCCTGCCGCACCATGTCGGGAAAGCGTATCACGTCATCGACCGTGGCGTTGAATTTGGTCACCGGCTCAAAGGCCGGCATATCGTCGATCTCCTGATAGACTTTGCGAAACTTGGTCTTCGGCTCGCGGCCGCCGGTCATAGCGATCACCGGCGAATGGGCAAGGAAGGCGTCGCGCAAGCCGGCGGCGAGATTGAGCGCGCCGATCACCTGCGCCATGCAGATGCCCGGCTTGCCCGAGGCGCGCGCATAGCCGTCGGCCATGTAAGCGGCCGCTTTCTCGCCGTGCACATGCAGCCGCTTGATCTCGGTGCGACGTTCCATCTCGGCAAACGTCGTGCGCAGCACCGCGGGTACGTGAAACACATGCGTGACGCCATAACCCTTGAGCATGTCGGCCAAGCATTGCGCACCAGTCATTTTTCTGTTGTGACCGATCTGCATCGGAGCGTCCCTTGGGTCAAAACTTGTTTCCGCCGTCAGTCGTTGAACACGGCGACGGCGCGGATCGGCGACCCGGTGCCTTCGCGCCATTTCAGCGGCAG
>JAJPJB010000031.1 GCA_021324465.1 Hyphomicrobiaceae bacterium
AATCGCCGTGGAGCATGTTCCCGGTATCGTGGAGGTGCCGGGTCGAGTAGCCGACGTGATTGATGTCGCACCCGACGTCGTCGAAGTCTGCGTCGCGAGCTCGCGACCGATCCATTACATACCGGGCCAATATCTCGCGGTCCGGTTTCGTGGTTTCCCGGCGCGCTGTTACAGCCCCACGGCGCTGCTGGATTGGCCGGGCGATCCGGATCTCATTCGCTTTCACGTGCGGCGTATCGCGAAAGGACGCGTTTCTTCGCAGCTTGGATCAGGCGTCAAGAAGGGTCACCGCGTGAAGATGACGGGTCCGTTCGGCGCCGCATATTTTCGGGCCAACAGGCGGGAACGCCTTGTACTGGTGTCAAGCGGCACTGGCTTCGCGCCGATCTGGGCCATTGCCGAAGCCGCCATCCGCGAGAATCCGGTCCGCGAACTCGTGCTGATTGTCGGCGCTCGCACGGTTGAATCGCTCTACATGATTCCGGCTCTCTGCAGATTGGCTCTCTTTCCGGGCGTGACCATTATTCCGACAGTTGCCGCTCCGCAGAGCATGAGCGCCGCCATTCGGCAGGGTCAGCCGACCAAATATCTGCCGCCGCTCTTTGCGGACGATCTTGTCTACGTGGCCGGCGCTCCCGCCCTGGTTCAAGCCGTATCGCGCGCGGCGCAGGCATGTAGAGCAGCGTGCTTTGCAGATCCATTCTTGCCGGCGGCCGACCGGGTCGATGACGGCGCGACGTGCATCAGCCGGGCCGTGGCATGGCTCATGCCATCCATTCAGGGGCGCAGGATGGCGAGTGCCGTCCCGTAAGACTGAGCTTATGAGCACTGATACTGCGAGACCCACCCTCGCGGCCGTTCGAATTGCCGGCGAAGCGCCCGCCCATGAAGGGAAAGGAAGTTAAGCCGCAGCTTTCTTGCCGATTTTGTTATCCGTCGGCGATGCAGCGCCGGTGCCGGCGATTTGGGCTTCAGTCCAGCGCCAGAGCGTGGCGATCTCCTGCGCCGCCCTGCTGCCCATGGCATATTCAGTGACCCCAAGACCTGCAGCCATCGCGTCCTGATAATCCATGCGCGCGGACAACATCGGCTCGGCCAGGACGCCGAGGCGATTGAGGCTCTTTGCCGCGGTGCTCGCGCGTGTGCTGCGATACATCGGCGGGCATTGGTTCAGGACGAAGGCGGCCTTTCGCTTTGCCAGGAACGCGGCTCGGAAGGTCGCGCCGGTCGCCTCGACGTCCAAGCATGTCGGGCGTGCCGGCAGCAGACAAATATCCACGACATCGCCGACCAGCCGCATGGTCGCGCCATTGCAAGGCGTATCGAAAATGACGAGCGTGAAGCCTGAATCGGCAAGGCCTGCAACAATTGAGGCAAGCCGCGAGAGCCGCTCTGCCTCGAGCGGCTCGACAATGATATGGGCCCGCACCTTGGCGGTCGCGCGACGTTTTCCCCAGGCCCAGAGCGATCCTTGCGGATCAAGATCGAGCGCAATCACCCTCTCGCCCGCATCTGCCGCAGCGGCTGCGAGCGATGCCGCAAGCGTTGTTTTCCCGCTGCCGCCCTTTTGCGTGAGCAATGCCATGCTGCGCATCACACGGCCCTTTGCAGCACGACCGGCGCACTGTTCGGGATCTCGATGTCGACGGCAAGTGTCGATACGGATTTGCCGCGATCCATCTTGATCTGCACCTTTTCGGGGTCAAAGCAGACGTGCCGGCTGATCAATGCGAGGATCTCCTCGCGCAGAATGCCGAGCAGATCGGGCTGATTTTGCGCGTTGCGTTCGTGTGCAAGCAGAATTTGCAGCCGCTCGCGCGCAATCGGCGCGGAGCCGCGGCGGAACAGGCTGAACGGGTTCATGCTGCCTTCCGTCCGAACAGCTTGTCGAGAATGCGGCGGCTTTCGCTCGGAACCTGCATGGGCACCGTTTCTCCCGTGAGCCGTCGCGCGGCGTCGAAATAGGCACGGGCCGGGGCGCTCGACGCGTTGTTCAGCGTCACCGGCGAGCCAAGATTGGAAGCGCGCAGCACCTCCTCGCTCTCCGGGATGATGCCGAGCAAGGGTATCGAAAGGATCTCCAGCACGTCATCGATCGACAGCATTTCGCCACGTGCCGCCCGCCAGGGATGGTAGCGCGTGATGAGCAGCTGCTTGTCGACACATTCGCCCCGCTCGGCTTTCTCGGTTTTTGAATCGAGAAGCCCGATGATGCGGTCGGAATCGCGCACCGAGGACACTTCGGGATTGGTGACGATGATCGCGGCGTCGGCGTGCCGCATCGCCAAGGTCGCGCCGCGCTCAATCCCGGCCGGGCTGTCGCAAATGATCCAGTCGAACCTTGTGCGCAGCTCGGCAATTACCTTGGCGACGCCGTCCTCGGTGAGCGCATCCTTGTCGCGGGTCTGCGACGCGGGCAGCAGATATAGAGTCTCGAGCCTCTTATCGCGGATCAGCGCCTGCGGCAGCTTCGCCACGCCGTGGATCACATTGATGAGGTCAAAGACCACGCGACGCTCGGCGCCCAGCACAAGGTCGAGGTTGCGCAGCCCCACGTCGAAGTCGATGACCGCGACCTTGTCGCCACCCTGTGCAAGAGCGGCCCCGAGCGCAGCCGTCGTAGTGGTCTTGCCCACTCCGCCCTTGCCCGAGGTAACGACCACGACGCGCGCCGCGCTTTTCTTGTCCATTGTTCCTGACCTTTCGTTACGAGTTCATCGCCGAAATTTTCAATGTGCTGCCTTCGAGCCAGGCCTGCACCGGCCCGCTACGCAGGCTGTCCTCGATTTCGTCCGCAGTCTTGTAGTAGCCGCCGATGGCGAGCAGCTCGGCCTCAAATCTGTGGCAAAAGATTCGTGCGCGCGGATTGTCGGCGGCGCCCGCCATGGCTTGGCCGCGCAAGGCGCCATAAACGTGGATGGATCCGCCGGCGATGATTTCGGCGCCCGATGCAACCGAGCCCAGCACGGTGACATCGCCGTCCGGAAAAACGACCGATTGCCCGGAACGCACTGGATTGTCGATCAGCAAAGATGCCGCTTTTTTTGGTATCGGCGCCGGACTGGCCGACGGCGGAGCCGGATTGGCCGGCGGTCTGGGCTGCGGATCGGGTCTCACTGAAGTCTCCGCGCAATGTGCGCTGCGGAGCCTCGGTGGAAGCTTCGTGGTCGTCTCGCTAACGTCGACACCCTCGAGCCCGAGCACGCGGATGCCGCGCTCCTCGAGATTCGCGACAAGGTGCGCGATCCCATTGGCGCTCAGGCGAACCGCCGAAAGGTCAAGCGCGATCGGATGTCCGGCAAAGAAGCGGTTGGAGCGCTCAAGCGTCGCATCGAGGTCGGCAAGCCAGTCCGCGATCGGCGCCCGCGGGGTCAAAACGAAAGCCATATAGGTGCGCGCCCGAAACGTCAGCAATTTGCGTTGCTCTAGCGCGCCGGACACCCGTTTCTCCTGATTCGCGTGATTCTGATTGGTTAAAAATCTGCGGAAATCTGGTTAACGAATGGTTAATTTTCCGGATTCCGGCCAAAGATCCTGATAACGCGCTTCCGATTGGTGCGCCCTCGCCCGGTAACGGGCCGACGATGCCGACTGCGGGCAAGCCACGTGTTGGCTGGTCGGCCATGCCGAACGAAGTCGGACCTCACCCAAGGCCCAAGAGGTGATAGATCCGCCGGCTGTATTCACCGAAGGCTTCGGTCGTCTTGACGTCCAAGACGCGCGGCTCGGGTAAATCGATCTTTATGTTATCGGCCATTCTCGCCGGGCCCGCCGTCAGCACGACGACGCGCGTGCCGAGAAACACGGCTTCGGCAATCCCGTGCGTGACAAAGACGATGGTCTTGCCGCTCTTTTTCCAGATATTGAGGAGCTCCAAATTCATTTTCTCCCGCGTGAGCGCGTCGAGCGCGCCAAACGGCTCATCCATGAGGATGAGCTTGGGATCGTGAATCAGCGCCCGCGCGATCGCCGCGCGTTGCTGCATGCCGCCGGACAATTCGTACGGGTATTTGTCTTCGGAGCCCGACAGGCCGACCATGGCCAGAAGCTCGCGCGCCCGCGCGCGGCTCTCCGCCATAGGCAGTCCGAGGATCTCCGCCGGCAGCAAAACATTCTGCAGAATCCGACGCCATTTCAGCAACAACGCCTGCTGGAAAACCATGCCGACGTCGCGCGAGGGATCGAATGGATGCGACGCCGATCCGATACGGGCTTCTCCCGAATCATAGCCTTGCAGGCCGGCCAGAATCTTGAGCAGGGTCGTCTTGCCGCAACCGGACGGGCCCACCAACGCGACAAGTTCGCCAGCTGCAACATCGAAGGTAGCGTCGGAGATGGCGAGGAACTGCCGGTCACCCTTGCGATAGGTCTTGCGCAAGGCCCGGACGTGAATGAACGGCTCGGTCACGGCACGGCTCATTGAATCCGGGCATCGCGGACGATCATGAGCCGCTCGAGCCCGATCACCAGACCGTACAACACGACCCCGATGAACGTTATCAAGATGACCGCCATGAACAGCGCGGCCGTGTCGAGGGTCACTTGAACCTGCAGCATCAGATAGCCGAGGCCGCGCGATGAGCCCAGGAATTCGCCCACTAGCGCCCCCGCCACGGCCAGAATCGCGCCGATCTTCATGCCGGAGAAAATATACGGGAAAGCGCTGGGCAGCTGAATCTTCGTGAAGGTCTGCCATTTGGAGCTCTTCAAGGAACGCACAAGCTCAAGCAGTTCCGGCTCCACCTCGCGAAATCCCCTCGCCGTGTTCAGCAGAATGGGAAAAAAGCTGATCGAAAACGCGATGATTGCGTTGGGAAATATTCCATATGAGAACCACACGATGAACAGCGGCCCAAGGGCAACCTTGGGTATCATGTTCAGGCTCACAAGCAGCGGCATGACGGCGCTTTCGGTGGTCCTTGACCACGAAAAAGCGATCGCGAGTATCACGCCGACGACAACGGCAAGAAGATATCCGGAAAAAATTTCGCTTGCGGTGACCAGGGCATTGCCGATCCAGTCGTAATTCTTGCCGCCCAGCGTGGCGACGGTGGCGACCGGCGACGGCATGACGAATGACGGGATATGGCCGTAGGTGACGAACAGATACCACACCACTATCAAGGCCGCGTGCGAGAGAATGCCCGGCAAGTACTTGCGCAGGCGCTCGCTCGCGCGCTTCGTCTCTGCTGCACTGATTGATTCGACGCTCATGCCAGCCACCGTTCGCGATTGCTTTTGACGAATTCGTCATCGCCAAGTTCAGGATAAAGCCGCATCACCCGCTCGATCGCGGCGGCCTGACCTGCGCTTAAACCTTCCTGCGGATCGAGGCACCAGATGCCTTCGAACAGGCCCTGGCGGCGCAAAACCTCGTGGCAGCCCGCGATGCAGCCGCGAAAGCCGTTGGCGACGTCGAAGAAGGCCGCGTTGCAGTCGGTGACTTTGGCGGCGAGCGTGAGCATGTCGCGATCCACGACACCGCGGTCGAGCGACGCGCGAAGCCGCGCAAACATGTCGACGGCGCCCTTGGTCCAGACGCTCCAGTGACCAAGCAGGCCGCCCTTGATGCGGATGGTCACGTCCTCGCCATCGCGGCGCACGAGGAAAGGCGTTATCAGGTCGAACACGATGTTGTCGTCGTTGCCGGTATAAAGCGCAACGCGATCCTCAGCCCGCGCCGCGGCGACCCCCTGCACGACATCCAGTGTCTTGTAGCGGTCGAATGGCGCGATCTTGATCGCCGTCACCTGCTCGATCTCGGCGAAGCGCCGCCAAAAACTTCGCGATAGCGCGATGCCGCCGACGGCAGGCTGCAGATAGAATCCAACGAGCGGGATGACCGAAGCCACGGCGCGGCAATGCGCAATAAGATCGTCCTCGCTTGCGCCTTGCAGCGCCGCGAGGCTCAAGAGCCCGGCATGATAGCCCAGGTCCAGCGCTGTGTGCGCCTCGTGCCGCGCCTGGTCAGTCCGTCCGACCAAGCCGGCAATCAGCACGAGCGGCCGCCTCGTCCAGTCTCTGGCGGTCTCGGCGGCAAGCCGCAGCACGGGCTCGTACAGGCCACACTCCCGAATTGCAAATTGCGTGGAGTGGACGCCGACGGCGAGCCCACCCGCACCCGCGTCGATGTAATAGCGGGTGAGCGCGCGCTGGCGCCGCGCATCGAGCCTGCGGTTTGCGTCGAGCGCCAAAAGATGCGCCGGAATGACCGTGCCATTGCGAAGGATGCGCGAGATCTCGCTGGGCCAGTCTTGCCATCTCAAGGGCATGCTATGTCTCCACGGGATTGAGCGGCATCTTCGGTCCCTGCCCGGTTTCCACCACCAACTCAGTCGTCCGGCCTCAGAAAGCCCAAGACCACGTTGACCACATGCTTGCGATGTTTGCGGCGCGCGGCGGCCGCGTTGAAGTTGCGGCCGAAGATGGTCGATAGCGTGTGAATGTTGGAGAAATAAAAGAACGAGAGCGCCGCTATGGTGATGTAGAGTTCCGCTGCATCCACGCCTTTGCGGAAAATGCCAGCGTTTCGGCCACGTGCCAAAAGATCACCGATCACGTCCAACAGCGATGTATGCAGCGCGCGCACTTTGCGTGATCGCCGCAGATAACGCGCGCGGTGCACATTTTCGGTCAGCAGCAGCGATATGAACTCCGGGTGCGACTGGACGTAGCTGAGGTTGAATTCGATCAGGCGTCGCATGGCAAGCCTCGGCGCAAAGCGGCTGACATCGAGCTTCTGCTCGCTGCTGCGGATGTTCAGATAGGCTTCCTCCAGCACCGCGAGCCAAAGCGCTTCTTTGTCCCCAAAATAATGATAGAGCATCCGCTTGTTGATACGGGCTCGCCTGGCGATTTCATTGACGCGGCTGCCGGCCAGGCCCTTTGCGGCAAATTCGCTGGTCGCCGCATCGAGGATGCGGCGTCGGGTTGCGTCGGGGCGGCGACGGCGCATTCGTGTGCTTGACCACGGGCTGCGCGGGTTGATAGCCTTCATAGACACCTTGCTGATAGACGGGTAACCAGCCAGTTACAAGAAACCCTGCTCTTCCGCAATGAGCGAAGAGTCAGAGCTATTGGTGGCTGAGCGGGAGGATCTCATGAAGTTGTTTTCGACTGTCGCAGTGGCGCTCCTGGGATTTGCAGTC
This sequence comes from Hyphomicrobiaceae bacterium, assembly GCA_021324465.1. Lineage (GTDB taxonomy): Bacteria > Pseudomonadota > Alphaproteobacteria > Rhizobiales > Xanthobacteraceae > BOG-931. The sequence continues at coordinate 7,149 of JAJPJB010000031.1, forward strand.
CCCGCGCACGCCAACGAGTCCGTAAGCTTTCTCCTCAACTGGGTCGCGGGCGGTGATCACGCGCCCTACTACTATGCGCAAAAGATGGGCTGGTACAAAGATGCCGGCATCGACCTCACGCTGCTTCAGGGCAAAGGCTCGATGGTCGCAGCCCAAGCCGCCGGCGCCGGCGCCAACACCTTCGGTCTCGCCGACATGACAACAATCCTGGTGGCGATCGGCAAAGGCGCCGATGAGGTCGCGGTGATGAACGTCTATGCCAATTATCCGGGCGGATTTTATTGGCTGAAAAGCTCCGGCATCAAATCCATCAAAGATCTGGCCGGCAAAAGGATCGGAAACCCGCCTGGGGATGCGGCTCGCGCGCTGTGGCCGGCGCTGGCCAAGGCCAACGGCATCGATCCGAATTCGGTGACATGGGTGAATGTGGGGCCCGGCGCGAAGCTTGCCGCGCTGAAGGCCGGCTCGGTCGATGCCGTGACCGAATTCTACAACGAGCATCACACCTATAAACAGCAGCTGGGCGGTGACATGGGGTACCTGGCCTGGAAGGATGCCGGCCTCAATCCCTACGGCAATTCGATTGCGGTAAACGGCGCATTCCTCAAGGCTCATCGCGATACGGTCGCGGCCTTCGTCAAAGTGACGCAAAAAGCATTCGGCGCATGCGTCGCCGCCGCCGATCCCTGCATTCACGCGCTCATCGAGGCGAATTCAGGGCTTCAATTCGATAGCCAAATGGTCAATTGGCACGAAGTGGAAGAACTGATGAGCGACAAGACCTCGCAGACGGTTGCGCTTGGCTGGTTCGATCCGCAGCGGATGGAGCAGACCTACGATCTGGTCAAGACTTATGTCGGGCTGGAAAAGCCGTTCCAGGTGACCAATGTCTACACCAATGCGTTTCTGGACAAGTCGGTCAAAATGAAGTCGGTGCCATCCACCGAATGACCGGTGAGGGCGGCAGCGAGACGACGCCTCAGCCGAGCTCCGGACCGGCAATCGCGAACAGGCGCGCGGAATCATCGAACGACGAAGAGCGTTGATAGACCATTCTGGTCAGCGGCCGTTCGGCTGAGAATCCGCGTTCGCCGAGCCACTGGATCAACGGCAGGTGACGATCGGGCACATCGACGGCCACCCGCCCGGAAATGCTCGACAGCGCTGCCGCCGCGAGCGCGATTGCCGTATCTGCATCGACGGCCGCAACAGGCCCGAGTTGCGTCATGACGCGGCCGTCGCGGCCGAGAGAAAAGCCAACAATCCTCTCGTGCCGAATGGCGACCAGCGCCGCCTGCGGCAGGCGCTGCGCCAGCGAGCGAAGCAGCGCGCCGCGCGCGGCGCCAAACACGTCCTTGTCAAGGGCGATGAGCTGCGCCCAATCGCTTTCCTGCAGAGGGCGTACCAGAATCCCATCGCAAGCGCCGGCAGTGAACTGGCCGCAAGATCCGGTCCATCGGCGCAGGTCCCACGTATCGCGGAAGCCGAGCCCCAGATAGACGGCGCGGCCGGCAGGGGTTGCATCAAGAACGGGAACAAGACCGCGACCAAGAATGTCCTCGACGCGGTGGCGCAGGAGCCAGCGCGCCAATCCCTGGCGTCGCTCCGCCGCCGTGACCAGTACCATGCTGATCCAGGCAAACCGCGACGCGTAGGGCAAGCTTGCCGCGGTCGCGATGGGTCTGCTGTTGCGCGCAAGGCAGATCGCGCTGCCGAACTGCAGAAACAGACGCCAGTCGGCGATCGTTTGATTCCATCCTGCCTCCGCAGAGAGCGCGGCTGCCGCTTCCAAATCAGCCTCGGTGAGCGGACGCACCGACAGGCCGGCAGGCAAAGCGTGGTCAGAAGTTCCCATCGCGGCTGTCATAATGGGTCTCTTTGCCGAGATTCGGCATGCCGCGGCTGACCCAGTCGGCAACCCAGTCGATCATGCGACCCAGCGGCACGGTCGGGTAGCCAAACAGCCGATGCGCCTCACCTGAATTGGCAAGCCAGCCCATGGTCGCCTCGGCGCCGCTCAGGCGCGGCACCTTGCCAAACCGCTCGCCGAACGCGGCGGCCAGCGCGCGAATGCTGACCGTCTCGGGACCACTTACGTTGAGCGGTTGCGTCGGCACCACGCAGTGACCCAGAGCGCGCAAAACCATGCTGTTGGCGTCGCCCTGCCAAATGACATTGACGTGCCCGGCGGTGACGTCGATCTCCCGGTCGTTCAGCACCTTTTGCGCAACCTCGTGCAGCACGCCGTAGCGCATGTCGACCGCATAATTGAGGCGGATCAAACGCCCCGGCGTGCCGTGCTTGCGCGAGAAATATTCGAACATGCGCTCACGTCCGACGCAGGAGACGGCATAGGTGCCGCGCGGATCCGGCGCGACAGATTCCGTGGCGCCGCCGTGCAATATATTGACGAACGGATAGACGTTGCCGGTCGAGAACGCCACGATGCGCGATTCCTTGAACGCCTCCGCCACCATTGAGGGCACCAGCGTGTTCATCGCCCAGGTCAAATCTTCGCGGCCGGTCGTGCCGAATTTTCGGCCGGCCATGAACACGACATTGGGCGCCTTTGGCAGGCGTTCGATTGCATCGCGATCGAGCAGATCGGCGACAATGCATTCGATATCCCAGGTCTCAAGCTTCTCGCGCAATCCCGTTTCGCTGAAGCGGGCGACGCCAATGACGCGGCGATTCGGCGCCGCGCGACGCGCCAGTCGCGCCAGGGTGGGTCCCATCTTGCCGCCGACGCCGAGGATCAAGATATCGCCCGGTACGTCGCGAAGCGCCCCGATCAATGCCGGCGACGGCGCAGTCATGTAGTCTTCGAGATGGGCCTCGTCGGCGAAACGATCCGGCCAGGCGGGACACGCGGCCGCGTCAGCGGCAGTTTGTACGGACATGCAGCAGGTCAATTCCATAAAGGACGAATGCTTCCAGGGCCAGTCGCCGGTCGATTTGACGCCGGAAGTAACCGGATGGATACTTACGGCGTCGAGCGATAGTATCGCTGCGCCGCGCCCGCATCAATACAAGCAGCGGCCCGGCGGCGCGGATCGGACAGAACACGGATGGAGAAGAAATTAACATGGCGGAACCCCGCATTAAGACGACCGTTGTCGGCTCCTATCCGATCCCGGATTGGCTTGCGCTGCTTCCGTCGGAACAGGCGCTGACCGACGCAACGCGCGTGGTTCTGCACATCCAGGAGAGCGCCGGCATCGATCTGGTTTGCGATGGAGAGCTTTACCGCTTCGATATCGATCACCCCGAGACCAACGGCATGATCGAGTACTTCGTGCGTCCGCTGGGCGGCGTTCGCACCGCTGTGACCTTCGACGAGCTTGTCGCATACAGGGCGCAGCGTGGCATGGGCTTTCGCACGCGTCCGCCCGCCGTTGTCGATGCGCCGGTTACCGCCGGCATGCTCGATCTACCGCGCGCCTGCAGCCGCGCCAAGCGGCTCGCCAGCCGGCCTTTCAAGTTTACGCTGACCGGTCCGCACATGCTGGCGAAAACCCTCCTCGACAAGCACTACGGACGCACGTCCGATCTGGCGATGGCGATCGCCGGCGTGCTTGCCGAGCAGGTCCGGTACCTTGACGCCGATGTCGTCCAAATCGATGAAGCCAATCTGCCGGGAAGTCCCGAAGAATGGCCGTGGGCCGCAGAGGCCATCAATTGCGTGCTCGATGCGGTCAAAGCCACGCCCTCCGTGCACCTCTGCTTCGGCAATTACGGTGGGCAGTCGATTCAGAAGGGCGGCTGGGCGCATCTGCTGTCGTATCTCGATGCGCTCCATGCCGACCATGTCGTGCTGGAGACGGCGCACCGGCCATTTGAGGAGCTGAAGGTCTTGCGTGATCTGCGGCCGCAGATCGGCATCGGATTGGGCGTCATCGACATCAAATCCACGGAAGTCGAATCCGCCGATGCTGTCGCGCGCTCGATCGAGCGGGCGGAAGGCGTCCTGGGACCCGGGCGGATCAAATACATCAATCCGGACTGCGGCTTCTGGATGCTCAAGCGCTCGATCGCCGACGGGAAAATTCGCGCGCTCGTCGCCGGGCGCGATCTCTACGAAGGCCGGCACTGACCGGACCGGACCCCAGGCCGTTGCATGACGGACGATTTTGATTTTGTAGTGCTCGGCGCGGGTCACAACGGCCTTATTCTGCAGGCCTATCTCTGCAAGGCCGGCCTGAAGGTGCTGTCGGTCGATCGCGCAGCCACGGCTGGCGGTGGACTGACCACACTCGAGGACCCGCGCTACCCCGGCTTTCTGCACAATACTCACGCCTTCTTCCAGCGCGCGATCACTGCGATGCCGTGGTATGCCGATCTCGAGCTGAAACGCCATGGCGCGGTGTATCTCGAGCCCGAGCTCAACGTGCTGCTGCTCACCAATGATGGCCGCACGCTCGAATGGTGGACTGATTCCGAGCGCACCGCCGCTTCATTTGCTCAGTTCAGCGCGCGCGATGCCGCTACTCTGCGGCGCTGGTGTGAGGAATTCGCACCGATTGTAACGAAAATCATCCGTCCGGAAGCCGCTTCCCCTCCTCTGCCGCCCGCGGAGCGCCGCGCGCTTCTCGAACGCAGCGCCGCTGGTCGCCGTCTCCTTGAGGTCAGCGCGCTGTCACCGCTGGAGTTCGTGCAACAGGAGTTCGAAAATCCGACCATTCAAGCCGGCCTGCTATTTTTCAACGGCCTACGCGAGGTCGATTTGCGCGTGCGCGGCTTCGGTCATCACATCGCGGCGCTGCTGGCACAGCCGTCGAAGGCTCAGATGTCGCTCGGCGGCTCCGCTACCTTGGCGCGCGCGCTCGAAAGCGCCGTCCGCGAAGCCGGCGGCGTGATTCGCACCATGACCACGCCGCGGCGGATCATCGTGGAGAACAACCGTGCCGTCGGCGTGGAAACGGCGGTCGGCGAAGTCATTCGCGCGCGCCGTGGCGTGGTCTCCTCGCTCAATCCGCAGCAGACATTTCTTGAACTGCTGGACGCGGAGCAGCTTCCGGCGGAGGTTCGAAGCCGCGCGGATCGCTTTCAATATAATCTTCTGGCGCCGCTCTTTGCGCTCAACCTCAATTTACGCGAGGCACCTCATTACACCGTCGCCGCAAAACGGCCCGAGCTGGATCAGGCATTCATGGTGGTGATGGGTCTCGATCACGTCGACCAGTTCGTTGAGGTGATTCGTCATCATGAGGCCGGCACGATACCGTCCACCATCATGTGGGGATCCTGTCCAACCCGCTTCGATCCGAGCCAGGCGCCGCCCGATCGGCATACCGGATTCATGTGGGAGAAGCTGCCGTATCGGCTCAACGGCGATCCACTCAACTGGGACAGCGCGCGCGGCGAGCACGGCCGCGCGATGCTGGACCTCTGGTGTCGCCATGCGCCAAATCTCGCCGCTGCGGTGATCGATTCCTTTACGCGCTCGCCACTGGACGTGGAGCGATCGCTGCCGAACATGCGCGAAGGCGATCTGCTTGTCGGCGCCTTTACCAATGATCAGATCGGCTACAACCGGCCTTTCCCCGGCGCCGGGCACTATCGTGCTCATTTGCCCGGTCTCTATCTTTGTGGATCAAGCAGCCATCCGGGCGGCAACATCACCGGCCTGCCGGGCTACAACGCCGCGCAAATCATTCTCGCCGATCTGGGAATCAAAGCGGATTGGTTTCCGCCTCCCATCCGTGCTCAGCTTGGTGCTCTGTAATATGCTGCACATCCTTCGACGGACGGTGTTCACGGGGCTCATTCGATCTTCACTTGCGCCGCCTTGATGACCGCGCGCCATTTGGCCGAATCGTTGTGCAGAAATTCGGCAAATGCGTCGAGCGGTCCGGGAAGCGGCTGCACCGCAAAGCGCTCAAGATACTTCTTCTGGAATTCCGGATCGTTGACAATCCCTTCGACGTCGGCGTTGACCTTCTTTACGATCTCAGGCGGCGTGTCGGCTGCGGCAAACAGCCCGAATGATACGCTCGCCTCGTATCCCGGCACGGTCTCCGCGATGGTCGGCACATCGGGAAATTGCGGCACCCGCTTGTCGCTGCCGAAGGCCAGCATCTTCAGCTTTCCGTCCTTCACCGAGCTCAACGCCACCGACGGACCCATGATAACCGCATCGATGTGTCCGGCGATCAGATCAGTCAGCGCAGGCGCCGCGCCCCGATAATGCACTGCTGTCATCTTGATACCGGCAAGATTCTCAAGCTCGAGTCCCGCGATATGGAGCGCGGTACCGACGCCGGCCGTGCCGAACGTCACATCGCCAGGCTTCTTCTTGGCAAGCGCGATGAGGTCGCCGACCGAATTCGCCGGCACTGATGGATTGACCAGGAGCGCAGCCGGAATGGTGCCATAGCCGGCGACGGGGACAAAGTCCTTTTCCGCATCGTAGGTCAGCTTGCCCGGAGAATAGAGATACGGTTGGGTCGTGTAGAAGCCGGTCTCGGAAGCGAGCAATGTGTAGCCGTCGTGCTCGGCGCGCATCACGAACTGCGCCGCGATCGAGTAGCCGGCGCCGCCCCGGTTTTCGACGATGACGCCCTTCTTCCAAATATCGGACAGCCGCTGCGCGATCGCGCGAGTAAGCACGTCGGTCAAGGCGCCGGCTGCCGAGGTCACAACGATGGTCACATTGCGGTCCGGATAGGTCTGTCCCAGGACGGCGGAGCTCCCGAGCAGGCAGGCGAGCAGAAACAAGCGGCCGAGCAAGGCGTTCATGCTCCCTCCAGGTCCGGGACGCACCCCAGACGCAGCTTAGCACGGGAAGCAACGGCCGATGCCTGCGTCAATGCGCCCGGCCGGATCGAAAGCCGGTCGGGCCAGGCGACGCTCGCTGTCAGGTCGATTGTGACCGGCTGCACACTCGGTGGCGGGCGGGTTCCCGTGGTTGCGGTCCCTAGCCGCCCGCAGCCGGGGTCGCCCACGCTCGCTCTTCTCTGTCCTTCACTCTGAAAGCGGCAATCTGCGCGCGATAGCTCTCTGTAAGGTCAATATCGTCCCAGCCGTTGAGAAGACGTGCGCGCCGAACCGGATCGACCGTGAAACGATACGTCCGATCGCCGCAGACGATGTCCTGATGTTCCAGGTCGACCCTGACGTGCAAGGTCGGCATCTGTGTCAACAAGACGATTATCTCGGCTGCTTCGTCGTCGGTCACCGCAGCGGTGAGCAGGCCATTCTGTACGGCGTTGCCGGCAAAGATGTCGCCAAAGGACGGCGCAATCACGCAGCGGATACCATAATCGCAAAGCGCATAGACGGCGGCCTCCCGCGAGGAGCCGCAGCCGAAATTGCGCGCGGCGACCAGGATCTTGGCATCGCGCCATGCTGGTTTGTTGAGCGGAAAGTCCGGGTTCTCGTCCTCGGCGGCACGGAAGCGCAGGTCGTGAAACAAAACCTTGCCGAGCCCCATCCCGCGCGTCCATTTCAGATAGCGTGCCGGAAGAATCTGGTCGGTATTCACATTGCTTTGATTGATCGGGCACGCCGGGCCGGTAAGTGTCGTAAACTTTTCCATGATGACTCACACCGTCCGGCTGCCAAGCAGCTTACGAACATCCGCAAGATGTCCGGCGACGGCAGCCGCCGCCACCATGGCCGGCGACATCAGGTGCGTGCGCGCGCCCGGACCTTGGCGTCCGCGAAAATTGCGGTTGGTCGTAGAAGCGCAGCGCTCGCCCGGTGCCACCAGATCGCCGTTGATGCCGACGCACATGGAGCAACCCGATTCACCCCACTCGAGGCCGGCATCGCGGAAGATGCGATCGAGCCCCTCCTGCTCCGCCTGCCGCTTGACCAGCGAGGACCCGGCCGAAACCAGGCCCGGAACCTTGCTGGTGCGGCCCGCCAGCACGGCGGCGGCGGCGCGTAGATCCTCAATGCGGGCGTTGGTGCACGAACCAATAAACACACGATCGACAGCAATGTCGGTCAGCCTTTTTCCGGGGGCTATCCCCATATAGTCGAGCGCATCGCGCAAATATTTGGCGCGCTCGGTATTGGGCTCGCGTGCCGGATCCGGCGCGCTGGCATCGATCGGCAGCGCATCTTGCGGGCTTATGCCCCAGGTGACGATCGGCGCGATCTGGCCGCCGTCGAGACTGACCTCACGATCGAATTCGGCGTTTTCATCGCTTGCAAGTTTCGACCAGACCTCGACGGCGCGGTCGAATTCTGCGCCTGCCGGGGCATAAGGCCGACCCTTCACATAGGCGAAGGCCGCAGCGTCGGGCGCAATCAGCCCGCAGCGTGCGCCCGCTTCGATTGACATGTTGCAAAGTGTGAGCCGCCCTTCCATCGAAAGAGCGCGGATCGCCGAACCGGCAAACTCGACCGCACATCCCGTCGCGCCGTCGGCGCCGATCTGGCTGATGATCGACAGTACGATGTCCTTGGCGGAGATTCCGGGCGCCGTCTTGCCGGTCACAGTGATGCGCATGCGTTGCGGCTTCTTTTGCCAAATCGTCTGCGTCATCAGCACGTGCGCCACCTCGGAAGCGCCGATGCCGAAGGCATAAGCGCCGAGCGCGCCGTGGGTCGACGTGTGGCTGTCGCCGCAGACGATCAGCAGCCCGGGCAAGCTCAACCCCTGCTCCGGCCCGACAACATGCACGATACCTTGGCGAGGGTCATCGAGGCCGAATAGCCTGATGTCGTGCTTTTTGGTGTTGCTCTCAACCTGGCGCACCATGCGCGCGATTTCGGAATTGGCGATATCATAGCGCGAACCGCGCGTCGGCACATAGTGGTCTGCCACCCCGAAAGTCAGCCCCGGTTCGGCGACCTTGGCACCGCGCTGGTCGAGCTTGGCGAAGGCGTGAAACGAGCCCTCATGGACATAGTGGCGATCTACCCACAGGAGGGACTCGCCGTCGTGGCGCCGTACAATTTCATGGCTGCTCCACAACTTGTCGATGATGGTCTGCGGCTGGCTCATGCCCGTAGGACCATACGCTCCCTGCACAATCAGGATAGTATAGCTACCGCTTTGGACCAATGTTAGGCTTGACCGATCAGGAGGGGCACATGTCTCGTCGATCGTTGCATCTGAGTCGCCGCACATTCTTACGCAGCACCGCGCTGGGCGCGACGGCATCAATCGGCCTCTTGCATTCACCGGCCGTGCTGCGCGCGCAAGGAGCTGCAGTGAAAATCGGTGTGCTTCATCCCGTGTCGGGTGCGCTCTCCTATTCGGGGCAGCAGGGCCGCCTCGGCGCCACCATGGCCATCGACGACATCAACGCTGCCGGCGGCATCAAGGCGTTGGGCGGCGCCAAGATTGACCCCATGCTCGGTGATGCGCAATCGACACCGGACGGCGGCAATGCCGAAGTCGAAAAGATGAACGCCGCCGGCGTGTGCGCGGTGGTCGGCGGCTATGCCAGCGCCATCTGCCTGTCGGCGACCCAGACCGCGGCGCGTTACGACCTGCCCTATGTGGTCGATGTCGGCGTCGTAGACAGCATTGTCACCCGCGGCTTGAAGAACACATTCCGCTTCGGACCAGGCTTTGGCGTGATTGCCAAGACCGCGCTCGAGAATTTGGTGACGATCAATGATCAGGCCGGCAAGCCGGCAAAGACCGTCATGATCGTGCACGAGGATTCTGCCTTTGGCGCGGGCTTGGCCAAGCTTCTGAACGCACAGCTGCCGGACCGCGGTTTCCAGGTCTTGGAGACCATCCCGCACCCGACCCCGATGCGCGAATTCGAAAGCGTAGTGCTCAAAATCAAGGCACAGAACCCCGACATCATCATCCCGGCGAACTACTATAATGAATATGTCCTGCTCGCCCGCACGCTACAGCAGCAGCGTGTGCGCCCGAAAGGCATCTATTCCGTGCTCGGCGGTGCCGCCTCATCCTACAAATTCGTCAAGGAATTTCCCGAGGCGGCCAAATACATCATGGACTGCAATCATTGGTTCGATCCCAAAAATCCCAAGGCTCTGGCCCTCAAGAAGCGGGTCGAGGACAAGGGCCAGTTCTATACCTATGAAGTCTACATGAACTATTCCTGCATGCTGCTGCTTGCCGATGCGCTTGAGCGCGCCGCGAGCACCGATCGCGCGAAAATCACCGATGCGCTCGCAACCTCGACCTTCAGCGGCCATCTGATGCCCTACGGGCCGACCAAGTTCGTCAACGGCCAGAACCAGGGTGCGGCGCCGGTAAATACTCAGGTGCTCGACAACGACATCCAGGTAATCCTGCCGGCACAGTTCGCCTCAGCGAAGCCGGTGTTCCCGATGCCGCCCGCCTGAGCGCTGACCGTGTCGGAGTGCCGATCGCCGCCATGCTGTCTCCGGTCATTTTGTTGCCCGCCATACTCAATGGCCTGATGACCGGTGCCATCTATGCGTTGGTGGCGCTCGGCCTCACGCTGATCTACGGCGTGTTGCACATCATCAATTTTGCTCATGGCGCACTGTTGACGGCCGCCATGTTCGCCGCGTTCTTTGCGTATACGCTGCTCGGCCTCGATCCTTATCTTGCCGTCTTTGTCCTCGCCCCGCTGTTTTTTGTGGCCGGTTACGCCCTGCAGCGCTTTGTCATCGGGCCTGCGGCACATGGCGAAGACCGCAATTTTCTCCTGGTCACGCTTGGGCTGGCGGTACTGATCGAGAATGCCCTGCTCTATTTCTTCCGAGCCGATACGCGCACCATCGATTTGCCCTATGCCTTCAACGTAATCGAACTCGGTCCAGCCTTTATCGCCGTGCCGCGCATTGTTGCGTTCGTCACGGTCATTGTCGTTGCGCTGGCGCTGTGGGCAATCATGCAATGGACGGACACCGGCAAAGCGATCCGCGCGGTGGCCAGAGAGAAGCTCGGCGCTGAACTCTGCGGCATTAATGTCACACATATCTTCGCCATTACATTCGGTCTCGGCACCGCTTGCGTCGCCGTCGCTGCCTGTCTCCTGATCCCAACCTACTACGTCAATCCGACGGCGGGTGAAGCCTTCGTGCTCATCGCATTTACTGTCGTTGTGCTCGGCGGCATGGGTTCGGTCGCGGGCGCGCTCATCGGCGGCTTATGTGTCGGCGTCATTGAAAGCCTGTCCAGCGTGTTTTTCGGCGAGTCATTGGGGCAGATCGGCATATTTGCATCATTTATCGTGACGCTGCTCGTGCGGCCGAGCGGCCTGTTCGGCGCACGGGCGTGAAAACCTATCTGTCCATCATTGTCGTTGTCGCGCTGCTTGCCGCGGTGCCAATGGTCACGACGTCGAATGTCGTCCTGAATTTTCTGGTCACGGCATTACTGATCGCGCTCGCCGGCCAGGGCTGGAATTTGCTGGGCGGGTATGGCGGGCAATATTCGTTCGGACACGCCGCGTTCTTTGGCACCGCTGCCTATGCGACCGCCATCCTGCAAGTGCGCTACGGCCTCAACGCCTGGGTCGGCTCGTTCATCGGCATGGCGGCGGGCGCTCTCGTCGGCGCGGTTATCGGCGCGCTGACCTTTCGCTCCGGGCTGAGAGGCTCATATTTTTCCCTGGTCACGCTTGCGTTTGCCGAGGTGCTGCGCATCATCGCCAGTGTCGCTCCGATCACCGGTGCCGGAGTTGGTACTTTGATCCCGCTCGATTTGCATGCACGCGCCTTTCAGTTTCAAAGCCGCACACCGTTTTATTTCATCGCATTGGCACTGGTCGCAGTGTCCTTGACGGTCATTCGCGCCATAGAGAACAGCCGCTTTGGCGCGTACCTTGTCGCCGTGCGTGAAAACGAAGACGCAGCGAGCGCACTCGGCGTTGATGCCTTCTCGGTCAAGCTCTGCGCCATCACCATCTCTGCGGCGATCACGGCGGCAGCGGGGTGTTTCTACGCGCAGTATTTCTTGTTTATCGATGCGGGGATCGCCTATGGCCCGTGGATCTCGATCGACGCCCTGCTCGCTCCGATCGTCGGCGGCGCCGGCACTGTCTTCGGGCCGCTCCTCGGTGCGCTCGCCATCAAGACGCTTGGCGAGACGACCAAGCTGATAGCAGCTGACGCACCCGGCCTCGACCTCATGTTTTATGGTCTGCTTTTGGTCGGCATCGTCGGACTGGCGCCGCGCGGCATCGCCGGGCTGTCGAGAGCGATCTCTCGGCCGCGCCGCTCAAGCATCTCGACGCCGGACGGTAGCCGTGGCTGAGACGCTTTTGAAGGTCGACAATATCTCGAAACGTTTCGGCGGCCTGCTCGCCGTAAACGAAGCATCATTCAGCGTCGCAGTCGGTCGCATTACCGCGTTGATCGGACCGAACGGCGCTGGCAAAACCACACTGTTCTCGATCATCGCCGGATTTCTATTGCCGGACGGCGGCCGTGTCGTTTATGACGGCACTGACATTACGGGCGAGGCGCCGCACCGGCTCGCCCGGCGCGGCATCGCGCGGACCTTCCAGATCGTTCAGCCATTCGCCGGTCTCACTGTGCGTGAGAACATCGCAATCGGCGCGCATTTGTCGCGCCGCGGCCGCAGCGAAGCGCTTAGTGCAGCCGGTGAAGTTGCCCGGTCGGTCGGACTTGGCGCACAACTCGAAGCCCCGGCGGCGGCACTGACGGTCGCGGGCCGTAAGCGACTGGAGCTCGCCCGCGCGCTTGCAATCATGCCCCGGCTTCTTCTGCTTGATGAAGTGCTGGCCGGACTGAACCCGTCGGAGATCCGCGACATGATCCCGGTCATCCGCGGCATTGCCGATGCCGGCGTAACGGTGCTGATGACCGAGCATGTCATGCAAGCGGTCATGCGCCTCGCCGAGCAAGTGCTTGTTCTGGCAGAAGGTCGCATCATCGCGCAAGGCACGCCGCAGCAAGTCGCTGCCGACCAGCGCGTTATCGAGGCCTATCTCGGTCATGGAGCCGCGCGGCGGATGGCGGTTGGAGCCGGTCATGATTGAACCGCCGGCATCCGAGCCGCTTCTGGCCGTGAACGGCGTGCACGCAGGCTACGGCGGCAGCGAAGTCCTACGCGGGGTCGACTTTGCCGTGTATGCCGGCGAGATCGTCACAGTGCTGGGCGCAAACGGCGCGGGAAAATCGACCCTCAGCATGACCATTTCCGGCGTGATCAAGTCGTGGCAAGGCAGCATTCGCTTCAAGGGCGCGGCCATCGAGCGCAAGCCGCCAGCGGATATTGTCGCGCAAGGTCTTATCCATGTCCCTGAAGGCCGCCGAATCTTCCCGAACATGACGGTACGCGAGAACCTGGATCTCGGAACCTATCGCCGCGCCCGCAGCCGCCGCGCCGCCAATCGCGACAGGGTTTTTGCTGCTTTCCCACGTCTCGCCGAGCGACAGTCGCAGCGCGCCGGTACGCTGTCCGGCGGCGAGCAGCAAATGCTTGCCATCGGCCGGGGTCTCATGGCGGAGCCCGAATTGTTGCTGCTGGACGAACCGTCGCTCGGCCTATCACCGCTTCTTGTCGAAGAATTGTTCGCGCTGATCAAAGGCATTCACGCGCAAGGCATCGCGCTTTTGCTGATCGAGCAGAATGTGGTGCAAAGCCTCGAAGTGGCGCAGCGCGCCTATATTCTCGACAATGGCTGCGTCGTGCTCGAGGGCCCCGCGACCGACATTGAAAAGGATCCCGCGCTCAGACGCGCCTATTTGGGGTTATGAAGATGGCTGAGCCCGAAACCCTGAACTCGCGTCTTGCGCGCAAGCCGATCATCGTCGCACCTGGAATTTATGATGCCTTCACGGCGCTGCTGGCGCAGCAGGCGGGGTTCTCAACGCTTTATGTATCCGGCGCCGCGATTGCCTATACGCGGCTCGGCCGGCCCGATATCGGCCTGGTCAGCATGTCGGAAGTTGCGCAGACCCTGGCCCTGATCCGTGAGCGCGTTACGGCCCATCTGATTGTTGACGCCGACACCGGCTATGGCAACGCACTCAATGTGAGGCGCACGGTGCAAGAATTCGAGCGGGCGGGCGCCAATGCCATCCAGATCGAGGATCAGGATTTTCCCAAGCGCTGCGGCCATCTCGACGATAAGACGGTGATCCCGGCGTCCGAGATGTGCGGCAAGATCCGTGCAGCGCTGGATGCCCGGCGCAAGCGCGAGACGCTCATCATCGCACGGACCGACGCGCTTGCCGCCGAAGGCTTCGAACCGGCAATCGAACGCGCCGATATGTACCGCGCAGCCGGAGCCGACATCCTGTTTGTCGAGGCGCCGAAGACGCGCGATGATCTGCGCCGGGTGGCTGACACCTTCAGCGGCAAGGTGCCGCTCATGGCGAATATGGTGGAAGGCGGCAAGACGCCGCTAGTGCCGGCCGCGGAGCTTGACGCCATGGGCTTCGCGTTGGTGATTTTTCCGGGCGGCATCGTCCGTGCCCTTGGTCGGCTGGCCAGCGACTACTACGCATCCCTGGCGGCGCATGGCACATCCGAGCCGTTCAGCAACCGCATGCTCGACTTTAACAGTCTCAACGATCTGATCGGCACACCGGAAATGCTCGCCCTGGGCAAACGTTATGACGCGTAGACCAGTCGCGGCAGATTAAAACCTTGATGCGAGCCGGCATTACGGAATGAGGGAAACTGCATGTCGAAACCATTCGACCTTGTAATCAAAAATGTCCGTGTCGTGCGTCCAAAAAAAACATCGGTCGACTGCCTCGATATCGGCATCAAGGACGGCAAGATCAGCCAGCTCGCACCCAACCTGCAGCCCGATCAAGCCGGACAGGCTTTCGATGGCAGGAACCATCTCGCCTTCCCGGGCTGTGTCGACGCCCACATGCATATCGGCATCTATTCGCCGCTTGCCGAGGACGCAATCACGGAAAGCAAGGCCGCGGCCATGGGCGGCGTTACCACGAGTCTCAATTACATGCGGACAGGTCATTATTACTTGAATCGTGGCGGCCCCTATCGCGATTTCATGCCCGAAGTCTTTAGGCAATCCACCGGGCGGTTCTGGGTCGATTACGGTTATCACATCGCGCCGATCGAGGCGGCGCATATCGATGAAATGGAGGATCTAGTTCGCGATCACGGCATCACGTCGTTCAAGATCTTCATGTTCTATGGCGGCTACGGGCTGCACGGCCGCTCTTCGCACCAGAACGAATTTCTGATGATCAGTCCGGATGAGCGCTACGACATCGCGCATTTCGAATTCATCATGCGATCGGCGCAGCGCCTGATGGAGAAGTTTCCGGACAAGGCACCTTACATCAGCGTCAGCCTGCACTGCGAATTGGCGGACATCCTCAATGCGTATACAAAAATCGTCGAACGCGAGGGCAAGCTGACGGGTCTTGCCGCTTACAGCGCTGCTCGTCCGCCACACTCCGAAGGTCTCGCGATCTGGATCGCGTCCTATCTCGCCAACGAGACAAATTGCCTGAATATCAATCTGCTGCATCTGAGCTCGCGCAAGGCGATCGATGCGGCGTGGATCATGCAGCAGGTCTTTCCGCATGTCGCATTCCGCCGCGAAGTCACGGTGGGGCACTTGCTGCTGGATACGAGCTGCGACTGCGCCGTTCACGCCAAAGTCAATCCGCCGATTCGACCGCGCGAGGATGTCGAGGCCCTATGGCAAGCCGTGCTCGACCGCAAGGTCGATTGGATCGTCAGCGATCACGCGTGTTGTTCCGCAGAACAGAAATGGTCAAAGGACGACCCAGACAATATTTGGCTGGCCAAATCGGGCTTCGGCGGCACGGAATATCTGCTTTCGGGCGTGATTAGCGAAGGCAGTAAGCGCGGCATGTCTTACAACCACATGGCGGAATTGCTGAGCTTCAACCCCGCCCAGCGATTCGGCTTGCTGGACAAGGGCGACATCGCGCCGGGCTATGATGCTGATATTGTGCTTGTCGACCCCCAGGCGAGCTTTGTCGTGCGTGCCTCCGAATCGGAATCGCATCAAGGCTACTCGCCGTTTGAAGGGGTCGAACTTACCGGAAGGGTCAAGAGTACCTTTCTCCGCGGGTCCTTGGTTTATGAGAATGGGAAGGTCGTGGGTCCGCCTCGAGGCAAATATCTACATCGGCCGCAGATGCGAAAATGAAATACGGGCGCAGAGTCCTTTCGGGTAAACATATTTGAAGCGCTTAGTGGACATAATTTGCCAGCCACAGGCGGCTGAGGCTGGGCCCGCCTCCCTCTACCATCTTGCCTGAGCGCTGCAAAAATCCTGAAATGGCATTGACGAGGGAGGTCCACATCATTGCCTGCTCGAAACGAATCGTTGCGCGATCGCCGCGAGATGCACAACGCCAATGCGCTCAAAATTGGCTTCTTCGGGGCGAATTGCTCGTCGGCACGCACGGCGACGTTGGTGCCGGAGCGCTGGCTCGCGAATTGGCCGGACTGTCTCAAGCTCGCGCGCATTGCGGATGAAGCTGGCATTGACTTTCTCTTGCCGATCGGTCGCTGGAAGGGCTATGGCGGAAGCAGCGACTTCCACGGCACAACGCTCGAGACTGTGACCTGGGCTTGCGGCCTGCTTGCGGTGACGCAGCGGATCACAGTCTTCGGAACGGTGCATGCGCCACTGTTCCACCCGCTTATCGCTGCCAAGGAGTTTGTCACGGCCGATCACATCGGTGAAGGCCGCTTCGGACTGAACATCGTCGCCGGCTGGAACGAAGATGAATTCGCGATGTTTGGCGTGCCGCAGCGCGAGCACCCCGATCGCTACGAATTTACCCAAGAGTGGATCGATATAGTCAAGCGCGCCTGGTCGGAAGATGAATTCGATTTCGACGGCAAATTTTTCAAGCTTTCCGGAGTGCGCGCCAAGCCGAAGCCCTTTGGCGACACCCGTCCGGTCATCATGAACGCCGGCAGGTCCGGCGCCGGCCAGGCTTTCGCATTGCGTAATTGCGACGCCTTTTTCACATCGACCGGAGCGCTGCGCCTTGCACTTGCCGGTACCGCAGACGACAGGGCCGATGTGACTGCGTACGATCGCATTGTCCAGCACGTCCGCGGCATCAAGAACGAGGCGCGTCAGCTTGGTCGGGAGATCGACGTCTTTACTCAGGGCCAGGTGATCTGTCGGCCCACGCAACGGGAGGCTGAAGACTACTATCGCTATGCGAATGTCGAGAACGCAGACTGGGCTGCCATCGAGCAAATGCTCGCGCTTAAGAACATCACCCGGCAAAACACCGAGGCTCGCGAATATTTGGCCAAACGGTCGTTGCAAGCGGAGAGCGGGATCGGCGGCTATCCCTTTGTTGGAACGCCGGACAAGGTCGCCGAGGAGTTTGCCGCCATCAGCCGCGCCGGCTTGCGCGGCATCGCGATCTCTTTCGTGAACTACCTCAAGGAGGCGCCCTATTTCTGCGCCGAGGTGCTGCCCCGCTTGGCACGGCTGGGGCTCAGATCGAATTAGGCGCGGTCGGCAGTCAGTGGAGCCTTATTCCGCTTTGGCTCCGCTCGCGCGGATGACCTTACCCCAACGTTCGCGCTCCCTGCGGAGAAAGTCGGCCATCTCGGCGGGTGTGTCGCCCACGACCGCAGCACTCATGCCGGCGAACCGATTGGCCACATCCGGTTCATGGATCGCTTCGGAAACAGCTGACGCAAGCTTGTCGACGATCTCTGACGGCGTGCCCGCCGGAGCGACCATGCCGAACCAGGTTGACGCCTGAAATCCGGGCAGCACCTCAGACATTGCCGGTACGTCGGGCAGGAAGCGGTTGCGACTTTCACTACCTACGGCGAGGGCACGCAGCTTTCCCGCCCTGATCTGGCTGATCACGGTGCTGAGCTCGATGAACATCATCTGCACTTGACCGCCAAGGAGATCGGTAAGTGCGGGCGTGCTGCCCTTATAGGGGACGTGAACGATCTCAACACCTGCCAGGGATTTGAACAGTTCGCCGGCGAGATGACCCGTCGTGCCATAGCCCTGTGAGGCATAATTCAGCTGGTTGGGATGCGTCTTTGCGAATTCGATCAACTGTCGGACGTCAGTCACCGCCAAATTTGGATTGACGGCAAGCACAAGCGGCACGATCGCCACGAGTGAGATCGGAACGAAGCGGTCGGGATCATAAGCGAGCCTGGAGTACAGAGTCGCATTCACGACCAGGGGTGCCGGGTAGGAAAAAAGCAGATTGTAGCCGTCGGGTGCGGACTTGCTCGCCTCTTCGGCCCCGATATTGCCGCCGGCACCACCGCGATCGTCGACGATCACCGGCTGGCGCCATTTCTCTTGAAGCTTCTCGGCAATGATGCGTGCCAAGGCGTCTGTCGTGGCACCTCCGGGCGACGGCACGATGATCTTGATCGGCTTGGCAGGATAGGTCTGCCCGTAGCTGGAAGCCGGAACGCCAAATGCAATCGCAGCCGTTATCAAGACGTGTACGATCGTCTTCACAGGCGCTCTCCCCGTTGATTTTTTGCATGTGTGCTGGGCCGGTTCTCGGGGTCCAACAAGACTGGATGTTATCGCCGGGTGAAAAATTGTCCACGTTGAAGCAGATGGCAAAGGAGTAGATGGGCAAACGGCAATCGCACCACGCGAGATTCAAGCAACGGTGTGGGTGAATTCGGCATCGCATGACCGAGCGATAAGCTGAATTTCGGTGTGAGATCCGTACTGGCTGAACATAGGCGGGATAATTCGGGCCTCCGCACGCGGAATCAAATTCCCGCCACGGGGCAGGTCAACCCCGCCATCATAAAAAATAATTGCGCAAAAGCTTTGCCGTTTTCTGGAATGCCGAACGGCCGTTACTTCTTAATGTTGCCGCTGGAGTCGAACTGCCTGACATAGGACCAGAGGTCATCGACCTGCTGCTCGTTCTTGATGCCGGGGAAGATCATCTTGGTGCCTGGCACCTTGGCACGGGGATCCTTGATGTACTCCTTAAAGTTCGTCTCATTCCAGACGATGCCAGAATTCTTGTTGGCGTCGGAATAGGCGAAATTGGGTGCGGTGCCGGCGGGACGGCCGTCGAGCCCGTTCAACTCGGGGCCAATCTTGTTTTGCGCACCCGGCCCGATCGCGTGGCAAACCATGCACTGGTTGAACAGGCTTTGGCCCTTTTGCACATCTTGGCCGAAAGCCGCTGCTGTCGAGACTGCAAGCACAACAATAGCAACGATCAGTTCTTCCATGCGCTGTCACTCCGGTGGCTTTAAGAAGCTGCGAAATCGGCCGTCTCGACTACATCGACGACCGGTGCGATGACCGCCTGAGGCCCTCCTTGCACACCCATTGCTTCGAGAGCCTAGGCGCGGCACCCCCCCGATCCGTGCGTTGCGGTGTCGCGAGGCATTTCGCTCCGCACCGACGGCTGGAAGCTTCTATCATTGGCAGTGAACACATGAAGCGGCCGCTGGACAAGCCAAAAATTTGCCCACAGGGCGACTCGCGACGACAAGGGCACTGCCAGAGCCATTGTCGAGTCGGGCTCGATCAGTTTGTGGGTCGTCCTTGCTGCTCGGCAGCCGCAGAAAGAAGCACTTAGACCGCAAAAAAATGTGCTGAGCTAAAATCATAACCTTCTGCTGCTCATCGCTTTCCGTCCGAAGATGACAAGCCTCTGACCGACGTGAGCACCGCGCTAGCAAAATTTGCCCCGGCGGTTTTGGCGTCAGAGAGATCCGCTTCAGTGAGGTCGGCGCCGGCGAAATCAGCATCGCTCAAGTCAGCCCCCGAAAAATTGGCGTGCTGAAGCTTCGCAAATTCAAAATTGGAATGCCCAAGAGCAGCACCGCTGAAATTTGCAGCGTCCAGATTAGCTCGCGAGAAATCGGCGCGGATCAAGCCCATGGACTGATTGCGCATGTCGGCGCTGGCATGCAAATAAGAGAGATTCGCACCGCGCATGTCGGCGAGGCTCAAGCGGGCCATCACCTTGGCTCCGGTGAGGTTCGCGCCGACAAAGCTCGCCGCTTCGGCCGGAAGAGTCTCTAGCCCGGTCGAAACGATAAGTGTTTCCAAATCGGCGCCAGAGAGATCGGCATGAGAAAAATCAGCGCGGATGATCCAGGCCAGATTCAGCCGCGCGTTCGGCAGCCTGGCCCCGACCAGCTTCGCCCCGACGAGCTTGGCGCCGCGGAGGTCGGCGCCCGACAGATCGGCGCCTGACAGATCGGCGCCCGATAGATCGACGCCTGACAGATCGGCGCCGCTGAAATCGAGATCGGCAAGGTCGAGACCGGCGAGTGACCGGCCGGCGAAGTTCGCCTTCTCGGCGGCGGGCGCGGCTGAGAGCATCGATTGGACTTCGGCTCGCGTAAGGTCGGCAGCCGAGGCGCGCGATATCAGCAGTACCTGCGCAATGATCCATAGCAGCCGCATCAGCAAGCGCATGACCGCGCTCCCTTAGGCCGGCGGTCCAACCCGGCAAACACGCTCGTGCAGGCTGCAGTATAACTCGCCCGCGAGGTTAAGCTTAACATTAGTTCGAACGCCAAGGGTTAACCTGCCGTGATACCTACTTCGCTGATGCCCGTCCGAGGCAGGGCTCCGCGGTTCCAGGGATCAACGACGAGGAGTCGTCAATGTCGTTCTACCAACACGCCAAGCGGACAAGGCGCGCTTTGACCCATGCGCTTGTGGTCAACTACGGGCGATACATGCCGTACAGCCCCACGATCGACCGAATAAATCGGCGCCCGCTCCTGCAAGACTTTGTCGAGAAGCATCACGACGCACCCTCCTTTGCCACACGCCAGTCTATGTGGTCGTTTATTGTCGACCGTTTGCCCGGGGCCATCGACTATCTCGAATTCGGCGTGCACGAAGGGCACAGCATTCTTTATTTTGCCGCCCAGAACAGATCGGCCGACAGCAGATTTTTCGGGTTTGACAGTTTCAGGGGTCTGCCGGAGGATTGGAACAGCGACTTCAAGCGCGGCCACTTCGATACCGGCGGTCGCATTCCCGAAACGAGCGATGTTCGCATCAAATTCATCGCTGGTTTGTTTCAGGATACCCTTCCGAGATTCCTCTCGGCATTCAAGCCCGTCAACAGGTTGATTGTAAACATCGACTGCGATCTGTACACGTCGGCGCTCTATTGCCTGACTAAGCTCGATCCGATACTGCCCAAGGGGGCAATTCTGATATTTGACGAATTCGGCGAGTTGCTGCACGAGTTTCGCGCGGCCAATGACTACCTCTCAAGCTATCGGCGCAACGCCAAAGTAATTTGCTCGCACGATAATTTCTACACGGTTGCCGTCGAGCTCCAGTAGCTCCTCTGCCCAGAAGAGTTACGACGACAGCGCGGCCAGCGCGGCTGCCGGCGCGCAATAGCAAACCGCAGCGCGCATTTGCGGTACGACGTCGAGCAATTCATCGAACTTGACGTATCTACACGCCAATCTTCGCGCAATTTCCTCGATTACCGTCAGACCTATGCCTGCGGCAATGATGGGGGGTGCCGGACTGGCTGTATTGTTCGACAACACGAGCGACGCGGCGTCGGCGATGGCGCGGACCTGTGCTTCGGCAAACCATCTTGCGACCAGCAGCCAGCTTCGATTGTCAAGATCCGCGGCATCGCATCCGAGCATGCGGGCAAGGCGACCGCGCGAAGCTTCAACGGACTTTTCGCGTCCATCGGCGGTCGCCATGACGTCCACACCTTTTGGGAGCGACCCGAGGATGCGGTGAACGTCGGCCATCGTGGCGAAATTCTCATTGATCAGCGGCGTCCACGTGCCGCGCAAAGGCGCTCGATACGCTGTCGCCATGACGAAGCCCCGTACCAGACCGGAATAGACCAGCTCGCCGGCAGCCAGTCGTTCGGCATCAGTATAGCCGCGCGCCGCCACCTGACCGGCTGCAATCGGAACGATGTCGGTCGTGGTCGATCCCATATCGATGAGGAGCGCGTCAGGGCATTTGCGCGCGATCAGCGTCGCGCAAGCATGCCAATTGGCCGAGGCGATATCGGCAGCGTGCGCTACCGCCTTGTCCGCTTGAACATAGCCCGCCCTACCCGCATAGACCGAAATAGCTCCAAGCTCGCTTTTAGCAAGCGCGGTAAGGCGCTCCACGCCTTCCTTGCGGGAGGAAAAAGTATCGGCCAGCTCACCCGTCATTGTGATGACGTTGTGATCGGCCTGCCCCATGTCCGCTCGGGCCTGCGCAAAGGCGCGTTCCAATGGCTGCATTCCGGCGCGCAGCGGTGATGCATATTGTGCGACTTTGACGATACGGCCAATTTCCGCGCGCGCCGCCTTGAGATGAACGCCGCCAATATCCCAGCCGACAACGCTGCTCATATTGCCTCATGCACAATACTGAAGTAACTCAACCACGTACCGCGCGGGTTCTGCACATGGAAGTTATTCCCGTTCTCGATCTCAGAGATGGGGTTGTCGTCCATGCACGAATGGGACACCGCGACCAATATCGCCCTATTGAAACGCCGCTATCCTCATCCAGTAAGCCGGCCGACGTCGCTCGTGGTCTGCTGTCGATTCATCCGTTTGAGACCTTCTACGTCGCCGATCTCGATGCGATCGAGGGTTCGGGCGACAACAATGACGCGCTGGCGCATCTAAGGGCTGAATTTCCTTCTCTTGCATTTTGGGTCGACAATGGCATTGCCGATTTGCATCGCGCACGGCAGTGGCTCGGCGCCAAGCTTGGTTGTCTTGTCCTGGGCAGCGAAACACAGAAAAACGACCGGCTTGTGTACCACTGCCGCGACAATGATGACGTTATTCTATCGCTCGATTATCGA
Organism: Hyphomicrobiaceae bacterium; assembly: GCA_021324465.1. GTDB lineage: Bacteria > Pseudomonadota > Alphaproteobacteria > Rhizobiales > Xanthobacteraceae > BOG-931. The sequence continues at coordinate 29,841 of JAJPJB010000031.1, forward strand.
GACGACACATTCTTAGGACCAGCCGCCATAGCGGATGCTGTGGATACCTGGCCAAAAAGGGTCATCGTCATGAGTCTTGCCCGCGTTGGCAGCGCGGCGGGTCCCGATCTGCGCAGATTGGCAGCGATCAAGTCCAAGGCGCGCGAAAAGCAGGTTTACGCCGCCGGCGGCCTCCGCAACGCCGCCGACGTTGCTGCGCTTGCCGAAATTGGAATGGCCGGCGCACTGGTCGCCACCAGCCTGCACAAGGGCACGCTCACAGGCCCACAAATCGCACGCCTGTGAGCGCTGATCATAGCCAACGCGCTACGCTGCAGCGAACGGGTGCTTGACTTGGTTGCGCTTGGCGACGACCTCGCCCGCCTTAGGTTCGCCGCTGACGGCACGCGCGATCGATTCCTTCACGGCACGATAATTGAAGTCTTGGATTTTCTTATCGTCGGCCGCGTCCCAGTGGATGAACACGCCGACGCAGATGAAGAGGTTGTCGGCTTCGTCCTGCGGGATGACGCCTTCGGCCACACTGTCAGCGACTGCTTTGGCGACGGCGTGCTGAGCGGGGCCGAACATCTGGACCGCCTGCTTGGCACCCTTAATAGTGACCTTGTTGAACATAACCGTGGCCGGCTTGGCCATCAAATTCGGCGCCACCACCGCGAGCAGCGACGTAAATCCATCCTTATTGTTCGTCAGGCAGTTCGCGAATGCGGTTTCGGCCGCGCTGCCGCGCGGGCCCATAATGAGATCGATGTGAGCAACTTCGTTGCCGTCACCGACGAGCGATTCACCGACACAGAGTCCATTAATCTTTGCCATCGCCATCTCCTCCCAAGGAAATCATAACGCGCGGAGGCTCAGGCCTCCGTCGTCCGGGTAACATCTATCCTTGTTGTCAGCGCCCGGCGTGGGTGGACCGGACCGGTTAGCCAGATAGCAGCGGGGCTTCGTCCCCGCTTCGCAAAGTCAACCACCGTTGCGCAGTGACGGCAAGATGGTTCGCAGCCGATGCGCAAAGAGGGTAGCCACCGTGAGGTCGGCGCTGGTGCCCGGATTGACCCCATCGGACTTGAGCGCAGTGTCCCAATCCAAAAGCTCGGGAAGAAGCTGCTCCGGATCCGACGCGTTTCGCAGCAATGCTCGAAATTTCGAGGCCTTTTGCATGACCTCGGCGGCAGTTCGGATGCCAAGTTTCCGCGAAACATGAGTGTCTGGGAACGCCGACAGGAAGCCCAGATAGGTCTCAAGCGTCGCCCATTTCACGTCACAGCGGCGTCGCATGGCCGCCTCCAAGCTGGGCAGGCCGATTTCGAACACATCCGCAAAATCGGTCGCGTACTGTCGGGCAATGCGATCGCGATCGGCCGCTTCAATCATGGCCTGAAGCAGGCTGACCGTCGCCGGCTCGAACACGTCATGGCGGGGGCTGTGCCCAAGCCCGGCGGGGGCGGCGCGGACTATGGCGCGAAACGCCAATGCCGCATCGTCCTTATCAAGGTCGTGAAGGATTTCGACCAGAGCCGCCCGGAGATCAAAGCTCGCCGCTTCGGCTGCGGCGGCAAGAGGTGCGCAGAGCAAGATAATGCCAAGGTTGGTGTTGGCGCCGACGGCTGCGAAGGTCGCTTCGACAGCACCCAAGATACGAACGCCGATGCGTGCCGCGGGCGCGGACAACGGATTTGCAGCCACAGCGGCGCTGCGGACAAATTGCTCCGCCGACATGCGATGACCCGCCGAAAAGACGTGGACATTGCCGGGCTTGGGCGCATCGAGCTCGACGAGGCACGCCCATTCGAAGGCTGCCGGAATCTGCTCGGCATACAAAGTCAAGTTATCGCCCCCTGCCTGGCCCGGGCCGCGAGAGCCGACTTGAGCGCATCAACGAAGATACCGGCGATGTTGGCAGAGGTGACTTTCTGCAGTCCCGACCAAGCCGGCATGCTATTGACCTCGAGGACGGTCGGCTGCTGATCCGCAGTATAAACGATATCAACACCGGCGAAGTCGGCGCCGACCGCCGCTGCAGCACGTACCGCGAGCGCGTTCATCTCGTCGTTGACGACGACGGCGACCGGACGCCCGCCGCGTTTCACGTTGGTGATCCAATGTGACGAACGCCGCTGCATCGCCGCGATCACCCGGCCCCGCACGACGAGCAGCCTGAAGTCGTGATAGCCGTCGCGCTCGACACCGACGAATCGCTGAAGATAATAGACACCTGTCCCGTTCCCGTCGCGCGACATGTCGTCGGGTTTGTGAATCAACCGCAAGCCGCGTCCCTGAGATCCGAACAGCGGTTTCAGGACAAGTCCGCCGGCTCCAGCCTCGCGTTGCACAATCGCGCGAGCATGCTCGAATGACTCCGTCACCCAAGTATCCGGAGTCGCGATTCCGGCACGAGCCAGCAGAAAACTGGTCATTGATTTATCGACGCAGCGCTCAATAGCCCGCGCGTCGTTCCAAACAATGACGCCGAGTTCGCGCAAGGCATGAAGAATACCCAAACGAAGCGTGACCACTTCGAAGGTCCCGCCTGACATTGTACGCACCACGACGGCATCGGGCAGACTTTCGCCAAATCCATCGATGTGGAGTCCGCTGCGAGCCTGCGTGCGAAAGGCGCACAAAGACAAACGAATAGGTGCCGTACCGATGCCTCGCGCGGCGAACGCGTCCGCAAGCTGCCGTGCGTGCCAATCCCAGTTGTCGACTACAAGACCGACAATCGGCTGTGGTCTCAGACTTCCGCTGCCGAGCCGTTCAGGCGAAGGACGCATCAAGCAGGTCCAAATCAAGGTCTCCGGAGTGAAAGCTTTCGCCCGTTTCCAGCGCGGTGACAATGATCTCGGCGGGACTAAATAGCATCGGGTCTATGGCGTAGAAGTCACCTTTGACTTGTTTGAAAATTTCCGCAAAGGGGCGACCGTAGTCGCGCGATGCCTTGCTGGGAAGGCGCTCCGCCAGCGTTCGTGCTTCGGCCGCCGGACCGGTCACGAAGAGTTGAACTTGGCCGGCAAAGATGATCGCGTCGTTGGTTCGGCCCATCGCAGTGACAAGATCCGGATGCGGCGGACAAAGGGGCGCCGCCCCGACGCCTTCGATGATGCGTTCAAGCGGAAAGGCTAGCTCATGCGCCTTGTGGAGAGCGACTTCGAGGGAACGCGCGACGATCTGGGTTCCGCCGGCGAGGCTCTGCGTGCGGGCGAAAATGATCGTCAGATCTTCGGCCTTGACCCGACAATCCGCGGCCACTTTGGCCACGACTTTCGCCGGCGGCGGCCGATCGCCTTCAATGATCAGCGTGGCCGTCGCGGCGTCATCTGCGTAAGACAATGCTTCAAACAGCTTCTCACGTCGGGCGAGCGCGCGCGCCGGTCCAGAGCCTAGCGCAACAAAAGGCCGCTTCGGTTCATCGTCAGTGAGACGCCAGCCGGCGTATTGGCTGGCGAGGCATGCAACGACCGGGTTAGAAGATTGCACCACAAGCGTCCATGGCCAGCGCGGCGCCGCCGCCGACGGCACGAGACGAATATTGCCTAGCCCACCCATGCAGATTTCAGCAATGCGAAGACCCGCCGCGATGCTGCCGAGGCTCTTGCTGCCGGCATCGATTAGCGTTTCGCCGAGTTCGCCCCGCGTAACCCCAATTCGCAACTCGGACGCATCGGCAATGAGTCGCGCAACGAGTCTAGCCGCGGCCTTATTCACGCTTATCGGCTGAATTGGTGTCATCTTTGGCCGGCCTGCATCCAAGCAAGTACCAATGCGCGCCGCTTCTTCACGAGCTCGCGCGCACCGGTCGTCGTCGCCTCGTCGGCATAAACCGTGCACAGCGGCTCGCCTGCCTTTACCGTACTTCCGGCAAGGGGCCGATCCGCGGTCCAATCCGGCCAGTCCAACATCGGTACCGCCCGAATATTGCGCTCAGCATAAACGATCGCGGCTGCCTTTGCGCCATTGGAATCGTGGGCGACGGCATTCAATTTGCCCGAGCAAGCGGCGACGTGTAGTCCAAACAGCGATTCCCTCGGCGGCTCAAAAAGGTCGAGCGTCGCACCAGGCCGCGGATTGATCTCCAAGAGCCAGAAGCGTTCTCCATCGACAATAAAATCAGCACTGTTCAATCCAAAGAGCGGGATCGCGGCGGCTAGCCGCTGAATGGCAGCGATCAGCAACTCGCTAGCATGGGGCGTGATATTCGCCGGCCGCACGGCGCCACCATAGCGGTATGGCCGGCGCGATGCGGGCAAAGACCACTGCTCACTGAGTCCGAGCACAGTCGCGCGTGCGCCGTCGGAAAGAAACAGCGCCGATATCGAGGTCCCCGGCACTTTCCTCTGATAATAGATCTCGCGCCGCGATGGATCCGCGTACCGCGCCGCTCCAATATGGGCGCCGCCAGCACCCCCCTTGCGCTTGGCAAGCCAGCCGGCGGGTGACGTCGGCTTGATCAACGACAATTCGGGGATCGGTATTTCCAGGGTGCCACACATTTTTGCAAGGAATTCCGGACTTTTGATCCTCGTCACGGTCTCCGCATCATTGCCAAACAGCCGCCAGCGCTGGGCGATGCGCCGCAGGATCTGCGCCCTGTCCTCAAATCCGCTGCCATACACGACGCCCAATGGCCGATGTCGCTCGCTCAGCTCGGCCAAAGCATCAAGAAGGGCTTGCTCCTCGATGCCGCGCGCAAGATTGCCGGCCAGGCGGACATGGCCATGCGCCGCATGCAAGGTATCTTGATCGCCGAAGAAGTCTGTCACCAAGGGTAGATAGCCGCCGCGGCGCGCGGATGCCGCCAGCGCTCGACCAGAAATTGCGGCAATCAGGATCGCAGTCTGGTCAACCATTGAGTTCGCGGGCGAGCGCAAAAGCGTCGCGAAAATCAAATTGCACTGGCTTGGACGCCTCGATCATTTTCCGGAACAAGCCAGATTCTGTCTTGTACTTGATGTTGCCTATTGCCAAGGGTCCCAGTCCCAACGCGCCATGAGGCGCAAGCTCTTGCCCGTTTGCCTGCATGTCCAGCCCCTCGATGCCAGGTGGCGGAACTGCATTGACGTCGGCGGCGACGAGCAGCTGAGTCGCCGCCGCAATCTGCGCCTTGGACAGAATTGTGACGCCGGCACGACCAGCGCAGAATGCCGCCTCGGTCGCCGCCAAGATCGCTGCCTTCTTGTTATCGTCGCTGCCGTCCGCCGCTTGCACGCCGACATTGAAGCGGCTTTTGATTTCGCTGGCACTGTCGCTGACACGTTTGATCCCGTCATAGCCGACCAGCGTCACCTCGCTGCCCTCGATCGCGGCGATCACGGCAGCCGCGAAGCCGACCACGCCGGTCGCTCCGAAGACTGCCACCCGAAGTCCCCTGAGGCTGCGCTGCCTTTTGTCCTTAAGAATTTTTTCGACACAGGCCACCATAGCGGCGGCGGTCGTGAACGATCCGGCGGGATCGGCGAAAAGCGAAATACCGAACGGGGGAATCAGAGCCTTCTTGGCCTTGGCCAACATATCCAACGCGACACTTGCATTCTTTCCACCAAAGAACATCCCGGTCCTAGCGCCGACCTTCGGAGGACGCGAGAATATCGCGTCCTGCACCAGCCCCGTCACTTCGTCGACAGTCACATTGGTGTAGGTAAGAACCGCGTCGTAGCCGGCATCGAGCGCCATGTTCACGTCAAAAGGGCTCGCATGCTTGGTCGGGGTGACCATATGAAGGATGTTCTTTTCCGCCATAATCGTCTCCCGCTTACAATTGGCTATTCGCCGACGCACTGCGACTTGGCGACAATCTCGGCGCCGCGATTGAGGCCTCTGCAAATTCGGATGTCCAGGCTTTGGCTGCTCGGATCTTCTCGGGCGATGGTTGCAAGGCGCAGTGCATCGTCCGGCGATGGCGCAAAGGCAAAGCCGGTGGGTCCCCAGGAGCTTTGGCCGATGCCATAGGCGCCGGCGCGATCAAGCGTGTCTAAGACAGCGGCAACGGCCGGACTACTGAACCGCAATCCGCCCTGCGCCTGCGCAAAGTAGTCGCCTATAAACATCTGCAATTCCTTGATGGCAGCTCCAAAGTTCGTGATGTCATGATCGGCGAGTGCCGGCAACGCCTTCATCAGAATGAGACGGCACATGCGCGCCGCGTCGGCTTCGGGCATGCGTGGAAGTGCCGCGAATGCGCTGGTCTCTTCAGCGCCGTGCAGGCCGCGGCGCGTCGGGTCAAGAATAACAAGAACACGCCAACGATCCGGGAATGGCAATCGGCTGATAATCGGCGCCGGCCTTGGCTCATCGCCGCGACCGCCATCGACGAGCAAACCGCCATGATGAAACAGACCGATACCGATACCCGAACGCGCGCCCCGCCCCAATCTCAGTGCATCGCCTTCAACGTCGAGAGGTCGGCCGTGCAGGCGGCGTATCGCGCCTGCCACAGCGAGCGCAAGCTGGGTTCCGGAGCCAAGGCCGGAATGTGCAGGAACGATTTCGGCGATCTTTACACTGTGGCCGCTATCGAGTGCCAGCAATGCGACAGTGGCATCGAGCACGCGTCGTACGCGATCGCTTTCCGGTCCCGCCACTTCGGTAGTCTTGGTTTTTCGAATTGTCAGCCTGGTCTTTAGCTCGCTGAGCGCGAGGCCTACGCTACCGAAACGGCGGCCGAGGCCGCCATTCAGATCAAAAAAGCCGAGATGCAACCGCGCCGGGGCGGTAACCGTAACCCGTACCGCCTGCGAGACGCTGTCGTGCAAGCGCGAGTTCCCCAAGTTGCCACGCGTGGGTTTTTTGAACAACGATACGGGTCTACACTGCTGCATCTCGCCCCCGATGGCAATCGGGGCGCAGCCAATTACACTCTGGGGACGTCCATGACCGAAGTCAAAACAGAGCGAACCTATTCGGACGAAGAGATCAGACAGCGGCTGCAGCGTGAGCTGCCGCACTGGTATCTCGAAAATGGCTGGATTCGCCGCAAGTACCGCACCAACAGCTGGAAGGGTACCTTGATGGTGATCAATACCGTCGGGCATCTGGCGGAGGCGGCGTGGCATCATCCCGACATCACGGCCTCCTATGCCTGGGTCGAGGTGCGGCTGCAAAACCATGCCGCCAAGGGCATCACCGACAAGGATTTCCAACTGGCAAAGAAGATCGAGGACGTTGTGCAGTGGCAGCCCGCGAAAGAAGGGGGCGCACTTGAGGGCACGCCTGAGAAGGATCAGCGTTTTGCTTACATCAAGTACGACACCTGAACACCGGATCGTCATTTGTCGGCTGTGATGGGGGGACCGTGCATGGAGCAGGCGTGGATTGCCGGTAAGCCGGCAACGCTCGACAGCGCTGTTGCCGCGGCGGCAAAACTCCTCGCCGCAAGCCGCCAGCCTCTCATCGCTGGTCTCGGAACAGACGTCGCAGGCGCACGTGCAGCGATCGCCCTGGCGGAGCGAACCGGCGCAATTATCGACCACATGAATTCAGACGCGGTGCTGCGTGGTCTTGACGTCATGCGTTCGTCCGGCGTCATGTTGACGACGCCAAGCGAAGCCTATGCCCGAGCTGACACGCTTTTGCTGGCCGGAGAAATCTTCGGCGCCGGCGAGATCGGGTCGACAAAACGCCTATTCGATCAGTTGGCACGCCGCCAAGGCCAGCACGGGACCGCGCGCCGCGTTTATTGGCTTTGTCCCGGCGGCGAGTTGGCAAAACGCGCGCCAAATGAAATCAGCCTAACATTCGTCGGCAAGCAGCCAAGGGCCTTACCAGCGGTGCTCGCAGCGCTGCGCGCGCGCGTTGCCGGCCGGCCCACGACCGGCGCCGCCGCTTCGCAAAAAATTCTCGATGAAGCTGCAACCGGTTTGCAAGCGGCGCAATTCGGTGTCGCAATCTGGAGTCCGCAAGCGCTTGATGCGCTTACCATTGAAATGTTGTGCGGCCTGATCAGCGATCTGAACGCAACGACACGCTTTTGCGCGCTGCCGCTCACTCCTGGCGACAACGCGATCGGCGTCCTGCAAACCTGCGGCTGGATGACGGGGATGCCCATGCGAACTGGCCTCGGCAGAGGCTTCGCGGAGCACGATCCGTGGCTGTTTGACAGCACGCGACTGGTCGAGAGCGGCGAAACGGATTGCGTTGTTTGGATATCGGCCTATCGCGCGCAAGCGCCGCGGTGGCGCGGTCTGCCGCCAACCATTGCACTGACCGGTCGCGATGCAGGCTTTCGCTCGCGGCCGCGTGTTCACATCGCGGTAGGCCGCCCCGGAGTGGACCACATTGCCGTAGAGCATGTGTCGCTGACGGGAACGCTGGCAACGGTGGAAGCGACGCAGCCGAGCGGCGCGATTTCGACTGCCGAAGCGATCAGGCGCATTTGCGCTGCGTTGCCCGGAGAGCCTCCGTGTTGACGCGCATTGCGAACGGCCGGGTCATCGATCCGGCCAACAATCGTGACGCCGTTGGCGATCTCTGGATACGCGACGGCAGGATCATCGAGGTGCCGCCGGGTGATCGTCCCGACGCGACCTACGATGCGACCGGAAAGATCGTCATGGCCGGCGCCATAGACATTCACTCCCACATAGCGGGCTGGAACGTGAATACGGCGCGGCTTCTGCTGCCGGAATATCATCGTGCCGCTGCACCGCGCCCGATCGCGACGCCCTTGTCAAAGGCCGGATGGTCGACTTTCGAGACGGGATGCCGATACGCGGAGATGGGTTTCACGACGGTGGTCGAGCCGGCGGTTTCGCCGCACTACGCGCTGCATGCCCATCTTGAGCTTGCCGATGTCCCGATCATCGACAAGGCAATATTGGTAATACTCGGCAATGATGATTATCTGCTTAGGCTTTTGCAGGCCAACGAGAGCGATGCGGCAATTAGCGATTACGTCGCGTGGACGCTCGAAATGTCGCGCTCGCTCGGCGTCAAGGTCGTCAATGCCGGCGGCGCGGCCGCCTTCAAGGAGAATGTGCGCGCGTTTTCGTTCGACGATGTCGTTCCCTCTTATGGCGTATCGTCGCGGCGGATCGTCAAAGCATTGCAGCATGCCGTGACCGCGCTTGGCGTTCCGCATCCCCTTCATGTTCACTGCAACAATCTTGGACTGGCCGGAAATTTCGAGACAGCGCTGACCACGATAGCCGCCGCGGAGGACCTCCCCCTTCACCTCGCGCATTTGCAGTTCTACGGTTATGGTAAGGAAGGCGATCGCGGATTCTCTTCGGCGGCTGCGCCGCTCGCCGCAGCCGTAAACGCAGCCAACACCGTGACCGCCGACGTCGGTCAGGTCATGTTCGGCCAGACCGTTACCATTTCATCCGATGTCCTGCGTCAATTCAATGCACGCAAACAGGCCAGCCCGCGAAAGTGGGTGATTCTCGACAGTGATGCCAACGGCGCTGGTATCGTTCCATATGATTACCGGCGCAACAATTTCTACAACGCCGTGCAGTGGGCGGTCGGGCTCGAATTGTTTTTGTTGATCGAGGATCCCCGGCGCGTTTTCTTCACAACCGATCACCCGAACGGAGCGCCGTTTACGGCATACCCGGAAATTTTCGCATTGCTAATGAGCCGCGAACGACGCGCACAGTGGCTGGCCGAACTGCCGCCCGAGGCGCTGGCGGTCACCACGCTGCCAGCCATCACGCGCGAATATTCCCTGGGTGAGATCGCGACGATGACGCGTGCCGCGCCGGGGCGTCTCCTTGGGTTGCGCGACCGCGGACATCTCGGAGCGGGCGCCGTCGCCGACGTCGCGGTCTACGAGGATGATGCCGATCGCGCCAAAATGTTCCGTGCTGCTGCGCTGGTCTTCAAAGACGGCGAGCTGGTCGTGCGTGACGGTCGCGTCACGCAACATCGCTGGGGTCGCGCTCTGACAGTACGACCGGAACGTGATGCCGCTATCGATCGTCGCATGAAAGCCTATTATGAGGATCGCTACGGGCTATCCGATGACTTCGTCAAAGTCCCAGAGCACGTGCTCGGGCGCCCGGACCCGTTCGAGCGCGTGCCATGCGTGTCCTGACCGTCAACGACGTACGGATTGACGACACGTTCGCCGAGGCCTTCGACATGCGCGCAACCGCCGTGGTTGTTACCGCTGACAGCGCGCGGTGGGCGCGTCAGGCAGCGCTGAGCATGACCGGCTTTGCCACATCGGTAATCGGATGCGGCTGCGAAGCCGGCATTGATCGCGAACTCACTGCCAAGCAAACGCCGGACGGGCGGCCCGGCATGCGCGTTCTGTTGTTTGCGGTATCGACGACGGAACTGCAGAAGCAACTGCTGTCGCGCGTGGCGCAATGCGTGCTCACCAGCGTGGGCTCGGCCTGCTACGCCGGGCTTGACGGCGAGGAAACACTCAAGCTCGGCAATGGCCTGCGCTATTTCGGCGACGGCTGGCAGATTTCCAAGCGCTTCGGCAAGAAGCATTTCTGGCGGATCCCGGTCATGGATGGAGAATTTGTCTGCGAGGCCACGACCGGCCTTCGGAAAAAGGCCGTCGGCGGGGGCAATCTTCTCGTGATCGGCCGCACCGCGAAGGCGGCGCTTGCGGCCGCCGAGGCCGCCGCGGCAGCAATCGCCAAGGTGCCCGACGTGATCGCGCCGTTTCCAGGAGGGATCGTCCGCTCCGGGTCCAAGGTCGGGTCGAAATACAAGGGCGTGCAGGCGTCGACCAATGATGCCTATTGCCCGACCTTGCGCGGCGCGGTGAACAGCGCGCTCGATGGAGAGGCGGGCTCGGTTCTCGAGATCGTCATCGACGGACTCACCTCGGAGGCGGTGGCTGCGGCGATGCGGGCGGGCATCGCCGCAATCGTCAAGCTTGGTCCCAAGCGCGGCGCGACGCGGATCAGCGCCGGCAATTACGGCGGCAAGCTCGGCCCGCATCACTATCATTTGCGACATCTGGCGCGATGAAGCCGCTTGTCCTCACCTTACGCCAGCGGCCGAAACAGCGGCTCGATTTGTCGCCGCTGGTGCCGCATCTGCTCGCCGGCAAAACCGCCTCGCAAATCGAGCGCATCGCGCTGCAGACGACGCGCCAGTCTGTCGACGTGGCCGAGATATTTCGCGTGCGCATGGGCGACGTCGAAAGAATCCTTATCGAGGGCGCCTGTGAGAGATTTGACCACGTCGGCCAGTCCATGACCGGCGGCGAGATACGCGTCGACGGCGATGTCGGCACCCAAGCAGGCCGCCTGATGGCAGGCGGGCGGCTCGTGATCCGGGGCAACGCCGGTCCGTGGGCTGCGTCCGGCATGAGGGGCGGCGAATTCCAAATCCTCGGCGGCGCGGGCGACCATCTTGGCGCCCCATTGGCAGGCGAGATGACGGGCATGCGAGGTGGTGTGGTCGTGGTGCGCGGTCCCGCGGGCGAGCGCGCCGGTGATCGCATGCGGCGGGGCACGATGATCATCGAAGGTAAATCCGGCGCCTATACGGGAAGCCGGATGATTGCCGGCACGCTACTGGTATTGGATCAGGCCGGCCCCCTCCCCGGCTTTCTGATGAAGCGTGGCACCATTGTCCTGGCCGAAGGCTCCGGCGAGCTGTCACCGACCTTCCTGGACTGTGGACAGCACCAGCTTCTCGCCATGAAATTGTGGTCGGAATTTATCCGTCCTTATAGCAAGCGTGCAGCCTCGCTTCTAAAGCGATCACTGCGACGCCTGGCCGGCGATATGGCCGTTCTCGGAAAGGGCGAGATATTCATTGGCAAACGGAACTAAGCGCCGTCAGACCTGGTTTGCATGAAAATTGCATGCAGGCACCTTAATTTGTTCGCCACGGAGCCACCGATGGACCTGATAGCAATCGTTTTCACTGTATGCGCGCTGGCGCAGCCAAATGACTGCCAGCAGGAGCGCCTCGACTATCTATCGGGAGGCTCGCTGCGCGAGTGCCTGGTTTCGGCGCAGCCCTATATCGCGCAATGGATTGGCGAGCATCCGAAGTGGAGCGTCAAGAACTACCATTGCGAATATCCGCACAGGGAAGAGAAGACCGATGCGCGCGGATCAGCGCGCCCGGCGTGACGCATTTCTCGGCAAGATCGGGACGCGCCCGGTCGTCATGGGAATACTGAATCTGACGCCGGACTCGTTTTGGGATGGCGGCCGGTTCGTTACGGCGGAAGCGGCATTGTCGCATGCAAAACAGATGGCGGCAGAAGGCTGCGACATCATCGATGTCGGCGGCGAGTCGACGCGTCCGGGGGCGGTGCCGATATCAGAAGCTGAAGAGCTCGCTCGCGTCGAATCCGTTTTGAGCGAACTCGCCGGTTCGCTCGACGTCCCGCTCTCCATTGACACCTACAAAGCGAATGTTGCCGCACGGGCGATTGAGCGCGGCGCCGTCGTGGTCAATGACGTTTGGGGCCTGCAGCGGGATCCGGCGATGGCCCAAGTCGTGGCCGCCGGCGAAGCGGCCGTCGTGGTGATGCACAATCGCGCTGACAAGGATCCCGCCGTCGACATCATCGCCGATATTAGACGCTTCTTTGCCCGCTCGCTGATGCTCGCAAAGAACGCGGGAATTCCGCGGTCGCACATCATCCTCGATCCTGGCGTAGCATTCGGAAAGACAGCGCGCCAGAATGCCGAGGTCATTGCCCGCCTGGCCGAGCTATTGGACTTCGGTTGCCCAATTCTGGTCGGCGCCTCGCGCAAGGCGTTTCTTGGGTCGCTCACCGGCAACAAGGTCGAGGCGCAGCTGATCGGCACGATCGCAGCCAGCCTTGCCGCGTATGCCGCCGGTGCTTCGCTGTTCCGCGTTCACGATGTCGCTGAACATGTCGCTGCGCTGCAAGTCTTTAACACCATCCGCTCTGCGCCGGGGCAATGACCGCCTTTTTATGAAACGAATGTCGCAATCGCCAACGGCAACTCGTTCATGGCAGCGATTACCCGTCTCGCGCCGACCGCCGCAAGACGCTGCGCGAGATCGGCAGTCCCATGGCTGGCACCGGTGAAGCCGATCGCGATCATGCCAGCCGCAACCGCCGCGGCGACGCCAAGTGGCGAATCCTCGACAACGACGCAGTCGCCCGGCGCCGCAGCCATGGTTCTGGCCGCGAGCAGATAGAGGTCGGGCGCGGGCTTGCCGTGCGCCACCTGCGTGGCGCTGAAGATGTGATCGCCGAAAAATGGTGCAAGCCCGGTCACCTCGAGCGACAGCCGGATGCGCTCGAATGTCGACGAGGACGCCACACACCGCCGGCAGGTCAATGCGGCGATTGCCTCCTGGACGCCGAAAACGGGTTTGAGTTCGTAGCGCAACCGTTTCGACAGGCGCTGCGCGTAGCGCAGCCCCACATTGTCGGGGATTTTCCGGCCCAAGATGTCTTCAGCGAGCGCCAGAACATCCGACAGGCTTCGACCGCCAAATATCTGCAGCGCCTGTTCGGCAGTCATTGCGCGACCCAGTTCGGTCATCATCTCTGCGAGCAGCGCGTTGGCGAGAATTTCGGAATCGACCAGCACGCCGTCGCAGTCGAAAATAGCCAGAGCCATGGAGCCGCCATTCGGAACCGCCAGTTGCGCGACGCAACGCCCGTTGCCGTTGTCCGCGCCATGCGGATAATCATAGTTCAGAATCCAGGCGGCTACGAAATCGCCCGGCGTGGAGGAATGCATGGCTCGGCTTGCCAAAACGCTCGCATCCGGCGCGGCGCTGATCTTTGCCTGCGCGGTCGACGCATCGCCGCAGGCGGCCGAACTCAACGATTATCCGACCTCCGCGCGCGTCGACTACGTGTTCGGCTGCATGAAGGCCAACGGCGAGACCCGGCGTTCGCTCGAACAGTGCTCGTGCTCGATCGACGTCATCGCATCGATCCTGCCATATGATCGCTACGTCGCTGCGGAAACCGTGCTGCGGATGGTACAGGTACCAGGAATGCTCGGCGGCGAGTTCCGCTCGACGGACATCGCCAGAAACGCTGTCGAGGATCTGCGCCGCGCGCAGGCGGAAGCGGAAGTACGCTGCTTCTGAATGCGACGGCCCGCGCCAGAGCATTTTCCGGAAAAGTGAATACCGGTCTTCCCTAAGAAAATGCGACAAAACAAAGAGCTGGGACGTTTTCAGAATCCATCGAATCGGAAAACGAAGGCTTACATTGCCGGTTCAGCCGGCCACTCGCCTTTGAAGACATGACCTTCGGTGTCGATCGCCTCGGCGCGGAAACTGGCGGCGCCATTTGGCATATACGAAAACCGGATGTTCGGATCTTCAGAGATTGATATGCCTCCGTCCATCTCGAGCAGCAGTTGATCGCCCTGCCAGATCCGCAGGTCGCGAACGATATACAGCGGTATGTAGAGCAGCGACACCGGATCACGCTGCAGGCCGGAATTGTTGGGATGGCGGATCATGATCTGCGCTTCGCGCAGGCCGTTGGCCGGTTCCGCGCCGGTTGGTCGCGCAAATTGCCGGAAACGCATTTGGCCGATATTGGCCTTGTCCCCGTCGCCGTTCTTTGCCATGGGCGCCGAGCAGCCGCCGGAAGCTTTGACGTAGGTCTGCACCATGTAAAGCTTTCCGTCGCTCAGCTCCGCGACAGCGTGGACATTGGTGTAGGAGTTCACCCGCACGCGCGTCGAGATCATCGTCACACCGGGGCCCACCTTGAACGTCGCCGCGACAGGCGCTGGATTTTCGTCAATCACCAATGTGAAGGCCTTGGGCACGCGCGTGTCACCGGCCGGCAGCGTTGCGCGCAACGTGACCGGCACGATCGCGGCATCTTCGGCGCGCGCCGGCATCTCGATTGCAGTGAGACCTGTGCCATCGGCGAGCGGGCGACCGTCGAAGACGTCGCGCGCGAGATCCGGCCAAGGGTCGTCAGCTTCGGCCGCCGGGACAGATCGCGCAGCACCGACCGCAAGAGCGACCGCAAGGCCAATCATCACGACAGTTTGCAAGCGCGTGCGATTCATCGCCCCTTCTCCACTTTCCGCAGGCCGACGCCGCATCCCTTACTCCCACTCCAATTCGGAATAGGCCGCCGTAGCATTGCGCGCATTATAGTCGTCGAACAGCTGCCAGAGGGATTTTTCCGAAAGCCCGGCCGTCTGCGCGGCGGCGGCCAGCGGGACTCCGCGCTTGATCAAATCGCGACAATCGCTGGCCAGATGCTCGAGATAACCCTGTTCTGGGGCGAGTGCGGCCGGCCATTCGGCCATCGGTCCGTGTCCTGGGATGACCCGTTTTGCGCCAATTGCCTTCAAATCATCGATGGTCTTGAGCCAGCCGCGAATGCTGCCATCGAGAACAGGTACGTGCTGCAAGAATACCAAATCGCCGGCGAACAGGGTTCCGCTGGTCTCATCGAGGACCGTGAGGTCGCTGTCACTGTGCGCTGCACGCCACGCTTTCAGTGCAAGACTTCTGTGCCCCAGATCGAGTCGCATTTCGCTTTCAACCGTCAATGTCGGAGGGACGACTTTGACCTCATCAAGCAGGCCTCCCATGCTGCGGCGAAACGCATCGAGATAGTATGGCCCGCGCTGCGCGAGCGCCCGTGGCAAGTTGACGTGACCGATAAAGACCGCGCGCGGTGCGAATGCTGCATTGCCGAACACGTGATCCGGATGAGCGTGGGTATTGATGACGTATTTGATGGGCTTATGCGTCACGTGACGGATGGCGGCCAGGAGCTGGCGCCCCTCCCGCACGCTGCCGCCGGTGTCAACGACCGCGACCGCGTCGTCACCGATCACAAAACCGACGTTGGCGATCGCGCCCTCGTTCTCCGCAGTCATTAGCGCGATCGCGCCAAAATGCACGTAATCGCCGTCAGCGACTTCAACGACACGCAGCGGCTCGGCTTGATCCTGCGAATAGGTCAGCGTTGCTGTCCCGACCAATGCGATTATCACGATCGCGACCGCTACCCGCGCCAGGCGGCCATATGACGATTGGACGAGCCTTCTGCGCTGGCGGTCGCTGCCCACGGTGCAACACTCCGAATGCGACAACGCGGCGGAATGTCGGGACCGCCGGCCACTGCGAATTGCTATTGCCTGCAAAAAAACGCGGGCATACTATTTGCGGAGGTTTTCGGCTTCAAGGACGCCAGCTTTTTAGGGAGGGCTGACGTTTCTTCGAAGGCTCAGTCGCGTTACGAGAGAAAAACCATTCCTCGCAACAGGCTGAAGCCGTGACACGCTGCCGGAAATGCTTCCCCAGGCATGGGTTTGCGCCGCGAGGCCGAGCTTGCTGTGGGCTTATTCGCGTCGGTGCATTCCCAGAGAAAGTCGAAGGGAGGACGCACGATGCGTTATGTTTCACTTCCGCTTGGCACCTGCATAGGCATGCTTGCGGCGCTCGCCGCAGGTCACGTCTATGCCGACAGTGATCTCGACAAGGCGGCACAAAACCCAAACAACTGGGCGATGCCCTCACTCACCTACGATGCTCAACGCTACTCGACACTCAAGCAGATTAATACCGGCAACGTCGGCAAGCTGCAGGTGGCATGGACGTTCTCGACCGGCGTACTTCGCGGCCATGAAGGCGCTCCGCTGGTTATCGGCAACGTCATGTACGTCCATACGCCGTTTCCCAATAATGTTTTTGCTCTGGATCTGAACAACGACGGCAAGATCCTCTGGAAGTACGAGCCAAAGCAGGATCCGAACGTCATCCCGGTCATGTGCTGTGACACGGTCAATCGTGGACTATCCTATGGTGCCGGCAAGATTTTCCTTTACCAGGCCGACACTACCTTGGTTGCACTCGACGCCAAAACCGGCAAAGTCGCCTGGACCGCGAAAAATGGCGATCCAACGAAGGCGCAGACCGGCACGTCGGCGCCCTTTGTGATCAAGGACAAGGTACTTGTCGGCATTTCTGGCGGCGAGTTCGGCGTGCAATGCCACGTCACCGCATATGACATCAATACCGGCAAGCAGGTCTGGCGCGCCTTCTCGGAAGGACCGGACGATCAAATTCTGGTCGATCCCGAGAAGACCACCGCGCTCGGCAAGCCGATTGGCAAGGATTCGAGCATCAAGACCTGGCAAGGCGATCAGTGGAAGATCGGCGGCGGCTGCACCTGGGGCTGGATGGCCTACGATCCGCAGTTGAACCTGGTCTATTACGGTTCCGGCAATCCTTCGACTTGGAATCCGAAGCAGCGCCCCGGCGACAACAAATGGTCGATGACCATCTGGGCGCGTAATCCGGATACCGGCATGGCCAAATGGGTCTATCAGATGACGCCGCACGACGAGTGGGATTACGACGGCGTCAACGAGATGATCCTCACCGATCAGCAAATCAACGGCCGGCAGCGCAAGCTGCTGACGCACTTCGATCGCAATGGTCTCGGCTATACTCTGGATCGCGAAACCGGCGAGCTTCTCGTCGCGCAGAAATACGATCCGAAGGTGAACTGGACCACTGGCGTCGACATGAACAAGAACTCGCCGACCTACGGCCGGCCCACTGTCGTGTCGCAATATTCAACCGACCAGAACGGCGAAGACCACAACACCAAAGGCATCTGCCCGGCCGCACTCGGATCGAAGGACGAGCAGCCGGCCGCTTATTCGCCGGAAACGCAGCTGTTCTACGTGCCGACCAACCACGTCTGCATGGACTACGAGCCGTTTAAGGTGAGCTACACGGCGGGACAGCCCTATGTCGGAGCCACGCTCTCGATGTACCCGCCCCCCGGTGACTCGAACATGGGCAATTTCATTGCCTGGGACGGCAAGACGGGAAAGATCGTCTGGTCCGATCCTGAGCTGTTCTCGGTGTGGTCCGGCGCGCTTGCGACCGCGGGCGGCGTGGTGTTCTACGGCACGCTGGAGGGCTACCTGAAAGCGGTCGACGCCAAGACGGGCAAGGAACTCTACAAGTTCAAGACTCCGTCTGGCATCATCGGCAACGTCATGACCTATATGCACAACGGCAAGCAGTACATTGCCGTGCTGTCGGGTGTCGGCGGCTGGGCCGGCATCGGTCTTGCGGCTGGCCTGACGGACCCGCACGCCGGCTTGGGCGCGGTAGGCGGCTATGCGGCGTTGAGCAACTACACGGCGCTTGGCGGGCAACTCACAGTCTTCGCGTTGCCTTGAGATTACGCGAAGCTGAGAGAAAAATCCGTTCCGGCACGCCGTCAAAGACGGCGTGCCGGAGATTAATCTGATTAACCGCTAGCTGCGTAAGGAACCCTCCGTGAAATCATTTTTCGGCGCGGCCGCATTCGTGCTGGCCGCAATATTGCTTTGGACGGGAGTAGCGCGTGCGGACGGATCAGGCGATCCAAAGGCGGTCAAGCAGGAGGATGGCAAGTACTACGACAAGGACGGCAATCCCACCTACAACGTAAAGCCCGACGGCACGGTTGACTGGTACACCTATTCCGGCTTCATCCGGTACCATTCTGAGTGTCACGTCTGCCACGGGCCGGACGGACTGGGCTCGTCCTACGCGCCGGCGCTGGCCGACTCGCTCAAGACGATCGGCTACACCGATTTTCTGAGCATTGTTGCCAATGGTCGCAAGAACGTGAATACCGCGAACGAAAATGTGATGCCTGCGTTTGGCACCAGCAAGAACGTGATGTGCGTCATCGACGACATCTATGTTTATCTGCGAGCCCGCGCTAACAATGCGGTCGGCCGCGGACGGCCCGAGAAACATGACGACAAGCCGAAGTCGGCGGCGGAGGCACAGGACGCCTGCTTCGGAACCCAGTGAAAGGCACGCGCGATGGCGAGAACAGCCCGGCATCGCATCTCGATCTGCGCCGCGGTGGCCTGCGCAGCGGCGACCGTCATCGCCGTGCCGCTCCCTTCGGCAGCTCAGCAGGGGGGGCCGGGTGAAGCGCTGGAATTGATCGATCCGGACGTGCTGCGGGTATGCGCCGACCCGAACAATCTGCCGTTCTCCAATGAGAAGGGCGAAGGCTTTGAAAACAAGCTCGCCGAGTTGTTCGCGGCCAAGCTCAACAAGCGGCTCGCCTACACGTATTTTCCACAGGCCACGGGCTTCGTGCGCATGACTCTTGGTTCGCATCGGTGCGACGTCATCATGGGTTACCCGCAAGGCGGCGAGCTGGTGCAAAATACGAATCCCTATTACGAGACGGCTTATGCACTCGTCGCCAAGGCGGGCGGTCCGCTCGACGGGGTGAGTACCTTGGCTGATGCGCGGCTCAAGGACAAACGACTCGGCATCATTGCCGGCACGCCGCCAGCCACGTATCTTGTTGCCGACGGGTTGATGGCGAAGGCCAAGCCGTATCCGCTCATGGTCGACACCCGGTTCGACTCCTCGGCCGTAACCATGATGAACGATCTCGCCTCAGGCGACATCGATGCCGGCGTGCTGTGGGGACCAATCGCAGGATATTATGCCGCCCGCGCAAATCCTCCGCTGCATGTGGCGCTGCTTCTCAAGGACACCGGCGGGCCGCATCTCGTTTACCACATCACCATGGGCGTCCGACCATCCGATCAGAATTGGAAGAGACAGCTGAACCGGCTGATCGCCGAGAACCAACCCGCCATCAACAAGATACTGTTGGATTTCGGCGTGCCCATCCTTGACGAGCATGAGCAGCCGATCAGCGGCCATTCACTGAATCAAAAGCCATGACGCGCCACGCCGTCGCGCTGGTCGGATCTATCGTGGTGGGAACGTGCATTGTCGCGATTGCCGGTACACACGCACTCGGTCAAGGCGCGCCGCAAGAGCCGTCCGAGTATCGCATGCAGAATTACCGCGCGCCGACGCCGGCAACGTTGCGCGGCGCCCGCGTGGTCTCGACGGCAGAGGCCGAGAGGCTGTGGCAGGCTGGCGCAGGTTTCATCGACGTTCTGCCGCACGCGCCGCGCCCAGCCAGTTTGCCGTCCGGCACGATCTGGCAGGAAAAAGTGCGGCTCGATATTCCTGGGAGCATTTGGCTGCCGGATACCGGATACGGTGCGCTGGCAGCAGCGACTGAGAATTACCTGCGCAAAGGTCTTGAACGCCTTAGCAACGGCGACCACGCGAGGTGGCTGGTCTTCTATTGCCTCAGGGACTGCTGGATGTCTTGGAACGCCGCCAAGCGGGCTCTGACCATGGGTTATGAAAATGTCGCTTGGTATCCGGACGGTACCGACGGCTGGCAGGCCGCAGGACTTCCGCTGCAACAAGCCAAACCGGCCGATCTCGAGTAGAGTTCCGTCTTAGTTCAGATTTTGTCGGATCGCTCGCGCCAGCGCGAACAGGCGCTGCTCGATCGTGGTCGGCACTTCACACACATAGCGGATGGTCTTGCGTCGATCTTCGAATATGCGCGTGCTCCATTCGACCCGACTGGCAAGGTCGTTGACCTTTGACGGGTCCTGGTTCGGCTTGTCCTCGAGCCGGTGCAGGCTCTCCACGTCCGATTTGATCTTGTCCGCAAGCTCCTTCTCGTTCCGCGACACCCGTTCGATTCCGTCCATGATCTCGCTGCGCTGCTGGTTCAAAGTGTCGAACAATCCCGCGAAGAGCTTTGTCGCAGCGCTCTGTTTGTCACTGGGAGCGATTGCGGCCAAAAACTCGTCGATTGCCTTTTTGGCGGCATCGAGCGGGGTCCGGCGCGCGGCCAACAGGGCGACAAGATCCTTGATCTTGGGATCGTCCTGCCAGCTGTTGCCGACATCAGCGATTGACGGACCGTCCCACATCGCCCCGACCGACAGCTCCGGCACTTTGGCCTGCACACAAGGCCAGTCAGGATAACGTGGATCGGCGGCGCGCGCGGCTGACGGCATTGCCGTCGCGAATATGGCCGAAACGAAAAGAACGCCGAGGCGATTCATCGTCCACTCCAGAAAGCGCGGCACTCGTCAGCGGTCGGAGATCGTGACTCCCCAAGGCTGCTCGCCGACCTGGATCGTGTTCACCACCTTCAAAGCCCCGACATCGATGACCGAAACATCGTTCGACACGCCGTTGGTCGTCAGCAGATATTTCTCGTCAGGCGTGAATGCCATGTGCCAGACGCGCTCTCCGACCAGGAGATATTTCTTGACTTCATGTGTCGTGCCGTCGACCACCGCGACATGGTTCGACGGCCCGAGCGCAACAAAACCGATCTTGCCATCGCGGGTCAGGTTTATGCCAACCGCCTGGATCGGCTCCGGGCGCATGCCGGCGATCGCAAAGGAAATCTTCTTTTTGATCGCATGCTTGACCGGATCGATAACGCTGACAGTTCCGCCGATCTCAGACGATACCCAAAGCTCCGAGCCGTCCTGCTTGAAGGCAGCGAACCGCGGGCGCGCGTCGACCAGCACGCTCGCCACTACTTGGCGCGTGGCTGTGTCGATAAAATGCGCCATGTTTGTGGTTTCGGACGTATTGATGAGGATCTTGCCGTCAGGACTTACTGCCATGCCCTCTGGCTCGACGCCGACTTGTACATCACCAACCTGCGCGCGGCGGGCGATGTCGATGATGGTGACAGTGTTGTCGTCCTCATTCGCGACGTAAAGGAATTTTCCGTCCGGACCCTGAGTAAAAAATTCCGGATCGGGGCCAGACGGCAGCTTGTCGACTACTTCATTCGTTGTGGTATCGATCATCTGAATCGTGTCGTCGTCGCCGACCGCGACGAGCACGTATTTCTGATCCTTGGTATAGGCGATGCCGCGCGGCCGCTGGCCGACTTTGATAGTCTTCGTCACGGCCCATTTCTCGGTATCGATGACGGACACCGTGTTGCTCTTCTCGTTCGAGACATAGGCGGTGAAGGCGCCGGCCTCGCCCGCAAGCAGCGCGCTGAGTGCCATACCGAGTACAAGCCGAAGCCACATCGTTCCGATCTCCCGCATGATCACTTCAGCTGGCATTTGGTTTCCGGGCGATCAATGCCCAACGTGTCGAGTTCCGAAAATTGATGCAGAAATCCTTCCTGCGGCGACACTGAAACGACTGTACGCCCGTCGGCAAGCAGGATCGGCTGACGAAGTTGCAGGTCCCAGTCCCGGACCGTCAATTTGCGGCCCTTGAACGCGGCGATCGAAAAGTCCGGCCCCTTCATATAGTCGAGGATCCTCTCGGGATCGGCGGTGCCGATCCTTCCCACCGCCTCGCCGATCATGCGCACTGCGGTCCACGCCTGCATGTCGAGAGGGGTCATGCGCCGGGAAAATTTTCGTTCAAACCGATCCTGCAGCTGGATCGCACCCCATTGATC
The DNA here is from genome assembly GCA_021324465.1 of Hyphomicrobiaceae bacterium. Lineage (GTDB taxonomy): Bacteria > Pseudomonadota > Alphaproteobacteria > Rhizobiales > Xanthobacteraceae > BOG-931. The sequence continues at coordinate 52,033 of JAJPJB010000031.1, forward strand.
CAGCGCGGCGTCCCAGCTGGTCGGCTCAAGACCCGCAGACCCTGCTACGGGTCGCGGATCGCGTGTTCGATATGGCAGATAATCGGCGAAGACTTGACTTTCGTCAGCGGCGACCAGCACATCATAATCGGGTGCCGACTGCGTGAAGAGCGGTATCTGGCTTTGAATCTGCACAAGGCCGCTGTCTGTGCGCCGGGCACCGCCGGTATCTTCGAACACGCGCTCCTGAACGATCTTGGCGCCGAACCTGGTGGCCGATCGGCGCAGCGCATCGGCATAGAGCTTGTCCGGCGCGTGGGAACCCACGACAAGGAGCCATCGCGTCCAGTGTTTCCACACCAGATACTGCGCGAGGCCGTCCGCAAGCATGGCGCGGCTCGGTGCGGTGTGAATCACATTGGCACGGCAGTCTTGCTGACGCAGACGATCATCGATTGCGCCGGCATTGAAGAAAATGAGGCCGCGCGCGCGCCCAGCGTCACTGGCCTTGAGCAACATGTCCGCGCGAAGGTCGGAGAGGAAAAGGGAGATACCGCGATCGGCGAGTTGCATTGTCGCGGCCGCGGGATCGTCTTGGTCTTTCAGTCGCACGTCCTCAACGGAAAACGACTGATTGAGGAATTTGCCGGTCGTATTGTTGTCGTCGATCGCGAGCTGGGCGCCGGCGATGCCGTCATTGCCCGGCGGCATTTCGACGAGCGAAATCGTCTCCGTTCTGTCGGCACGGCCGAGATAGCCGATCTTGACATCGAGGGGTGCCGCGCCGGCAGGCAGGGAAATTGCGCCGCATGCAACTACGGTCGCGCAAATAGCTCGGATCAAGCGTCCACTCCCGTCTTCGCGCCCCGCACTAACCCATTATAATACTTGGAATTCTGGTTTGTCTCACATACTATCCGGAGGGCTGCGAGGCGGCCACCCAAGACGATTTGAACGCGTCAACACGTGCAACAAGAGCCGCATGCATCGCTGCCAAAAAAACAATCGTCGGCATTGGCCCGCGTCTTCCCCTGGGGCGGTAGCGCCCAAATTGTCGGCGGCAAATTGCGCCACTTGCCGGCTGAAATAGGTGCGCACGTCCTTATTCTTTAGGGGTGGAGTTTATTGATGACTTTCATGCTTGCGAGCGTAGGCGGTCCTGAGGAAGCCGAAATTGCGATTCGGCATGGTGCCGATATCATCGATCTCAAGGACGCCAACACCGCTTTCGGTGCCGTTCCGACCGCTGTGGTGCGGGCGACGATCGCCGCGTTGGCACGACGGCGCCCCGTCAGCGCGGTCGCCGGCGAACTTGCGATGGAGCCTGGCGCGATTGCGCGACGGGTCACCGAGCTTGCCGATGCAGGTGCAAGCTATGTCAAAGTCGGATTGTATCCGGATGAGAGACGCAACGATTGCATCCGCGCGCTGTCATCGCTAGCTCACCGGGTCAGCCTGATCGGTGTGATGTTTGCCGACCACGGGGCCGACAAAGCTCTGCTGCCGCTCTTGGCGCGCAGCGGCTTCGCTGGCGCGATGATCGATACCGCTCATAAGAGCGGCGGCCGCTTGTTCGATCATATGGATATTGCAGCGATCGGACATTTCGTCGACACGATGCGTTTACACAGCTTGATGACGGGTCTTGCAGGATCTCTCGAAGCACCGGATATCCCCCGTCTGTTGTTGCTGTCGCCGGATGTGCTCGGATTCCGCCGCGCGCTGTGCGCCGGCGCGGATCGGGCGTCGCAAATCAATGCCGACGCAGTCGATGTCGTACGGGCGCTGATACCGCCGGATCAGCGGAAGCTCGACAAGGCGCCGGCGACCATCGCCAATGTCGATTACCGCTTGCTGGCGGCGCGCGGATATTCAGCCGACCCGCGCAAGGACGATGGCGAGACCGATGGCATTTTCGTGCGCGATTTCGTCCTGCCGGTTCGCATCGGGGCCTATATTCATGAACGAAGCAGACCGCAAAATGTCCGGTTCAATGTGGACGTGAAGGTGCTCCGCCCCGAGCACGTGCCAGAGGACATTCGCGACGTGTTCTCCTATGACGTGATCACCGATTCGATCCGAGTGATCGTCGCGCAGGAGCATATAGCGCTGGCCGAAACGCTCGCCGAACGGATCGCAGCCGTCATCCTGACTCATCCTCGGGTCGCAGCCGTGACGGTTCGCGTCGAGAAGCTCGAAGTCGGGGCCGGCGCGGAGATCACGCGCCGCCGACCCAGCGAGATCGCCAAGGTGCACCACCTTTATCCCGCTGCAGCAGCGGATACTGGTCCCAAAGTCGGAACGTGAATGGGCAGCGGCAACGGCCCTGTTGTCGTCAAGTTTGGCGGCAGTTTCGCCCGCTCTGTGCATTTGCGCCATTGGGTAAAGGCCTTTGCCGCGTGCGCCGGCCGCATCGTGCTTGTGCCCGGCGGTGGACCGTTCGCTGACGCGGTGCGATCGGCACAATCCGAAATGGGATTTGACAACCGTGCCGCTCATCACATGGCCCTGCTCGCGATGGAACAATTTGGCCGGGCGCTGGCGAGCCTCGATGGAACGCTGGCAGCGGCGGATTCGACAGATGGCATTCACCGAGAACTTGCGGCGGAGCATGTTCCGGTATGGATGCCCACGCGCATGGTGCTCAATGCAGCCGACCTTGCGGCATCATGGGACGTAACCTCCGACACTTTGGCGGCTTGGCTTGCTGCCACGATTGGCGCGCGCCGGCTGTTTCTCGTCAAGCACGTGGAGTTTTCGTCGACCCGAGTACAATGTGACGAGCTGGCCGCGAAACACGTCGTCGATAAAGGGCTTGCACGGCAACTCAGATCCGGCAACGCCGCCGCATTTCTCTTTGGCCCCACTGATCAGAACGCGCTGCTTGACGCAATTCAAGGCGTCGGCCACGCCGGAATCGAGATTGAATAGTGCCGGCTCAGGTCCGATGGGTTAGAATAGGAAACCATGCCCAAGGTCAAAACACCGCGATGGGGCTGGGCCCTGACAGGTTCGGGACATTTCTTCAAGGAATGTCTGCGGATGATTGGTGAACTCGACGAGGTCGATCTGTTCGTCAGCAAAGCCGCCAGCGAAGTCATCCGCATGTACCGGCAGGGATTAAAGCTGCCGAAAACGGCGCGGGTTTTTCGTGATACCACCGCAAGCGCGGCACCGGTCGGATTCTTCTATTATGGCGTTTATCATACGCTGATTTTGGCGCCGGCCACATCGAACACCGTGGCGAAATGCGTGTTCGGAATTTCCGATACACTTGTCACGAACGTGTTCGCCCAGGCCGGCAAATGCCGTGTGCCCGCGATCGTTTTCGCTTGCGACACGGCGCCCGAGCTCGAGACTGAAGCCCCCAAGGGCATGGTCAAGGTCTATCCGCGCGACATCGATCTGAAGAATACCGAGCGTTTGAAATCATTTGCCGATACCCTCGTGGTCGAAACGCTCGAGCAGCTGGAGACCAGTCTGGCGAGGCGCAAGCGCGAACTGCAAGCGCATTCTGCATGACCCAGCGAACGATCTTCCTGACCGGCCATCTCGCCCGCGCCCGACTGGAAAAGGTCCTCAGCGGGATCGGCGATCTCGATTTCGAGTGGTCAGTGGTCGACGTCGGAGTAAAGGTTGCCGCGCTAATGACGGAAGCGATCATTACGCGACGCCTGCCGCGGCCGGTCAAAGCAAGCCGGGTCATGCTGCCCGGTCGCTGTCGGGCCGACCTCGCACGGCTGAGCGCCGAATTCGGCCTGCCCTTCGTGCGCGGCCCCGATGAACTGAAGGACTTGCCCGCTTTTTTCGGAAAGCGCGCTCAGCGTGCCGATCTGTCGCACCACGACATGCGGATCTTCGCCGAGATCGTCGATGCGCCTGTTCTTGATGTCGAGAAAATACTTTCGCGCGCGGCCACGCTGCGAGCGGCCGGCGCCGACGTCATCGATCTCGGCTGCCTGCCGGATACGCCGTTTCCGCATCTCGAAGATGCCGTGCTTGCATTACGGTCGAGCGGCTATGAGGTGAGCGTCGACTCTGCCGATGTCGGCGAATTGTGCCGTGGCGCCAAAGCCGGTGCGCGATTCCTGTTGAGCCTGACCGAAGCGACGCTCTCTCTCGCCGGCGATACAGGGACGACCCCTATTCTGACCCCTGCAACTCACGGCGACCTGTCATCCTTGATGCGGGCTGCGGAAGCGGCCGACAAGCGCGGCATATCGGCAATACTGGATCCGGTGCTTGATCCGATCCATTTCGGATTCATGAGCTCGCTCGCGCGTTACGCGGAATTGCGGCGCCGTCTTCCGGCCGCGGAAATTCTCATGGGAACGGGAAATCTGACGGAATTGACCGATGCCGATTCCGACGGCGTAACGGCAACTCTGCTTGGCATCTGCTCAGAACTCTATATCCGCAATCTGCTTGTTGTTCAGGTCAGTCCCCACACGCGGCGTACGATCCAAGAGCACGATGCAGCCCGGCGCATCATGTTCGCGGCGCGGGAGGACGCGAGCCTGCCGAAGGATTACAGTCGCGCCCTGCTCGCGCTGCACGATCGCAAACCGTTTCCCAATACGCCGCATGAGATCGCCGAGCTTGCCGCCGAGGTCAAAGATCTCAACTTCCGCATCGAAATTGCCGAGGACGGCATTCACATCTACAATCGAGACGGGCACTACGTGGCGCAGGACGCCATGTCCTTGTTCTCCAGGCTCGGCGTCGAGCGAGACGGCCCGCACGCGTTCTATCTCGGCACAGAGTTGATGAAAGCGGAGATAGCGTGGCGGCTTGGCAAGCGCTACGCACAGGATTCCCCGCTCGATTGGGGCTGCGCCGCCGACCCGCCAACCGAAGATCTCACCCACCTCGCAGAGGCAGGTCACACGTTGCGTGCAACCAAGCGATGACCGGTAAGAGATGACCGATGCCGATGATTCGCGAGACCATCGTCTCAACGGTGGATCAGGCGGGCCGGGTTCATCTGGCGCCAATCGGCATCGTTGCCGAAGGTGACGGATGGATCGTTGCGCCGTTTCATCCTTCCACTACGCTCGACAACCTGCGCAGCACACCGTTTGCGGTCGCCAATTTTACCGATGATGTCCGTGTTTTCGCGGGTTGCCTGACAGGCCGCCGCCAATGGCCGACGACGCCCTGCGATGAATTCATTGTGCCGCGCTTCGCCAGTGCGCTGGCCCATGCAGAACTCGCGGTCACGCATGTCACGGAGGATGCGCAGCGGCCGCGCTTCCACTGCCGCGTGTTGCGCACTGTGATGCATGCTCCGTTCAAGGGCTTCAATCGCGCGCAGGCGGCCGTGGTTGAGGCAGCCATTTTGGTGAGCCGCCTCGGCATGCTGCCGCGCGAAAAAGTCGAGCGCGAGATTTCCTATTTGGAGATTGCAATCAGCAAAACGGCATCTGCCGCCGAGGAAGAGGCATGGTCTTGGTTGATGGAGGCCGTCCGGAAATTCTACGCGGCCACGGAGCGATGATCCTGATCACCTTGGCGACGGAAATTTGCGCGAGAGACATCAGGGAACCTGCACGCCTGCCCCCGCCGGGGCTAATGCCTACAATTCCAGCAGCTTCTTGTCGGCTAGCCCGCGCAAGAGCGCTGTTACGTCGGCGAGAATGCGTTCGCGCGGCGCTGAATAGGTTCGGACCAGATCGTCCACGATGTCGGCGAAGGTCGCTTCGCCGGTACAGCGCTTCACGATCTCGGCGGCTATGGCATCGGCCTTGAATACCCGTTCCGGCGCGAGCAGCACCCAACCGCCCTGCGCTTCATTGTGCACAAGCCGCACGCCGCGCGGCAGCCGCGGCCGCGCCTCGTCGGCAATGGCGGACGGGACATTGCTCATCGAGCGCTCCTCGCTAGTCCCTCGGCACGAAGGCGCCAGGCGGAATATGCCCGGGCGCGACATAAGCATGATAAAGCGCGTCGAGCATCGCCCACAATACATCGCACTTGAATTCGAGCGCTCTGAGCACGCTGTGTTGCGTCTCGGGCGTACGCGCATACTTCTTGACATAGTCCAGCGCAAATCGGGAGTCGCGCTCGGCCTGCGGCGGACGTTGTGAGAAATAAGCAAGCGTTTCCGGCGTCACGAAATCGTAGCTCTTCAGCATGCCTTCGATTCGTTCGCTGATAATCCCCGGCGAGAACAGCTCGGTGAGCGACGATGCAATCGCTTCGATGAGCGATTTCTCACGCACGAAATGCACGTAAGCGTCGACAGCAAACCGGGTTGCCGGCAACAGGCCGCGCAGCGATACGACGTAGTCTCGCTCAAGCCCGAGACCGCTGGTGAGCTTGAGCCAGCGCGCAATGCCACCTTCGCCCTCGCGCTCACCGTCGTGATCGACGAGACGGCTGCGCCATTCGCGGCGCGTCGACTGGTCTTCACATCGCGCGATCAGGCTCGCGTCCTTCACCGGTATCATCGCCTGATAGTAGTAGCGGTTGAGCGCCCAGGCTTGCACCTGTCCCTTGGTGCATTGACCGCCATGCAGAAGCTTGTGGAATGGATGGAGCCTATGGTAGCGCCGAGCACCGATGTCGCGCAGCCGCGCTTCGAGTTCGTCGGCGCTCAGTGCGTTCACAGCACGATCTCCATGCCATCCTCCGCAACCTCGAACCCGGCTTGCTCGACCTTGCGGCGTTCCGCGGAGCCTTCAATGAGGATCGGATTGGTATTGTTGATATGAGTCAAAATGCGCCGCGCCTTGAGGTCTGCGAGCGCGGCGATCGTACCGTCTTCCCCGTCAAGCGGCATATGACCCATGCGCCGGCCAGACTTGATGCCGGTGCCGCTCGCTATCATTTCGTCGTCGACAAAAAGCGTGCCGTCGAACAGCACCACGTCGGCATGCGCGAACCGCTCGCGCATGGCTGCCGTCACGCTCGCTGCGCCCGGCACGTAAGCGATCCGCTTTGGGCCATAAACCAGCTCGACACCTACGTTAGCGCCGTCTCCCGCAGCGAGCGCCGGGGCGGCGCCTTCGAGATAGAGAGCGACTTTGCCGGGAACGGCAAACAGCTCCGCTTCAAGATCGCCGCGCAGCCCGAACCGCTCGCCGAGCGCAACCGCTTTTCGCGTCACCACATCAGCGGCGAGAACTCCAAAGATTGGATTGGCGTCGAGCGCCGCGAGGGTTTCGGCGGTGCCGTGCAACGCAAAGCCTTGCCGCTCGCGCAATGTAAGCAAGCCGGCGGTCTGGTCGACCTCGGCACCGGTGAGAACAACGGCCGATATGGGACTGCCGCGCACCCCACAGCGCGGCCATAGTGCGGAGGTCGCCTGCACCTGTGCGCGCAAATCCGGCGAAGCATTGAGCAATGTCCAATGTTCGCCGTCCGCCGAGACTGCGAGGCTGGCCTGGGTGCGCGGCTTAACACGTGCGTCGCCGGCCCACGCGAGCCGGCACACCGCACACCGGCAGTTCCATTGCGGAAACCCACCTCCCGCCGCGGCACCGAGAACGATGGCGGTCAGGCGCCCTTTCACAGGGTTCGTAGAGGTGAGCTAGGTCGATCAGAATTCCGGCGGCAGGTAGCCGTTGATCTCAAGGCCGATGCAAATCTCCACGAGAACAGGCGTCGTCCAGGCCATAGAATCCTCCGTTCACGTCTACCGCTCTTTGCGACGGCGGTGCTGACATCAGCATATACCGTGGAAAGCGCGGCGCAAGCCATAATTGCTCAGATTTGGCGCGACTGGCAACGACCTCCCACCATAGCAGCTTTTCCGAAAAGTGGGATACCGCCTCCATGCCCGATCGGCGGATTGAAAAAATCGGCCGCGGCTGAGAGGATTGCCCCGGGCCCAGTGTGTGCTTGCCGGTCAAGGGGAAGGCACCATCAGCGCGGGCGCGCTGCCGGTTTCGACGCGGCCTACTGTTGTAGAGGGGGGACGATCATCAGCGCACAGCCTGCAGCTGCTCTCGCGGCACTGCCTGTTCCGTCGCGGTCGCGACGACAGGGTTGGCGCGGACTTTGGCAGAGCCGTTCGGTCCGCGTGCAGCTGCTGCTCGTGTTTGTGCTCATTGACCTTGTCGCGGTGTTCATTGCCGGTGCTGTCGCCATCCTGCGGGCCCGCGCCCAAACGCGGGTCGAAATGGCCGCGTCGATGCGTCTTGCCGGGCTTTTGGTGGGCGACGCTGTCACTCTGCTCCGTCAGGCGCTTCCGGCCGAGCAGTTCTTGACGGTCTTGCCGGCACAACTGCGGTCGATGCGCCACGTTCGGATCACAGTGAAGGACGGCAAGAGCGACCCCATCCTCGCGCCGCTGTCCGGTGCCGCCGGTCAAGGCCCTGACATTCACGCACCTGCGCCCGCGTGGTTTGCGGCCCTGGTCGCCCCGCCGACCGAGATTGTGGACGTGCCGGTAATGGTTGAGGGCGAGAAGCTCGGCGAAGTCGAAATCGTCGGCGAGCCAGCGGATGAAATCGCCGAAGTCTGGCAAAACATGGTCGTGATCGGCGGGGTGGCCGTTGCGCTAAACGTTGCGGTTGTCGGCATTCTCTACGTTCTGTTTGGGCGCGTGCTCAATCCGCTGACTGCGCTTGCAAGCGCCCTCTCCGATCTCGAGCGCCAGAGCTACAATGTGCGATTGCCGCCGCCGCAGGCGCGCGAACTTTTCGTCCTTACCAGTCACTTCAATTCGCTCGCCGTCGCACTTGAAACGGCGCGCACAGAAAACCTGCAACTCAATCGTCGGCTGATTACCGCTCAGGACGACGAGCGAAGGCGTACCGCGCTCGAGCTGCACGACGAAGTCGGGCCTTGCCTGTTCGGGCTTAAGGCTAACGCATCGTCGATTGCGAGCACCGCCAGGCAGCTCCCCGACAAACCAAGGCAGACCGTGTCGGAACGCCTGCGCGAGATGCTGACCATCGTTGATCATTTACAGGCCATCAATCGCAGTATGCTTGACCGGCTACGGCCGATGGCGCTTGGCCATGTCCCGCTCAAGGAGGTTCTCCGCCAGCTCGTACATGATCGGGCACGCCAAAATCCGCAGATGTCGTTCGCCTTCATTGCCGACGAGCTCTTGCACAGCTACGGCGATTCGATCGACCTCACCCTCTATCGCTGCATCCAGGAAGGGCTGACCAATGCCATTCGCCACGGGCAGGCGAGCACCGTCTCAGTCAAGCTTGGCTGCGAACAGCCCGAGGGTCCGCTCGCATTGACTGTGAGCGACGATGGGTGCGGGATCAGCCCTGACGCGCCGGCCGGGCTTGGCATGCGCGGCATGCGCGAACGGGTCGAAGGCTTGGGCGGCCGCTATGTCGTCGACAGCGGGCCCGGCCGCGGCACATGTCTGCGCATCACTATTCCTTTGGCCGAACCGCAAGACGGCGGGACGGACATGAAGCCATGGAACGGTACGCAGGCATGAGCCGCGTCCTTGTCATCGACGACCACCCTATTGTGCTGCAAGGCTGCCGGCGCATGCTGGAAGACGCTGGCGTAACTGATGTACTCGAGGCGCGCGACGTCGTCTCGGGCTACCGGCTCTACCGCCGCCATCATCCCGAAATGGTGATCGTCGATCTCGCCATGCGGGACAACGGGCTTGGCGGCCTCCAATTGATCCGGCGGATCGCCGCGCACGACCGGCGCGTGCGAATTCTCGTATTCAGCATGCACAGCGATCCTATTATCGTGACGCGCGCGCTCCAGGCTGGCGCAATGGGCTACGTGGTCAAAGACACCTCGGCGGATAGATTCCGAGACGCATTCGAGAAGGTCCGCGCCGGGGAGCCGTATTTGAGCAACGAGCTCGCCATGCAGGTGGCGCTTGCACACGCGCCAGCGCGGCATAATCCGCTCGCCGAGCTGACGCCGCGGGAGCTGCAAACCCTCTCGCTCCTGGCCAAGGGCAGGCCTTACAGCCGCATCGCCGAAGAGCTTAATGTTAGCTACAAGACAGTGGTCAACGTCAGTTCGCAGCTGAAGCAGAAGCTTGATGCTCAGAATCTACCGGAACTGATACGCACCGCCGTGCAATTGTTGTCGGCGGCCCGATGATTTGGGCTGCGAACGCCGTCTGGACGGAGACCTGCCCGGTTGCCAAAAGTTCCCGGTTCCATTTGGAAAAACCTTCCGTGACGGCGCGAGGAAATAGCCCCAGAATTCGGTCGGCCGTGGGGACCGGTCGCCCGTGCGCAATATCATTGGTGTTGCTGGTGTACGCTTGTGGGGGGTTCGGGCAGCGTTTTGCCGAGTAGTGACGTTCGCTGTCGCCGGCGTGCTTGCGACGGCGGGGATCGCGGCCGCACAGGACAACGCGGGCACAAAGCCGAGCACCGTTAAGCTTCCAGAAATCCGCGTCATCGGCACCACGCCGGTACCGCCGCCGCGCCGGGCCGCCGCACGCCCGGCTGCGGCAAGAGCTCCGGCAGCGGCCCCGGTTACCGCCCCGGAAGCCGCCGCCAGTACCGCCGCGCCGCAGCCCGGAGCCATCGATCGCGACAAAGTTCCGGCGAATGTCCAGACGCTCTCCGCGCCCGATTTCGACCATGCCCAGGCCCCGAGCCTGCTGGACGCCATTGCGCGTGGATTGCCCGGCGTGGCGCTCGGCGACCAGACCGGCAATGAATTCCAGCGCGATCTCAATTATCGCGGCTACATCGCCTCGCCGGTCATCGGAACACCGCAAGGACTCGCGGTCTATCAGAACGGGGTCCGCATCAATGAGGTCTTTGGCGACATCGTCAATTGGGACCTCCTGCCAGAGAACGCCGTCAATGGCATGACCCTGGTTCCGAGCAACCCGATCTATGGGCTCAATGCCATCGGTGGCGCACTCTCGCTCGAGATGAAGAATGGCTTCACCTATCACGGCACGGAGGGAGAGGTGATGGGCGGCGCGTTCGGCCGGATTGGCACCTCGGTCCAGGCCGGCGGCCAGGCTGGAAATTTATCCGGCTACATCACAGCCGATGCGATCAATGATGCCGGCTGGCGCAACGACTCGCCATCGTACCTGCGGCGCGTTTATGCCGACGTCGGCGCGCGCACCGACCAGACCGAATTTCATGTCGCCTTCACCGGCGCCGACAACGGATTTGGCGCGCTCGTCGCGACCCCGGTGCAGATGCTGCAGCGGGACTGGGCGAGCATCTACACCGCTCCGCAGACAACGCACAATCAATTGGCCTTCCTCACCGCGAGCGGAAGCTGGACGCCGACCGATGCGCTTACGTTCCAAACCAATCTCTACTATCGCGGATTTTGGCAGCGCCACATCGATGGCAATGGCACGGCTGCGCAGAATAGCGGATGCCCGGATCCGGCGCTGCTGTGCTTTCCCAATCTCGACGGCACCTTGTCCAATCTTACGACAATCGGTGGCGGCACGGTCCCGGCGACCGGCAGTCTCGGGCCGCCCAGTATTTTGGCGGAGATCGATCGCACTTGGACCTCCGCCAATAGCTTCGGCGGTTCGGTACAGGCGAGTTCCTCGGCGCGGCTGTTCGATCACGACAACAACCTCACCATCGGGGTGAGCGTCGACCGCGGCCTTGTGCAGTTCACGACCCTGAGCGAGCTTGGCACACTCAACGCCGACACGTTTCCGTTCGTAGTCCGCAGCGGCCTTTTCATCGACCAGCCCTCGGGCGACGTGGCGCCAGTCAGGCTGGGCGGCAAGACGCTCTATACCGGCGTCTACGCGACGGATACGTTCGATGTCACGCCGCGCCTTTCCCTGACTACTGGCGCGCGATTCAACCTCGCGCAGATCGGTTTGCAGGACGAATTCGGCGACAATCCCGGCCTTAACGGCAGCCACGCCTATAGCCGCCTCAACCCCACAGTCGGCGCGACGTATAAGCTGACGCCCGACCTCATCGTCTATGGCGGCTATTCGGAAGCAAACCGTGCCCCGACGCCGCTTGAGCTCTCCTGCTCTGACCCGACACGGCCCTGCTTGATCGACAATGCACTGGTCGGCGATCCACCGCTTCAACAAGTGGTGTCGCATACATTCGAGGCGGGCTTGCGCGGACACCATGATACGGCGAACAGCTCGCTCGCCTGGACGATCGGCGCATTTCACGCGCTGAACACCAACGACATCATCGATGTTGCAAGCCCCCTGCCCGGTCACGAGTTCTTCCAGAATGGCGGCCCGACGCTGCGGAAGGGAATCGAAGCCAGCCTGTCCTACAAATGGAATCGCTGGAACCTTTACGCCAACTACATCTGGGTCGACGCGACCTATCTGAGCGCGTTGACGTTGTCGTCACCGAACAATCCCTTTGCCGATGCCAATGGCAACATTCAGGTCACTCCCGGAGATCATATCCCCGGGATTCCGAACTACCGGTTCAAGACCGGCTTCAATTATCAGATCACCGATTCTTGGAAGTTTGGCGCGGACATCTATGCGATCGGCAGCCAATGGCTGGTCGGCGACAGCTCAAACCTGAACCCGAAGGTACCGGCCTATTGGATCGCGAACCTGCATTCGTCTTATCAACTGTCGAAGAATGTCGAACTGTTTGGCCTTGTGAAAAACCTGTTCAATCGCCACTACTACGTGTCCGGTACATTCTTCGATACCAATTCATTTCCCTATCTCAACCTGACCGATCCGCGCACCTTCCTTCCGGGCATGCCGCTCGCCGTTTACGCCGGGTTGCGCGGTAGGTGGTAGGATGCCTTGCGGAGGCATCTTTAGCAACATACCTGACAACAAAACTCTTATTGACGAGGATCCCCTATGGTTTCCCGACGCAAGGTAATCGCGGTAGCAATCACGGGTCTAATCACCGCGGCTACCGCGGCCCGTGCATGGGCGAAATGGGCGTCGCCGGTCGCGCGCTTCGACACCGACAAGGACAATACTGTCGACCTCGCCGAGGCCAAGAAGGCTGCCGGCAATCTGTTCGACAGGCTCGACACCGACAAGGACGGCACTCTCGATGTCAGGGAATTGCGCGGCAGGCTGAGCCGCAAGGACTTTGCGGCCGCCGATCCGGACAAGGACAAGACCTTGAGCAAGGACGAATATTTCGCGATTGTCGAGCAGCGCTTCAAAGCTGCCGACGGCGACAATGACGGCAGCATCAGCGCGGCCGAGTTTCGTACGCCCGCCGGGCGGGCCTTGCTCCGGTTGCTCGATTAAGCTCTGATTGCGCCGGTCTATTGCGGGCCCGTCATCGCCAGGAAAGCCTGCTCGATCGTGCTCGCGCCGCAGTCCGCAACAAGCCGGGCCGGAGTCGTATCGGCGAGCACCTTGCCATGATGCAGCACAATGACGCGATCAGCTCCGGCTACCTCGTCGCAAAGGTGGGTGGCCCATAGCACGGCGACCGAGCGGTCGGTGCGCATGCTCAACATCAACTTGAGAAGATCGCTGCGGCTCGCCGGATCGAGACCGACGGTCGGCTCGTCCATCAGCAGCACCCGTGGATCGTGCAACAGGGCGCGCGCGAGTTCGACCCGACGGCGGTTGCCGCCGCTCAGGTGCGCCGTCTTGTCGTGAGCACGTTCGGCGAGCCCAAGCCGCGCTAGCTCCTTCTCGATGCGTTGCTTGGCCATGGCGCGCGGAATTCCGTGCAACCCGGCGTGGAACAAGAGATTGCCGGTAACGCTCAATTCGAGGTCGAGCGTCGGCTGCTGGAAGACGATGCCCAGCTTTGCCAAAGCCGGCACCGGGTTACGCAGCATATCTTGGCCGACGATCTCGATGCGACCGGAATCCGGCACAAACAGACCAGATAGCATCTGAAACAGCGTGGTCTTGCCGGCGCCGTTTGGACCAAGAAGGGCGATGAACTCGCCGGCGAATGCGCGCAGGCTGACGCCGTCCACCGCGCGAATAGCGCCATAGGTCTTTACAACGCCATCGAGAAGAAGCGCCGGCGCGAGCTGTTCGGTGGCCATCTCGTTAGAGCCCCTGGCTTGCAAGCCGTCCTAATTAAGACTTAGGCTTAAGCGGATGCAATAAACGATCGCCAGCAGGTCGATCATGGCAAAAACCCCGGCGGCGCCTGGACAGGTTACTCACACACTGCGCGCGCTGCGCGCGGTGACCACGCGCGAGATCCTCAAATTCGTGCAACAGCGTGGACGGCTCCTTTCTGCTTTGGTGCGTCCGCTGATGTGGCTCGCGGTGTTCGCCGCCGGCTTTTACAACGTCTTCGGTGTCTCGATCATCCCGCCTTATAAGGTGTACATCACCTACCAGGTCTATATCGTGCCTGGGCTGCTCGGCATCATCCTTCTGTTTCACGGCATGCAATCCTCGCTCTCGATGGTCTACGACCGCGAGATGGGGGTGATGCGCCTTCTTCTGACTGCGCCGCTGCCGCGATGGGTTCTGCTGGGATGCAAGCTCGCGGCCGGAACCGCGCTCTCTGTGATCACTTGCTACGTTTTCCTTGCGATCTGCATTTTCTTCGACGTGACGTTCGACCCGATCGCCTGGCTCGAAGTGCTGCCGGCGCTGATCATGTCGGGGCTTATGCTCGGTGCGCTTTGGCTGTTTCTGTCCGTCTACATTCGACAGGTTGAGAATTTCGCAGGCGCAATGAACTTCGTGATGTTCCCGATGTTCTTTTTCTCCTCCGCGCTCTATCCGCTGTGGAAGCTGCGCGAGGGCGGCTCAGAACTCATTTACTACGTGGCGCTCGCAAATCCTTTCACCTACGCGGTCGAGCTTATTCGCTTTGCCCTCTACAGCCAGTTTGAGCCGGTTTCAGCCGCCGTCGTGACAGGCGCCACCGTGCTGTTCTTTCTGCTTGCAGTGCTCGGCTACAACCCACAACGCGGCATGATCCGCCGGACCGGGCCGGCCCCGCAGCCAGCGTAGCGTCAGGCCTGCTTGCTGCTGCGCGTGATCTGGTTGCGAATAGCGGCGAGCTCATCGGCCGAACGCGTGCGGCGCGGATTCGCGATCGGCACGTCGGCCATGACACGCGCCGGCGACGCGGAGAGCAAAATAACGCGGTCGGCCAGCAGCACGGCCTCATCGAGGTCATGTGTGACGAGAAGCGTTGTCACCGGCCGGCGTGCGACCAGTTCGACGAGTTCGGTACGCAGTCGCGCCGCCAGTTCGGCGTCAAGTGAAACAAATGGCTCATCGAGTACGAGCAGATCGGGCTCGACCGCCAATGCACGGGCTAAGGCGACCCGGCGGGCAAGGCCAAGCGAAAGTTCGCCCGGATAATGGCGGCAATGTGCGGTCAACCCGAGCGCTGCGAACAGCGCGCCCAGCACCGCCTCGCTCGCCGCCGGCGCCGCAAGCCGCACGTTCTCTTCAACGGTGCGCCACGGCAGCAGACGCGGCTCCTGAAAGACGAAGCCAACACTCCCGCACGCTCGCAGGTGCACGCTGCCTTCGAAATCGCGCTCCAGCCCGACGATGATGCGCAGCAACGTTGTTTTGCCGCAGCCGGACGGCCCGACAAGCGCCACGACCTCCCCGTTCGCCAGAGTGATGAAAAGATCGTCAAGCACATGCAGCCTGCCGCCGGAGGCGGTGCGATAGGACTTGTGCTTGATATGCACATCAAGCCGGCTTGCTACGCCAGCGGGAGACGTATCGTTCAAGCGGCTGCACCAGGAGTGTTTCGATGGCGAGCATAACAATTACGAACGCCAGAGCATAGCCGAGGATACGCGTGACGTCGAATAGTTGGAACGCAACGCCGATTTCGAATCCGACGCCATTGGGCCGGCCAAGCAGCTCGACGATCAACACGATCTTCCACACCAGTGACAGTCCGGAACGCGCGGCCGCGGCCAGATACGGCGCAAGCTGCGGCAGCACCACGTGACGCAGCCGCGCCCATTTGCTCATGCGGAACACCGTCGCCATTTCGTCCAGTGTACGATCGAGCGCTCGCGCCCCTTCGCGCACCGTGACGATTGCAACCGGCAGCTTGTTTAAGGCGACTGCCGCGATTGCAGCGGTCTCCGTCAAACCGGCCCATATATAAGCGAGGACGATGATGACCAGCGCGGGCAGATTGAGGAGAACGACCAGCCAAGGGTCCGCGAACTGATCGAAAAGAGGAATGCGGCCCATCGCCAGTCCGATCACGGTTCCCAATAGCATCGCGATCGCGAACGAGACGGCAACGCGCGCCAGCGTCACGGCGAGATTGAATTCGAGCGCTCCGGAGCGTGCCTCTTGAACAATCGCAAGGCCGACGGCTTGCGGCTCGGGCAAAAGTCGCGCGCCGACAAGGTGCGAACCTAACAGCCACAGCCCGAGCAGCAGCGCCAGCGAGCCCAGCCGCATGACGAGATTCATTCACTCGGTCCCGCGATGTAATAGGTGCCAGGGTCGAGTTCGCGGGCCGGGCCGACGAGATCCGCGCCGCCGATCGCAGCCAGCACGCGATAGAGCGCCCGCGCATCGGCAAACTCCTCGCCCACGGAGCGGCGCGGAATGCCCTCGAGATAACGCCGTCGATAGACCTCGATCGCCGCCGCGTCGCTCACTCCGATCCGGCCGGCAAGCCGCTGCCATTCCCCTGGCGCGCTGCCGAGAATCTCTTTCGCCTCCTCGGCGGCGGCGAAGAATCGATCGAGCAGCTCGTGGTGATGTTCCGCCCACCGATTCTCGAACACGTAGCCGACCATGGCGACCGGCCCGCTTGCGCCAAGCTGCCGCATGACGTCGGACATGGCGATTGCCTGCCGCATACCCTTGGCTTCGAGTGCGGCGCAAAAATTCCAAAAGGTCAGCGTGGCGTCGGTCTCGCCCTGCAGCGCCTTTTGCGTCAGCAGCGGCGGGGCGCCGTACGCAATCTCGGTCTGTGCCTTCAGATCGATCCCTGATCGGCGCGCCAACGCCTGCAGCAGCAGCCAGCTCTTGTCGAGGGGGCCGCCGGCAACGCCAAGCTTTTTGCCCTTCAGGTCGGCAAGGCCGTGGATCGGCGAGTTCGCCGGCACCATGACGCCGCCCAGCGCACTCGAATAGGGATAAAAGACAAGATCGTCGCCAAGCGCGCGCTCTCGCGCGACCCACAGCCAATCGGACAGGATCAGGTCGGCGGAGCCTCCCCTGAGCGCTATTTGTCCGGCCTCGGTGCTGGCAAGCGCCGTGGTCTCGATAGTGAGATCGTGCTTGAGGTCGAGGCCGTGGCTGCGGATGACTTCGAGCTCCCATGCAAACGTGCCGGTCTTTTGCGCCGTAACGCGAATCTTTTCCGCCGCATCGGCGCGCGGCGCGGCAAGCGCGGCGCCGAGCGCGATCTGCAGCAAGAGGGCACGCCGAGTCGTCCGCCACATGGCTCGACTCCTCCTCCCGAGGCGTTCCGCCCAACCGGCAGGACATGTTCTTGCATAGACACTGGCACAACCCGGCACCGCAGAAAAGCCGGACCAACTTCCGCAAGTCGCCCGTTACGATCGGCCGTCGTGATCGTCCAATCCCAGTTTCGCCAATCGGCAGACCGCCATGGCAAGGTGTCCTCTGCGACGCGGAAACGGATGAGCTCTGGCACCATATCCGCTCCAACGCTTAAGAAAATTGAGCGCTATCTTGCGTCTTGACGACAACACCCTCTGCATTTGATGACGGAACCGCCAGATCGACGGCGCGCGCCCGCTTAAGCGGCGGCGCCGGCACTGGTGCGATAGAGGTAAGGCGCACCGTGTTGCATGGCTGCCAGCGCGATGACCTGTTCATGGCTTGGCGAGAGATGACAAACCGGATCGGCAGCGCGTGCGTCGCCGGTCAGTGCAAAAGCCTGGCAGCGGCAGCCGCCGAAGTCGATATCACGCCGTGCACAGGTTCGACATGGCTCCTGCATCCAGTCTGTGCCGCGGAAGGCATTAAAGGCGGGTGAACTCGTCCAGATATCGGCAAGGGAGTGTTCCCTGACAGACCAGAACTCCAAGCCCGGGATGGATTCGGCGGCGTGACAGGGCAAGACCTTCCCGGCCGGCGTCACGTTGAGCGAGCGCTGGCCCCAGCCGCCGACGCAAGGTTTCGGAAATCGCGCATAATAATCTGGCGCCACGGCATCGATGACCAGCTCTCCCTGATACCGCCGTCGCAACTCGTCGACTGCCTTCAGCGCGCGCGCGACTTGCTCGGCGCTTGGCATCAGCGCCGCTCGGTTGCGCAAGGCCCAGCCGTAATATTGCACGTGCGCAATCTCGACACGGCTTGCGCCAAGATCCCGTGCCAGCGCGACCATCTCGCCGATCCGGTCGATATTGGAGCGGTGAACAACGACGTTGACTGTCAGCAGAATTTTCAAGCGCACGACTTCCAAGGCCAGCGCTCTTTTGCGGGCAAATGCGCCTCGGTAGCCGGCGATGTGGTCGGCGGATGCCGGTTCACTGTCCTGGATCGAGATCTGGACGTGGTCGAGCCCGATTTCGGCGAGCCGCAGAAGGGTGCTCGTTGCGATGCCAACCGCGGAGGTGATCAGGTTGGTGTAGAGGCCGCAGCGATGAGCCGCTTCGGTGATTTCGACCAAATCACGCCTGGCGCCGGGCTCGCCGCCCGAGAGGTGCACCTGCAAGACGCCGAGCGCCGCAGCCTCGGCAAAAACACGCGCCCAGGTCTGCGTGTCGAGCTCGGCCTGGCGGGGATCAAGCACCAGCGGGTTGGAGCAGTAAGGGCAACCAAGCGGGCAGCGGTGTGTCAGCTCCGCCAAAAGGCCGATGGGCCGATGAATGATCTTCTCGCCTTGCTCGCCGGCCGGCCGAGGCATGGGCGGGGTCGCGCGATTTTCCGTGCCGCCGATCATCAAACAGAGTTCCTTGGCAATCTGACGCGCCGCAGATCGCGAAAGCTTATACTTTGGATTACAACGTGCAAGGTCAATACGAGAAGCTCCGAGAAAAAGGCCGCGATACGCCCCCACGTGCCCGACAACATCTTATCCGGCATCTCGTCGGCGGTGGTGCTGGAACGATTTCTATGAAGCGCCGTCGTGAACGACGCGGCTGTCGCTCGGCACCTGTGCGCGCTCGTTCATGCCATAGTCCCTGATGACCGAGGCGACCCGCAGCCGATAATCGGCAAAAATCTCGCCGCGGCCTTTTGCCTGTGCAATCCGATGCTCGTTTGTGCGGCGCCAATTCTGGACCGCCGCTTCGTCTCTGAAAAAGGAAAGCGAAAGCATCTTGCCCGGCTCGCTAAGACTTTCGAAGCGTTCGACCGATATGAAGCCGTCGATGCTTTCGAGCAGCGGCCGAAGCTCGGCGGCAAGATTAAGATAGTCCTTCTTTCGTTCAGGCTTCGGCCAGACTTCGAAGATGACTGTGATCATGCCTTCCTCCCAAGCTAAGGTCGTGTGCGGTCGCCACGTCCCGTATTAGCGGAGCATTGCGGCACCGTGTCTCATGGCGAGCCAGAGCAGCACGAGCGCCAGCAGGCCACCTGCACCTGCAAAACCTAGCAGCGAGGCGCGACCGTCGATGAAGCGATCTGGAAACTGCCGCAACACCAATGGCGCGACCAATATGGCCAGACCGCCGCCGATGACGGCTGCATACCAGGGAATCAGCCGCCAAGCCGTCATCAGTGCCACGCCAAGGCTGACGATCGCCAGAGCAATGCTGCCGTAGAGGACGGTGGCGCCAAGTGCCGTGGATGCCGCCGGTTTGCGCTGCTCGCGCGGAAACTGGCCACTCGCGGCCAGTCCATGCAGAGAAAGAACCAGCAGAAGTGCTGCGAACAGGATGAGCGGAATTGCACCCTCGATGGACAGCATGTGTGCGCGCTTCCCGGACCCCCGGGCTCGGTCGCTCTTGACCTTCCGAAAGAATTATCCGTAACATACGAGACATATATCAGAACTTTGCGCAATAGCGGCGTGTTCGAAGGCGAGCGAAATGTCGACAGCGGAGACGCCGCGTGAGCCCATGTCGGCCATGGCGACCGCCGAGTCGGCGTTCGAAGCAAAGAAGATCAAGGGCAAGCGCGAGAAGCGCACCATCACGGAAGTTCGCGAGTCGAAACGCACCGGAGAAAAGATGGCTCACATGCCCGTGTCGCACCACAGCTCCGCGCGATGGGCGGAGATGGCCGGCGTCAACGTTGCTGTGTTGGGCGACAGCCTGGCGATGATTGCGCATGGCCATCGCACCGCGATACCGGCGGCCATCGACATGATGGTCGTGCATGGACAGGCGGTGCGCGGCCGCGCGAAACGAAGGCAGATCTGAGGTGGCGCGATCACCCACGAGCGCGCTGCGCCATCCGCGTCAACCGCAGCTTTCGCGCACGCAAACTCTGACCGATCAGGCTTATCGCCTGATCGAAGAGCAGATCGTCACGCTGCGTCTCAAGCCGGGCGATGTGCTATCCGAGCAAATGCTGTCGGCATCGCTCAAAATCGGCCGCACGCCGATCCGTGAGGCTCTGCAGCGCCTTGCGCGCGAGGGCCTGATCACCATCCTGCCGCGCAAGGGAGTGTTGGTTTCCGATATCAACCCGCGCAATCAGCTCTTAGTGCTCGAAGTGCGGCGCGAGCTCGAACGGCTGTTGAGCCGCGCTGGCGCCGCACGCGCGACCGCCGAACAGCGCGACCGACTGGAGGAGATCGCTCGCGGCATGGACCGTACCGCCAAGACCAACGACGCTATCTTATTCATGCGGCTCGACCGCGAGTTCAACGCCCTGCTGATAGAGGCTGCGCACAACGACTACGCCGCGCGCTCAATGAAGCTGTTGCAAGGGCTGTCGCGTCGATTCTGGTACATGCACTATCGCGAGGCCGCCGATTTGCCGCTATGCGCGCGACTGCACGCCAATCAGGCGCGCGCGATCGCGCAAGGAGATGGCGAGGCGGCGGCCCGCGCCAGCGAAAAGCTGATGGACTATGTGGAGAGCTTTACGCGCACAACTGTATCGGTCTGACTCATGAAGACATTCCAGGGGAAGCGCACGATCGACGGATTGGTTGTCACGGTTGACGGCAAGCCGCTCAGCGAGCATTACGAGGTCAAGCGCTTCACGAAGTTCGGCTTCGAATGGACGTATGAGGGCGAAAGCCCTCAACAATTGGCACTCGCCATCCTGTTCGACTACCTCGGCGACAAGCAGCGCGCGATTGCGTTTTCGGAGCCATTTATGAGGGCCGTCGTCGCCAATTTCGACAACGACTGGACGCTGAGCGGCGCTGAGATCGACGCGTTTCTGCGCACCAGCGCAGCGGCTTAGCAGGATATGAGGGATTCATGCAGGGAGCCGCCATCTGCGCTTGTTGCTGACATGCGTCTGATATATCATCGCCAATAGCAATGATAAGTTAGGCACCCAGGTGCGTCGCAAGGGAGGGATGTCATGGAACTGTCTCGCCGCACGTTACTGAAGTCTGGGGCCGCCGCCGGCGCTCTCGCAGTGTCGGGTACTGTGTTCGCTCCGGCTATCGCGCAGAACAAGCCGCTACGCATCGGCATTTTGGCGCCCCGCTCTGGCATCGCCGCGGCTCCGGGTCTCAACGGCATCCGCGCGACACAGTGGGCCGTCGATCGCTACAACGCACAGGGCGGCATTGGCGGTCGCAAGGTCGAGTTGGTGATCGACGACGAGTCCTCGCCGAAGGACACGATTGAGCGCTTCAGCAAGCTCGTACAGCAGGAGAGTGTCGACTGTGTGCAGGGCATCATTTCGACCGGCGTCGGCCTCGCACTCGGTCCAGTGGTCGAGGAAGCGCGCGCGCTTACGCTCTATTGGGACGGCACCACGCAGGACGGTGTCGACGAGAAGATCCCCAACCCGCGCTATCTCTTCCGTTCGACTGACAACGAGTGCGAGGCGGTCATGTCCTCGCTGCTCACCATCAAATACTGGAAGGGCAAGTTCGTCACGGTCGCCGGCATCAATCCTGACTATTCCTACGGCCGCAATAACATGGCGGCATTCATCGCGATCCTCGACCGCTTCGGTTTGGAGCATAAGGTTGTCACCGAACAGTGGCCCAAGGTCGGCACGATGGACTTGACGAGCCACGTGGCTGCACTCAAAGCGGCGAAACCTGACCTTATCTTCTCTTCGCTGTTGTTCGCGGATCTGCCCGTATTCATGAAGCAGGCGCATGCTGCGGGCCTGACCGAAGGCACCAAGCTCGTCTTCCCGGCTGCCGGATGGCAGCATACGCTCATGAAAAAGGAATTTACGCCGGAAGGCATGCTGTTCGGGCACAACACGCTCTACTTTGCGAATCCGAACGCGTCGGCCTTGGCCAAGGAATTCGTCGCCTGGTACGAGAAAACCTATGACGACTATCCGGAGTGGGAAGCAGACCGCGCCTACTTCGCTATCGCGTCATACAAGGAGGCAGTCGAAAAGGCTATGAAGGCGAAGGGCGGCAGTTGGCCTTCCCAGGACGATATTATCGACGCATTGGAGGGTCTGTCGATCGAAAGCCTCGGCGGCAAGAGCGGCTGGCGCAAAGACCATATCGCCGACCAGACCTTTGTGCAGGGCTTCACGACACACAATAACAAGTACGATTTCGTGACGTTGGGGACGTTCGAGACCCGCTACTCAACCGAACTACAGAAGCCGCCGGGAGCGAATTTCTGGGAGTGGATCAAGACCGCCCATTTTAATGTCTGATCCGATAGACCGGATTGAATGTCTGCGTTCGCGAATATCCTGATCGGCGGCGTATTCCACGCCGCCGTTTTGTTCCTGGTCGCCGCCGGGCTCCAGCTTGTGTTCGGCGTGCAAAAGATTGTCAATCTGGCCTGCGGCTCGTTCTACGCGCTTGGCGCCTATTTCGGCATCACCTTCATTGGTTACGCGCAAGAATTCGGCATCTCGGATTGGCTGATCCTACCGGGCCTGCTTGTGTCCGGCGTGCTGCTCGGCTTCATCGGGTCGCCGATCGAACGCCTGCTGCGCGCGATCTATGACCGCGACGAAAGCTTCCAGCTTCTCCTGACTTTTGCGCTCGTGCTGATGTTCCAGGACGTGTTCAAGTTCATTTGGGGTGCCAACCCGCGATCGCTCAACAGCGGCTATTTGATCTACGGCACCATAAATAGCGGTGACTTTAGCGTTCCTGTCTATAACCTGCTTGTGGTCGTGGCAGCGATTGCCGTCGCGGCGGGTCTCGGCAGCTTCCTTCAACGAACCAATTACGGTCGCGTCCTGCGAGCGACCGCCGAAAACCGTGCTATGGCGGAGGCGCTCGGTGTCGATGTCCGACGCATCTATTCGGTGGTCTTTACGCTTGGCACCGTGCTCGGCACGACGGCGGGCGCGCTGGTGGTTCCGACTGCCGCAGCGTCGCTGGATATGGCGATCGAATTCGTGATTGAGGCCTTCGCCGTCGTCGTCATAGGGGGCCTCGGCTCGATGCGCGGCGCGCTCGCCGGAGCGCTTATCGTCGGCTTGATGCGAGCCTTGGCAATCCTGCTCTATCCCGAGCTTGAAGTGCTCGCGATCTACCTGATTGTAGTTGCCGTGCTGATCTTCCGCCCCGCGGGGTTGTTCGGCAGATCGATGGTATGATGTTTTCGCCCGCTGCGATCGTCTCCGTTTGCGGTACGGTTGGCCTGGCGCTGCTGCCGCTGGCAGTGCCGCCCTATTACGTCGGGCTGATGATTCCAATTTACGGCTATGCGATCGCCTTGCTCGGTTTCAACCTGCTGTTCGGCTACACGGGCTTGCTGTCGTTCGGGCATGCGATGTTCATTGGCATTGGTGCCTATGGCGCGGCGATTATGTCGGGTCTCATAGGGGTGAAATCCTTCGAGCTGGTGCTGATCGCGGCGATACTTGCATCTTGCGTGATTGCGCTGCCCATGGGCGCACTCTGTGTGCGCTATACCGGCATTTTCTTTGGCATGCTGACACTTGCCTTCGGCATGCTGTTCCACTCGTTCCTGTTCAAGTTCTATTACTTGACCGGCGGCGACAGCGGGATGCGCATTGCGCGCATGAACATTCTTGGTCTCGACTTCGCGCGCTATAACAAGATCGAGTTCTTGGCCGGTCCGTTCTACTATTATTGTCTGGGTCTGCTGATCGTCGCCGGCTTGGTCATGTGGCGGATCGTCAATTCGCCGTTCGGGCTGCACCTCAAGACCGTTCGTGACAACGCATGTAAGGCTGAATATCTGGGCGCGCACGTTCACAGGCTCCGCCTGGCGGCCTTTGTGATTTCTGCAGCATTCGGCGGGGCTGGCGGTGCGATCCTTGGCTTTCGCGTCGGGCTTGCGGATCCGGAGCTGGTCTATTGGACGCAGTCCGGTCAGCTCGTGTTCATGGCAGTTCTCGGCGGCTGTTCGAATTTTTTCGGCCCGATTGTCGGCGCCTTCGCGTTCACCTTGCTGCAGGACCAGCTGCAGTCGCTGACGGAATATTGGCGTTTCGTACTCGGCGCCATTTTGGCGCTCATCGTCATTGGATTCCCGGACGGCATTGCCGGATTGGCGGTGGACCTGCGGCGCCGTTTGGCGCGGAGGGCCGCATGACGTTGCTGCTGGAGACACGCGATGTCAGCAAATCCTACGGCACCTTCTCCGCGCTGGAGGGCGTGAGCATGGCGGTGCATCAGGGCGAACTGGTATCGGTGGTAGGGCCGAACGGCGCCGGCAAGACCACGCTCCTCAACCTCCTCACCGGGCTCCTTGAGCCGACCTCCGGCGAAGTTTTGTTCATGGGTAAGAACATCGCGGGCTTCGGACCGGTGACGCTCGCTGATCAGGGCCTCGCGCGCGCATTCCAGCTCATTCAGATTTTTCCCAGGCTCACCGTCTGGGAGACGATCGCGGCGGCGGTGGTCTCGCGCCAGAAGAAGCGTTGGGTCCTCTTTGCGCGCCTTGCCGCCGACCGCGAGATTGGCGCTCGCGTGCGCGAGGTTGCCGAAATCTTTGGTCTTGCTCGCCGGCTCGATACAATTGCCGCGACACTGTCACAAGGAGAGAAAAAACTGCTCGATGTCGCGTCGGCCTTTGCACTTGACCCACAAGTAATCCTGCTCGACGAGCCGACATCAGGGGTTTCCACCGCCGACAAACATCTTATCATGAAAACGCTGATAACGGCGGCTGAGCGTGTGCGGGTGAAAGGCATCGTTCTCGTCGAACACGACATGGATTTGGTGGCGGCCTATTCCACCCGCATCATCGCGCTGTCGGAGGGACGGGTTCTTGCTGATCTGCCGCCCGGCGAGTTCTTCTCTGATCGGGACCTGATCGAAACTGTGATCGGCAAGCGACGAGGGCATTGATGCTCAAGGTTCGAGACCTCGTTGTCGACATCCAGGGAAGCCGCGTACTGCGGCGAATCTCGTTCGATGTGAGTTACGGCGAGTTCGCGTGTCTTGTTGGCCGTAACGGCGCCGGCAAGACGACCACGTTGCGAACCATCATGGGCTTCCGCACGCCGGTGTCGGGCACAATCGAGCTTGACGGTCAGAACATTTGCGCTTTGCGCCCCTTTCAGATCGCGCGAATGGGCATCGGCTTCGCGCCAGAGGAGAGTGAGGTGTTCGGCGAGTTGACGGTGGCCGAGAACATCGCCATGCCGACCTGGGCCTGCCCCGATCCGCGGCCGGCCGAGGCGCGTATCGCGGAAGCCTATAAGGTGTTCCCAAAGCTCGAACGCTACCGGCAACGCGACGGGCAGGCCTTGTCCGGCGGAGAACGCAAGATGGTTTCCATCGCGCGAGCGCTTGCGCTTGGACCGCGACTGCTGCTGCTGGATGAGCCAACCGAGGGTCTCTCACCGATCATTGTGCCTTCGATCGTCGAAGGCCTCGCCAATGTTCGATCATCCGGCCGCGCGGTCTTCATCGCCGAGTCGAATATCCACCACGTGCCGGATTTTGCCGATCGGCTCTATGTCATTGAACGCGGTGAGATAATCTTTGCCGGCAAGCCGACCGAGGCGCGTCGGGACCGCGCGGTCGCGCGTGTCATTGAGGGGGTGGCACACGCGGCAAAAAGCTGATTGAGTGGAGCGTCTGGCTGTGATAGATGTGTGATATATCAGAGTGGCGGCGTGCGGATCTGGCCTGAGGAGAAGCAACCATGATCAGTCAGCGGCAGATTGATTTTCGCCAAGAGTATCGCTCGCGCATCATCGGGTGGTATGACGGCTATTTCCATGTCGTGCTCATCTATGCCATGGGCGCGGCCGCATTCTACATCTATGTCGAGCACATCCACGGCGTGACCTTGCTCGAATGGCTGACCGTGCCGTTCACGTTCCTGTTCACCAACGTGTTCGAGTGGGCTGTGCACAAATATGTCATGCACCGGCCAATCAACATCAAAGGTCTGCGCGCCATCTATGAGCGTCATACGCTCAATCATCATCAATTCTTTACCGATGAGGAAATGCGTTTTCGCGATCACAAGGATTGGCGCGTGACCGTATTTCCGCCTTACGCCCTGGTCGTATTCATTCTGATGTCGATTCCGCTTGCCGTCATTCTCGGCCTTCTGTTCTCGCCCAATGTGGGCTGGCTGTTCATGTGCGTGACTACCGGCATGTATCTCATCTACGAGTTCATGCATTTTTGCTGTCACGTCGACGAGAACTGGTTCGTGCGCAATTGCCCGTTTGTCAACACGCTGCGCCGCCATCACACCGCGCACCACAATGCAAGGCTGATGATGGAGACGAATATGAATCTGACCTTTCCGATCGCGGATTGGCTGTTCGGCACGTCGGACCTCGATCGCGGCCTGATCGGGACGCTCCTCAACGGCTATGACACGCGTTACCTGAAGCGGAATCTGCGCGGCCATCCGCGACGGCCGGACGAAGCGGCGGCAGTGCCGGTGGGATCCTATTGAATTTTCCGAACGTCCGCGGCGCGAGCGGTGCGCCGCGGGATTGCGTAATCGCAGCGAGGCAGACAATGCCGACCGACGTTAAGGCGATCGTCTCAGCCGTCGCGCTGATCGTCGCGGCCGTTCTTGCCTATTGGAGCGGCTCGCCCATCCGTCCCGGTTTTTCGACCTATGTGATGGCCACCGCCGTCTTCATGGTGGTGGCCATGTGGATTTTCCCCGAAGCCGGCGGGAAAAAGGGCGATGCGAAGAAAACGAAGTAACGGTCAGAGCCTGGGGTTGCCCCCCGCAGCGGGATTCCGCATTCAAGAAAACAGGGAATTCCTGACGCCATAAACCATCGCTTTTTGTTGACGGCGATTTGGCCGCCGGAAAAGTCTCGAAAGAGACCGCGCGAGGTCTATGGCGGTGCCGAGTTCAATCTGTGCCGGTAAACGTTGCAGCGCGCTTGAAAAGCATATGACTTGATTGGCAAAAGCCGTCAGCCGGCAAGCCATGCCGCTAATCTGAATTCCTCAGCAATATTTGCTGGATGGCCCATCGCGCGTTCTTGCGCACTTCCGGATCCGGGTCATTCTGCGCCTGCTCCAGGTAAGGTGCAGCCTCAGGATCGGCGATCTCCCCAAGCGCCGCAGCGGCTTCCTTGCGCAGGTTGGCCTGCTCGTGAGTGAGGTTGGTAGCAATAGCGACAACAGCCTGTTTCACTTTCATCTTGCCGAGGCTGCGCACCGCTTTGAGTCGGACCTGCCAAAATTCGTCCGCCAGTGCGGCAACGAGCATAGATACAGCCTGCTGGCCATTTTTCATGAAGCCAAGCGTCTCGGCGGCGGTCTCACGCACCAGCCACTCCTTGTCGCTCAAAGCGCGCGTGACGGAATCGGCGGCCGGCCTCAGATTCGAAAATGCCAGCGCGCTCACCGCGGCGCGGCGAACTTGCGCATCCGGGTCCGTGGTCGCTGCGGTCAAGGCTGGCACCGCTTCTTCGATTTTCAGAAAGCCGATAACACCGATGGCCTGGACACGCACGGCTGGCGCCGCATCGCGCAGCGCGTCGAGCGCCGGTCTGAGCGCGTCACGGCGACGAAGCTCCTTGAGCGCTCGCAGCGTCGAAGCGCGAACGAAGGCGCTCGGATTGCCGACCAGCGGCAGAAGCAGGTCCGCGCTCTCCGGGTCTTTCAGCTCCGCTAGGCTGTCGGCCGCGGCCGAGGCGACCACCTGATCCGGATCGACGAGCAGCCCGCATAACGCTTTGGCCGCAGCAGGCCCATCGAATTCGCCAAGTGCGAGCGCCACCTGCTGGCGGACACCTGCATCGGGATCGGAAATCAGTGGCGCGAGATATGACACGGCGGCGGGGTCGCCGGAATTGCCAAGCTCGATGACCGCTACGCGCCGCGCGCCGGGCTCGGCAACCCGCAATCGCTCCGCAAGATCATCAAGATCCTCGTAGGCCTCGAACAATTCCGGCATGTCTCACCGCAGCAGATATGGAATGTTCACTTTCACCGCTCCGGTCGGACAGTCGGCCTCGCAGGGCATGCAATACCAGCACTCGTCGTAGGCCATATAGGCCTTTTTTGTCATATCGCTGATGCGCAGCACATCAAGCGGGCATACGTCGACGCAGACGGTGCAGCCTTTGTCGGCGATGCATTTGGCGTCGTCGACGACGACTGGAACTGTTGTATTGGTCGTGGCAAGGGGCATGAAAATTCCTTTCGCACCTGCGCGTTACCCGCTCAACCGGACGCGCTGCCTGTCATAAAGATCCTTTTCACTCTCGGCGATCGGGACCACATAGGGTTGCACCGAGCGCTTTTCGCTCACCATGCGGCCGTTCTGTTTGCGCAGGAGTGTGTGACAGAACCAGTCTTCATTGTTCTTCTCGGGGTAATCGGTGCGAAGGTGGTAGAGCCCCCAGCGGCTCTCAGTCCTGTACAGCGAGGCATGCGCAGCCATGTCGGCGCAGTCGAGAATCGAGCTTGCTTCGAGGGCACGGAGCAATTCATGCGCATTGCGGGCGATCATGCGCTTCTCAAGATCCTCGCGCAGCTCGGCAAGCCGTTTTTGGCCGATCTCATATTTGCGCGTAACTTTCGGCGGCTGGAAATAGTCGTTGACCAGGCGACGCGTCTTGAACTCAATCTGGTTCGGTGGAATGCCGTCCTCGCGCTGCGTGGGTGCCAGAACACGCGCACGCTCTTTCGCAATCTCGCAGGCGTCGATGGCGGCAAAATCGACGCTTTCTGCATACATCATGGCGTCCTCGCCAGCCACGGAGCCATTGGTGAATGCACCCAGCATGTAGTTGTGCGGTACGCTCGCCATGTCGCCGGCCGCGTAGAGACCGGGCACCGTAGTGCGGGCGAATTCGTCAACATAAACACCTGAAGCGCTGTGCCCCGAGCAGAATCCGATCTCGGAAATGTGCATCTCGATCATCTGCTCGCGATAGTCGGTGCCGCGACCCTGATGGAACAGGCCGCGTGTCGGCCGTTCGACCCGATGCAGCGTCGACTCGATTTCCTTAATTGTGTCGACATGTAAATGGTCAAGCTTGAGAAAGACCGGTCCCTTCCCTGACTGCAGCTCGGTAAAAAACTCGAGCATCATCTGGCCAGACCAATAATCGCATTCGATGAAACGGGCGCCCTGATTATTGGCAGTGTAAGCGCCGTAAGGGCCGGCGACATAGGCGCAGGCGGGCCCGTTATAGTCCTTGATCAGCGGATTGATCTGAAAGCATTCGAGGTTCGCCAGCGCCGCGCCCGCATGATACGCCATGGCGTAGCCGTCACCCGAATTGGCGGCATTCTCGTAAGTCCCGAACATATAGCCTGATGTTGGTAGCCCGAGGCGTCCGGCGGCGCCCATGCACAGGATTATCGCCTTGGCCCGCATCACCAGAAACTCGGCAGTGCGAGTATTGACGGCAACAACTCCCGCCGCACGGCCATCGTTGCCGGTAAGCAGGCGTGTCGCCATATAGCGGTTGGAAATCAGGATGTGAGCGCGGCGGAGCTGCCTGTAGATCGCCTTCTTGACGGTCTCGCCATTCGGCATCGGCAACACATAGGTACCGATGTGATGGACCTTCTTTACGGCAAAATCGCCGTTCTCGTTTTTGAGAAAACGAATGCCAAAACTGTCAAGTTCCTCGATGATCGAATAGCACTTTTGTGCGTATTTGTAGACCGGCTTCTGATCAACGATGCCATCGTTGGCGATCGTGATTTCTTTGGTGTATTGCTCCGGCGTTGCATAGCCGGGGATTACGGCGTTGTTCAGCCCATCCATGCCCATCGAAATGGCGCCGGAGCGTTTGACATTGGCTTTCTCCATCAAGACAACGTTAGCCTTTGGACTTTTAAGCTTGGCTTTGAGCGCTGCCATTGGTCCTGCGGTGCCGCCGCCGATCACCAATACATCGCAAGATGCTTCGAAAAGACCGTCGACGATCTCGTCCATTGCAGTTCCCTATGTGCGGCCTAAAATCCTTGCCGTGCTAGCCTGAGCATCGTCCCGGTGCGCCCGTTCGCCGAGCAATTAGTTGACTGAGGCTTCAGGAAACCGGGCGGCCTCTTTTCTGTGCAGAATCTGCTCAACCGCGTGGCAGCCGACGGCCCCATTGACGGCTTTTAACGTTCGACAAACGCCCTCTCGATCACGAAATGTCCCGGCTCGCTGTGACTACCTTCGGCGAAGCCGAGGTCGCGGAACATGCCGCGCAGATCGTCGAGCATGGTCGGGCT
>JAJPJB010000072.1 GCA_021324465.1 Hyphomicrobiaceae bacterium
CCGAAAATGATGGATGTCGCGGTGCCGGCCAATATGCATGTCGGCCTGCATCAGGAGGAAATTGCGCGCAAGGGGTGGGCATTGTCCGCAATTGAGGCGATGGAGCTTCGCGGACGGCCCGATGTCGCGCTTGTGGATCTGCGCGAGAAAAGCGAACGCGAAAAGCATGGCGTCATTCCCGGCTCGCTGCATGCACCCTACCGCGATCTGCAGGATGAGATCGGCGCGGGCGGAATGCTGCAAGAGCTTGCCGCGACATCGGGCAAACGTATCGTGTTCTATTGTGCCTTCGGCGAGCGCTCGGCCATGGCGGTGCAGGCCGCGCAGGACGCGGGTATCAAGACGGCCTGTCATATTGCGGGCGGCATCGATGCCTGGAGGAAGGCCAACGGCCCGCTGACGCGATCTTGAAATCAGGCGTGCGCGTTGACCTTGGCGACCGCGTTGCGGGTCAGCAGAGCCGTTCCGAACCAGCCCCAATAGATGCGGTGATGCTGGATGAGCCCGTCGGCAATTTCCATCACCTCTGCAATATCGACCTGGTCGCCGTCCAAAGCGGCGCGCGGATATTCCCAGACCAGGAGCTGCTCGCCGTCGGTGAGCCATTTGCCGGTGCGATGCCAGCGGACCAGCTCGTTCGGGCGGCGCCGCACGCCGTCTTCGAAGAACGCACGGATCTCGGCATGGCCGCGCAACAAGCCGCTCGGGCGGCCGTCGAAAATCGCCTGCACCAGCGGTGTTTCCAGCACGGCATCCGCGGCATAAAGGGCGAGCAGACCCTCGCAATCGCCTGCTTTGGCGCGCTCGTGCCATTGCCGATGAATGCGCGCACACTCCGCCAAAAACGAACCGTTTTGCCTTCGCCGACTCTCACGCATGGAACCACTCCTGTGCAGCACTCGTTGGTAACGACGCTAGCGCCAAGAAGCCGATGCATGTTTCGTCCGCGGCCGAAACAGGGGCAAGATTCTGTGATGACAACCGGCGATTCAGCCATCGCGACGGATCCGATCCGGGCTATGACGGATCCGATCCGGGTTATCAAACAAGTGTTTGGACCGAAACAACCGGCGTGGTTTCTCGCAACGCAGCTGGCGCGAGATCTGACCCTCATGGGAGCCGTGCCGGTCAGTATCGAGCGCGCCGGCGGCTGGTGGCTCGTGTCATCGGCCAAAGACTGGCTCATGGAATCGGAGGGGTCGGTCTGCTGGAAATTTACACACATCGTAAATTTTCCCGAAGCCGGGCGAGAAGCCTATCACAGCGAAATTCTGCTGACTGCATTTGCCGACGCCGTCGTTACGCGCGGCGCGACCGGCGGCATAACCTGGATCGCGGGCGATCCCGATCGATGGGCGCTGCCGGCGAGGATGCGGCATCGGTCACGCGAGCGGACCGGGCGCATTGTCGCCTTCCTGTCCGAGGATGAGCAGTCGCCGCCCGTGCAACTCACAGCACCTTGACGCTGGCGGCTTTGATCGGCGCGACATTCTCCGGAACGTTGTTGCGCGGGAGAGCAAGCGCCTCCGAAAACGTCAGAAAAAACGAAGCCGCAGAACCTATGTGGTGCTGCGGCTCGCTTGAAGGCGGCCGCTGTCGGGAGGCGAAATTCAGCGGGCGCCGGGCAATTTTCCCATGTTAGAGCCGCGAACTGTCGCCCTCATCCTGACCAAAGCGCTGACCATGCGAGACGTCCCTGTCACCGCGATAACGGTTGCCGTCTTGCTCGCCAAAGCGGCGCCAGCCGGGACCGAAGTGATGCGGCCGCAGCATGTGCGCGAGCCTTACGAATCGGCTCTTCTGCGCATCATCGAGGCTCTGATAAAGCGGCGCGCCGGCATCAGCAACTTTCTTCAGCGCGGCGCTGGTCTTGGCCATGGCATCGGCGCGGCGCGACAGCCGGTCGAACGGCGACATTGTTTGTTGCTGATCCTGGTCGGCTTGGCGCGCCTTGATGCGGTCGATCCGCAGCTGTGCGAGATCGCGCACCGCTTGCTCGAAGGCCGGCCAGTTCTTGGCCTGATCCGGCGTCAGTTCAAGCCCCGCTTTCATCGCCGCGATTCGCGCATCGGTGAAGGCTGCGACATCCGCCGGACTTGGCCGGTAACGGAACTCGGCGCGCAGACCGTCATCGAAAGAGCGATCGCGATAGTGGCCGCCAAATCCTTGCTGCGCATAGACATAGGTCGAGCCCGCGATCGCTAAGAGCGCGGTCGCCGCAATAACGGGCTTGAGCATTTTGATCCTCCAACGTTGCAAGACGTCGCCGTTGGTCACAAGCTAAGGATCGACGGTGCTGCAAAACAAGTTAAAGATTTTTCAGGTGATCAGGCGCTGAGATTACAGCTTTGTAATTTGCCAACCGCAGGTGCGACACGGGTCGATGCCGCTTGATCCCCGCCGGCCACAAGGCCCCCCTCATTTAAGAATTTGCTGCAGAAACTGCCGGGTGCGTTCGTGCCGCGGATGGTCGAAAAAATCCTGAGGCGCATTGATCTCGACGATTTGCCCGTCGGCCATGAATATGATGCGATCGGCGACCTGCCGGGCAAAACCCATTTCGTGGGTGACGACCAGCATAGTGATGCCGTCGCCGGCGAGCGCCACCATCGTATCGAGCACTTCTTTGACCATTTCCGGATCGAGCGCCGACGTCGGCTCGTCGAACAGCATGATCTTCGGGTTCATGCACAAGGCGCGGGCGATGGCGACGCGCTGCTGCTGGCCGCCTGACAGCCGGCCCGGATATTTCTGCGCCTGTTCCGGTATTTTGACCCGCGTGAGATAGCGCATCGCCAGATCTTCGGCGTCTTTCCTCGGCATGCGCCGCACCCAGATCGGCGCGAGCGTGCAATTTTCCAGCACAGTGAGATGCGGGAACAGATTGAACTGCTGAAATACCATACCTACGTCGCGGCGCACGGCGACAATCTGCTTCGGATCATCGGTGAGTTCGATGCCGTCCACGACGACACGACCCTCTTGCCAATCTTCCAGACGATTGATGCAGCGCAGCAGCGTCGACTTCCCGCCCCCGGACGGTCCGCAAATGACGATGCGCTCGCCGCGCGCAACCGTGAGATTGATATCGCGCAGAACGTGAAACTCGCCGTACCATTTTTGCAACCCGGTGATCTCTATGGCGACCTCCGGAGCGGCATTCATCCCGACCGTCGGATCGATCTGGGTGTCCATCGAAGCACGCCTTCAGCGCCGATGCGCGCGGGCAAGCCGCGCCTCGACATTACGGGCATAGCGCGACATGCCGTAACAACACAGGAAATAAAATGCCGCAGCAAAAGCGTAACCGGTAACGCTGGTATTCGGCGTGATCCAGCGGGGATCGACGCGGGCGGCTTCGATAGTCCGGAGGAAGTCGAAGATACCGACAATGAAGACCAGCGAGGTGTCCTTAAACAGCGCGATGAACGTATTGACGATATTGGGCAGCGTCACGCGCAAGGCCTGCGGCAGGATGACCAGGGTCGTCATGCGCCAGAACGACAGCCCCAGCGCCTGCGCCGCCTCGTATTGGCCGCGCGGCACCGATGCCAGCCCGCCGCGCACAACTTCCGCCATATAGGCCGAGGCGAACATGGCGACGCCGATCAGCGCGCGCAGAAGCTTGTCCGGCGCGAAGCGTTCCGGCACGAACAGCGGCAGCATGACGCTTGCCATGAACAGCACCGTGATCAAGGGCACGCCGCGCACGAATTCGATGAATGCGACCGCGAACAATTTGACCACTGGAATTTTGGACCGGCGGCCAAGCGCGAGCAGAATGCCGAGCGGCAGCGATACGACCATGCCGACGCTGGCAACTACGATGGTCACCAGAACGCCGCCCCATAGCGAGGTCGGCACCGCGATCAGTCCGATCACCGGCGCACCGCTCAAGAGAATGTAGGACAGGATCGGCAGCACGATAAAGCAATAAATGGCGCCGAGATCACGACGCGGCGCGGCGAGCCACGCCAGCCAGCCGATGCCAAAAGCGAGTGTCGTGAAGAAAAGATCGACGCGCCAGCGCTGCGGGATGGGATAGAAACCGTAAGTGAAGAACGAAAGCCAGGCGCGGATATAGGCCCAGCAAGCGCCAGGCTCCGGATTATCCGGCGCGGCAATACAGACCTCCCGGTCACTGCCGGACCAGATCGCATCGAACACAAAGAACCGCAGCAAAGGTGGCAGCGCCCAGGCGATAAAGGCGAGACAGAGGATGGTGAGCGCAATGTTCAGGGGCGACGAAAACAAATTTTCGCGCAGCCAGCCGATCACCCCGCGCCGCGTCACCGGCGCCGGCAGCGGCTCGGCGAATGTGCTGCGCACAAAGACCTTTTCGGCGGCCATCACCATTGCTCAGCGCTCCGTAATGGCGACGGCGCGCCCGTAAAGGTTCATCAGCAGCGAGGTGAACAGGCTGATGATGAGATAGACCGCCATGGTCAGGCCGACGATCTCGACTGCCTGCCCGGTTATGAACAGCACGCTGCCGGTAAAAACTTGCACCAGATCGGGATAGCCGATGGCGACCGCGAGCGAGGAATTCTTGATCAGGTTAAGATATTGGCTGGTCAGGGGCGGCACGATCACGCGCATGGCCTGCGGTATGATGATCCGGCGCAGGATCGTGCCCGGACGCAGGCCGAGCGCCTGTGCCGCCTCGGTTTGGCCGTGCACTACGGAGAGCAGGCCGGCGCGTACCACTTCGGCGATGAAGGCGGCCGTATAGATCGACAGTGCCAAAAGGAGTGCGGCAAATTCGGGAAGAATCTCGATGCCGCCCTGGACGTTGAAACGGCCCATTTTGGGAAGGCTGAAGGTCAGCGGCGACCCGGCCAAAAAAAACACCAGCGCCGGCAGCACCACGATCAGGCCCAGCACGGCCCAGCGAATGTGAATGCGCCGGCCGGTTCGATCCTGATGCCGCCGCGCGCCCCTGTTCAACAAGATGGAAACAATGAATCCGAACATAAGCGCGCCGAGCACGTAGCGGAAATCGTCGCCGAATTGCAGGCGGGGCAGGAACAGGCCGCGATTATTGAGCAGGGCGCCGCCGAGCAATGCGATGCTGCCGCTCAACTCGGGCAGCGCTTTAAGCACCGCGTTGTACCAGAACAGAATTTGCAACAAGAGCGGGATATTGCGGATCAATTCGACATAGCCGCCGGCCAGTCGTGCCACCAGCCAATTGCGCGACAGCCGCGCGATGCCGATCGTGAAGCCGAGCACGGTAGCAAAGACGATGCCGAGGCTCCCGACCAGAAGTGTGTTGAGAAGGCCGACCCAGAACGCATCGCCGAAGGTGGATGTGCTCGGCGAGTAAGGGATCAGCGTCTGGCTGATGTCGAATCCGGCAGTATTGTTCCAGAAGCGAAAGCCCGAGGCGATCTGGGCTGCAGCGAGATTGCGCGCGGCGTTGACGGCGGCAGCATAGATGAGACCAGCGACGATCGCGACGAGCGCAGCCTGGAGCGCCAGGCTGCCAAGCCGGCGTGGACGCAAAAGCTTTGCGATCTCAGCCATTGCAGGTCTCGCAAAGCGTCATTGTGAGGAGGCGGCAGACCCGCGCCGAGCGCGGCCTGTCGGCTCGCAATGACGAATATTACGCACAACCCGCAGCAAAAGCTCTCAGCGGATCGGTATGCCGTATTGCAAGCCGCCCTTGGTCCACAGCGCGTTGAGCCCGCGCGCGATCTTCAGCGGCGAGCCCTGGCCGACATTGCGCTCAAAGCTTTCGCCGTAATTGCCGACCGCTTTGATGATGCGCACGGCCCAATCGTCGGTAAGCCCCATGCCGGAGCCGAA
>JAJPJB010000098.1 GCA_021324465.1 Hyphomicrobiaceae bacterium
CCGCTTGGTACTTTTCTGACCGTGCGCTACTCGAATGGCAGTGGCTCGAGCTTGCCGAGCGCGCCGAGGACAGTCACCGGCTTGCCGTCCTGATATTCGGGCGCGGCTTTGACCTGATCGCGCGTTAAATCCAGCGTGATCTTGGCGTCAGGTTGACCCGGCTGGGGAAAATGCAATGCGCTCCAGTCGACGGCGATTTTGCGGCTGCCGACGCCGAGGAACCCGCCGAAATCGATGATAGCGGCCCGCACCTGGCCGGTGCGGTCGACCAGAACATCGACAATGCGGCCCATATTCTCGTTGGTCGCGCTCAGAACTTCACGGCCGAGCACGCCCTGAACGTCATGGGTGTTCAGCACGGTCATGGCGGCGGGCGGCTGAGCCTCGCTCGGGGATGCCGCAGCCGGCTGTTGCGCGGCCGGCGGCTGAGCCGGCTGCTGCTGCGCCGGCATCGCATTTCCCGGCAACGGCTGCCGCTGCGCCGGTGGCTTGGCATCGTCTGCCAAGCCTTCATCCGACGCCCAGCGCGAGATCGCGCACAGAATAATGAAGCCCGCAAGTGCTGCGGCAGCTCGTCCGCATCGCTTTTTGATACGCATTCTTACATCCATGTTGTGGAACTTCAGTCCACTAAGCCGTGCGGGTTCCCGCTGGTTCCCGTGAGGCTTGATTGCTCAAAACCTCGATTCGCAGAAGCAAAGGCCGGAACCCGCGGACCGGTCCCGATCTCAGGAGGAAAAAACGATCGAGACCCTGATATCGCCGCTGATGCGCGGCGTGTCGAGGGAAACGCTGTCGCCATGACGGCGGACGCGCAGATCGACGCTTGAGGACGACAGCCGCAGATCGCGCAGCGTGACCTCGTCGAGAAATGCCGGCAGGCGTGGATTGCGCAGCCGGATCTCGCCCTTGAACGGATCGAATTCGAGGCCGAGCGACGCTTCCAGCAGGGTGAACGGCGTTGCGCTCGCCCAAGCCTGCGGCGAGCAGGCGACCGGATAGAGCGTGGGACCATGGCCGCGCTTGCGTTGAAAGCCGCAGAAGAGTTCCGGCAGCCGGCGCTGATCCATATAGGTCGCGGCGCTGAACAATCCGGCGAACAGCATCTCGACCGCCTGCTTGTAGCCATAGCGCGAAAGGCCCAAGGCGATCAGCGCATTGTCATGCGGCCAGATCGATCCATTGTGATACGACATTGGATTAAAGCGTGGCGCTTCCTGCGCCACCGTGCGGACGCCCCAGCCGGAAAAGAAGCTCGGCTGCAGCAAGGCCTTGGCAATGGAAGCAGCGTGTTCGGGGCTGGCGATTCCGGTAAACAGCACTTGCGCCGCATTCGAGGTGCGCACCCGGCACGGTCGCTTTTCGCCGTCAAGCGCCAAGGCATAGGTGCCGATATCCGGACACCAGAACGCGTCCTCGAACCGCTCGGCGAGACGTTGCGCTTCCACTTCGAGCTTGTCCGCAAAGGCGCCGCGTCCGAGACGGCGCGCGCAGCGCGCGACCATGCATTTGGCGGCATAGACATAGGCCTGCACTTCGACAAGCGCGATGGCACCTTCGGCCAGCTTGCCGTCGGCGTGGAAGATCGCGTCATGCGAATCCTTCCAGCCTTGATTGGCGAGGCCCTGCTCGGTGGCGCGCAGATATTCGACAAAGCCGTCCCCGTCCGGATCGCCCGGACCGTCGATCCAGCCCAAAGCCGCTTCGATCGCCGGCCACAGCTCAAGTATCGTATCGGTGTCGCCGGTGCGTTCCGCGTAAAGGCCGGCGAGCAGGACAAAGAGCGGCGTCGAATCGACGCTGCCGTAATAAAGTCCGAACGGCACTTCGCGTAGTGCCGCCATTTCGCCGCCGCGCATCTCATGGAGGATCTTGCCGGGCTCGGCGTCGGCGAGCGGATCCTTGGTCTTGGCCTGGTAAAAGGCAAGCCGCCGCAGCACGCCGCGTGCTACGTCGGGCGACCACCACAGCATCTGCAGTGCGGTGATCAATCCGTCGCGCCCGAACGTGGTCGAGAACCAGGGGATGCCGGCATAAGGGTAGCGCCCCTGCGGTGTGTCGGTCATCAGCATCGCGAGATCGGCGGCGGAGCGGCATAAGATCTCGTTGAAACGATCATTTGATGTTTGCACTGAGGTGCGCTCGCGCGTCTGCTCGCGCATGGCGCGACGTGCGGCGATCATGCCGCGCAGAAACGGCAAGGGCCGCGCTTCGGTTTGCTCGCAGCTCGCGGTGAGGAACAGCGGCTTTGACTCGCCCGGCGCCAGCGCGAGCTGATAGACGGCGGCGCCGGTTGTCAGCCGTTCGGGCGGCGGGTCGAACGCCAGTGCCGTGCGCCGCACTTTGTCGTCGAGGCCGCGATAGGCGAGCAGCACGCGGTCGTTGCCCTGCAGTTCGGCGCTGGCGGTGCCGCGTCGGTCGCGATGCGTGCCGCGCACTTCGAACAGATCGGCGAAATCGTTGTCGAACAGTATGGAAAGCCGCAGTGCAATCGGGTGATCGCCGTAATTGTGAATGCCAAGCCGCTGATGGGCCGTATCGCGCCACACAAACATGGTACGCAGAATGTGGACTTGGTCCTTTTCCAGGATCAGGCGCTGGCCGTCCATCAAATCCGGATTGGTCAGATCGATGAAGAAAGCGGAATTATCGTCGCGCAGCGTCGAGCCAAGCAACAACGGCGGCTCGCCGTTGACCAGAAGTTCGAGTCGCGACAGATGGCGCGTATCCTTGTGAAACAATCCGGCGGAGCCCCCCGACAGTGTCCCGCCGGGGTCGTTGCGGATGTCGCCGCGGCTGTCCAGCACGATAAACGTGTCGCCGAATTTCAGCGTGCGCGGCACCCGCGCCGGCAATGATGCGGTAATGGCGAAAGCCGCTTCCGGCAGATCAGCGGTGGCGCCCAGGGCTTGCTCGGCGATTTTGGCCGCGGGTTTCGGTGACATTGCTCTTTGCTTTGTGTTTTCGCTGTTGGCGTGCGCCATATCTAAAACGCAGCGGCGCGACGCTTAACGGGACGCTTTGGACGTTCCATGAGACGGCACGCGCAACTTATGGCGCAGCGCCAGACCGCGCGTCGCGATGGATCACATCGACAACGCGCATCTGGATCGGATCGACGATCACCACTTCGTCCTCCACCGTGGCGTATTTGAGGAGAACAGCGCCGGAATGCCCGCTGCCGACTTGCTCGGGGAGGATGTCCACCGGCAAATCCCACAATGGGACGGAGGGCGGCACCGGCGCGCCTATGGCGAGCGGAATTCTTGTGGTGGAAGCGCGGATTCGTTGCTGCGACACCGCATTATAAATTGCGCTCTTTTGCGCTTGCGTCAGTCCAAGCGAGGGTGCGACTGCGCCGCGCGCATCGACCGCCTCGTCGGGGCCGGCGGTTTGCGCCGCTGCGCCGGCACTTACGAGGAGAGTGACCGAACACGCCACGGGCGCCAGCCAGATTCGGCAAGGGAGGCGACCTGGAATGTAACCTCTTCCCGGCATGCCACTTCCCGGCATATGACGTCCCGGCATGTGACGCTCCGAACGGAAAAACGATGGAACCCTCGGAAGCGAACGCGCGTGACGCCGCGCGGTTCAATTCAGTTTCGCTGCACTGCACCAGCCCGAGTGCGGGGATTGCGACGATTAGCCACGTCAGCGCGCAAAAGCGCGTAATCGACTGGTGCGGTCGTCACAAATGGACTTAGAATGAGCAAAATACATTATGCCAGGGGACGGAAACATGTCAGTCGCATCAACGACAACCATAACTTCGGTAGCAACGCGGACCACCCGGTGGGGCTACCTCGCGATCTGCGTGATCTGCATGATCATGATCGCGAACCTCCAATATGGATGGACCTTTTTCGTCAATCCTATCAACAAGGCGCATGGCTGGTCGCTGGCCGAGATCCAATTCGCCTTTTCGCTTTTCATCGCGCTTGAGACATGGCTGACGCCGATCGAGGGCTGGATCGCGGACGTGCTCGGTCCGCAGCGCGGCCCAAAGCTCGTTGTTGCTTTCGGCGGCGCTATGGTTGCGATCGGCTGGATCATCAATTCATATGCCGAGTCGCTTGGAATGCTCTATCTCGGTGCCCTGATTTCCGGCACCGGAGGCGGCGCGGTTTACGCCACCTGCGTCGGCAATGCCGTGAAATGGTTTCCCGATCGACGCGGCCTCGCGGTTGGTCTGACAGCCGCGGGCTACGGCGCGGGTACGGCGCTCACCGTGATTCCGATCCAGTACGTGATCAACAATTACGGCTATCAAAGTGCGTTTCTCTGGTTCGGCATCGTCCAGGGCGCGGTTGTGTTCGTGTTGGCGTGGCTGCTGCGCGCTCCGGAGCCCGGCGAACTGGCAAGCGCTCCGGCGGCAAAGGTCGCACAGTCCTCGCGCAGCTATAATCCCAAGGACGTGTTGATGACCCCGGTATTCTGGCTGCTCTACATCATGTTCGTCATGGTTTCGGCGAGCGGCCTGATGGCCACGGCGCAGCTTGCGCCCATCGCCAAGGACTTCAACGTCAGCACCGTCGTGATCTTGTTCGGCCTGTCGACGCTCAGTCTTGCGGCGATCGTCGATAACATCTGCAATGGCGGCGCGCGTCCGCTGTTCGGCTGGGTTTCAGACAATATCGGCCGCGAGAATACGATGGCGCTGGCCTTTGGCCTTGGCGGCATCTCGTACTGGCTCCTTGGAACGCTCGGTCACGAGCCTTGGGGCTTTGTGATCTTCGCCGCCCTGATCTTCCTCACCTGGGGCGAGATTTTCAGTCTTTTCCCATCCACCTGCACCGACACGTTTGGTCCGAAATTCGCCACGGTGAATTTGAGCCTGCTCTATACCGCCAAGGGGACGTCGGCCTTCCTGGTACCGGTCGCCAATTTGATCAAAGGCGCGACCGGCAGCTGGCACATGGTCTTCGTGGTCACCGCGTTGATGAATTTCATCGTGGTGGCGCTGGCGCTGTTCGTGCTCAAGCCGTTGCGGGCGCGGGTGATGCGGCAGAGCTGAGCGCGGCCTTTTGGGGAACGAAATATGGGGGCGGAGGGGTATCCCTGCGCCCCTTCTTTCCAGCCCGGTTGAGCAGAGCGCAATCCGGGGAGCGGTCCACCAGCCGCGAGGCGACCCTGGCGTTCGCCTCACTCAAGCCAGGCTAGAAGGCCAGGAATGTCCGTTTCGGTTCTGGCATAATGTATTATAGTACGCTAAAGGTGCTGCCGGAGCGCAGCTGACCAAGACCATGAGCGCCCTGAAAGCACGACGGAATGCTGTCAGGCCGGCGGTCGAGCGTTACGAGGCGTTCTTCATTGCGAGCGTGATCCGAGCGTGATCCATGTCGTCGAGTGCCGAGCGCTTTTCCACAAGTGAAGCCGTCGAGCGGCCGCGGCTTGCGCCGCTCGACACGTCCTTCAGTTACAAGAACAAGGCCTATGCGGCGCTGAAGTCGGTGATCGTCGGCTTGGACATTTACGGCAGCCGCAGCGACATCCGGCTCGATGAACGCAGCCTTGCCGACGAGTTTGGCATCAGCCGCACGCCGGTTCGCGAAGCTATGGCGCAGCTCGAACGCGAGGGCTTTGTCCGTTCGGTGCCGCGGCGCGGCATCTATGTGGTGCGCAAGACCAAGCGCGAAGTGATCGAGATGATCACCGCCTGGGCGGCGCTCGAGAGCATGGCGGCGCGGCTGGTCACAGCCAATGCCAGCGCCGAAGAGATTGCATCATTGCGCAAGATGTTCGCGACTTTCGAGAACGGGCAGATTCGCGCGCATCTCGATGAATATTCCGAAGTCAATATCGAATTTCACCAGACGCTGATCCGCTTGAGCCGCAACAGCGTGCTCGTGAATCTTGCGGAGAATCTGTTCACCCATATGCGGATGATCCGCAGAAAGACGATCGGCGAAAAGGACCGCGCCGACCGCTCGATCCGCGATCACATGCACATCATCGAGGCGCTGGAGGCGCGGGACACGGTGCGCGCCGAGACGCTGGTGCGCGATCATGCGCTCGGCCTGGCCGAGCATGTCGAGAAATACGCCGATTATCTGGACTAACGGGGCGAGCGCGATGCAGCATTTCTTCGTCAAACTGATCGCGCCGCGGCCGAGCTTCGCGATGGATATGAACGAGGATGAGAAGGCCGTAATGGCCGAACGTGCCGCCTATTGGAAGGCCAAGCTCGACCAGGGCGAGGTGATCGTGTTCGGTCCGGTGCTTGATCCGAGCGGCCCCTACGGCGCCGGCGTGCTCGCCGTCGCGGACGAGGCCGCGGCGCGCGCCTTCGCCGCCAATGATCCCGCTATCAAGTCGAAGCGCGGTTTCACCTGTGAAATTTATCCGATGCGCGCCGTCACGCGC
Source organism: Hyphomicrobiaceae bacterium (assembly GCA_021324465.1). GTDB lineage: Bacteria > Pseudomonadota > Alphaproteobacteria > Rhizobiales > Xanthobacteraceae > BOG-931. The sequence goes on from JAJPJB010000098.1 coordinate 6,364, forward strand.
GAAACTCAAGCTCCATAGGGAGAAGCGCCCATGGCCGATGCAGCAGTCAAGACCAAACCTGAAGCCGGTGCAGGCGAAGCGGAACGCGAACTGACCGACGGCTTTCACCTCGTCATCGAGGCACTCAAGCTTAACGGCGTCAAAACGATCTATAACGTGCCGGGCATTCCGATCACCGATCTCGGCCGTATGGCGCAGGCCGAAGGCATCCGCGTCATCTCCTTTCGGCATGAGCAGAACGCCGGCTATGCCGCCGCCATTACCGGCTTTCTCACCAAGATGCCGGGGATATGTCTCACCGTCTCGGCGCCGGGCTTTCTCAACGGCCTCACCGCGCTCGCCCATGCCACGACCAATTGCTTTCCGATGATTCTGATCTCGGGCTCTTCCGAGCGTGAGATCGTCGACCTGCAGCAGGGCGACTATGAGGAGATGGATCAGCTCGCCGTCGCCAAGCCCTTGTGCAAGGCGGCCTATCGCGTGCTGCATGCGGCCGATATCGGCATCGGCGTGGCGCGCGCGATCCGCGCTGCGGTCTCCGGCCGGCCGGGCGGCGTCTATCTCGACCTGCCGGCAAAGCTATTTGCGCAGGTTATGGACGCCGAGGCCGGCAAAAAGTCTTTGGTCAGGGTCATCGATCCGGCGCCGGCGCAAATTCCCTCGCCCGAGGCAGTCAAGCGGGCGCTCGATGTGCTCAAAGGCGCCAAGCGGCCGCTGATCATTCTCGGCAAGGGCGCGGCCTATGCACAGGCGGACGATGCGATCCGCGCGTTCGTCGAAAAGAGCGGCGCGCCGTTCTTGCCGATGAGCATGGCCAAGGGGCTCTTGCCGGACACGCATCCGCAATGCGCCGGGGCCGCGCGTTCGACCGTGCTGAAAGACTCCGATGTCGTCATGCTGATCGGCGCGCGGCTCAATTGGCTGCTTTCGCACGGCAAGGGCAAGGCGTGGGGCGAGCCCTATTCGAAGAAATTCATTCAGATCGACATCGAGCCAAAGGAAATGGACTCCAATGTCGAGATCGCCGCGCCGCTGGTGGGCGATATCGGCTCTTGCGTGACGGCGCTGCTCGAGCGGATGGGCGCGCAATGGCCGGCGCCGCCGGCCGATTGGGTCAATGCCGTCAAGAGCAAGAAGGACGAGAACATTGCCAAGATGGCGCCGCGGCTGATGAACAACAATTCACCGATGGACTATCACGGCGCGCTCGGCGTGCTGCGTACCATCATCAAGGAGCGCCCGGACGCCATTCTGGTCAACGAGGGCGCCAATGCGCTCGATCTCACCCGCGGCGTCATCGACATGTATCAGCCGCGCAAGCGGCTCGACGTCGGCACTTGGGGGGTCATGGGCATCGGCATGGGCTATGCCATCGCCGCGGCGATAGAGACCGGCAAGCCGGTGCTGGCGATCGAAGGCGACAGTGCGTTCGGCTTCTCCGGCATGGAGATCGAAACCATCTGCCGCTACAAGTTGCCGGTCTGTACCGTCGTCTTCAACAATGACGGCATCTATCGCGGCACCGACGTCAACCGCGGCGGCGGTACCGATCCCGCCACCACGGTCTTCGTCAAGGGCGCCCGCTACGACAAGATGATCGAGGGCTTTGGCGGGGTCGGGGTCAATGCGACGACGCCCGACGAGCTCAAGCGCGCCGTCAACGCCGCCATGGATTCGGGCAAGCCGACTTTGATCAACGCCGTGATCGATCCGGCGGCCGGCAGTGAGAGCGGCCGTATCGGCAATCTCAATCCGCAGAGCGTACTTCGCAAGAAATAGGAGAGGGAACGATGGCAACGCGCAAGAAAGCGGCAAAGAAGGTCGCGCAAGCCAAGACCGGGGCGACCAAGGTCAAGGGTGCAGCAAAGACGGCTTCGAGGAAAGTCGTCAAGCTTGTGAAGAAACCGGCGGCCAAGGCTAACGGCCGCGGCTTGCCGCGGCCGAGCAGCAAGCCGTGGGGTCAGGCCGGGCTGGCGCTCGAAGGCGTGAAGATTCTCGATTTTACGCACGTGCAATCGGGGCCGACCTGCACGCAATTGCTCGCCTATATGGGCGCCGACGTGATCAAGGTGGAGCGGCCAGGCGTCGGCGACATCACGCGGACGCAATTGCGCGACGTGAAGGGCCAGGACAGCCTTTATTTCACGATGCTCAACGGCAGCAAGCGCTCGATCACGATCGACTCCAAGCATCCAAAAGGCAAGGAAATCCTTGATCGGCTGATCAAGCATTGCGACGTGCTCGTGGAAAATTTCGCGCCGGGCGCGCTCGACCGCATGGGACTCACATGGGAGCACATTCACAAGCTCAATCCACGCATGATCGTCGCCTCGGTGAAAGGCTTCGGCCCGGGCCCTTATGAGGACTGCAAGGTGTACGAGAACATCGCGCAATGCGCGGGCGGGGCCGCCTCCACCACCGGCTTCCGCGACGGGCCGCCGCTCGTCACCGGCGCCCAGATCGGCGATTCCGGCACCGGGCTGCACCTGGCGCTTGGCATCGTCGCCGCCCTCTATCAGCGCATCCGCACCGGCCGCGGCCAGAAAGTGCTCGCCGCCATGCAGGACGGCGTGCTTAATCTTACCCGCGTCAAGCTGCGCGATCAGCAGCGGCTGAAGGCTGGTCCGCTCACCGAATACAGCCAATACTGCGAGGGTATTCCGTTCGGTGAGGCCGTGCCGCGCGCCGGCAACGATTCGGGTGGCGGCCAGCCGGGCTGGATTCTCAAATGCAAAGGCTGGGAGACGGATCCCGACGCCTATATCTATTTCATCACCCAGGCGCCGGTCTGGGGCGCGATCTGCGATCTGATCGGCAAGCCGGACTGGAAGACCGATCCGGATTACGCAACGCCGCCGGCTCGGCTGCCGCGGCTGCGCCACATCTTCGATACGATCGAGCAGTGGACCATGACCAAGACCAAGTTCGAGGTCATGGAAATCTGCAACAAGCACGACATTCCGGTCGGACCGATCCTGTCGATGAAGGAGATTGCGGAGGAGCAGTCGCTGCGCGCCACCGGCACCGTGGTCGAGGTCGACCATCCCGGCCGCGGCAAATACCTGACCGTCGGCAATCCGATCAAACTATCCGATTCGCCCGCCGACGTGCGGCGCTCCCCGCTGCTTGGCGAGCACACCGAGGAAGTGTTGCGCAAGGATCTTGGTTATTCGGCAAAGGAAATCGCCGAGATCAAAATGTCCGGCGCGATCACGCCGCCGGAAAAGCCAGCCAAGGCGGAGGCGGCGTAACCACTGAAGCCGCTCATCCCCGCGCAAGCGGGGGTCCCAGGCGGCGCTTGCATGAGTTTCTGGATGCCCGCTTTCGCGGGCATGAGCGGATTTGGAGAGTTGATATGCGTATTGTTGTTCACGGACAGCAGGCGTTTGGCAAGGCCGTGCTCGAAGCGCTGCTCAAGCGCGGCGAAAATGTTATTGCCGTCTATGTCGCGCCGGAAAAGCCGGGCGCCAAGGCCGATCCGCTGAAAGAGGCGGCGCTTGCCGCCAATCTTCCGGTCTATCAGCCGGACAACTACCGCAGGCCGGAAGTGTGGGAGCAGTTCAAATCGCTCAAGCCCGATCTGCAGGTGATGGCTTTCGTCACGCTGTTCGTGCCGGAAGAGTTTCTGAACATCCCGACGCACGGCTCGATTCAATATCATCCCTCGCTCTTGCCCGCCTATCGCGGCGCAAGCGCCATCAACTGGCCGATCATCAAGGGCGAGACCGAAACCGGCCTGTCGATCTTCTGGCCCGACAATGGTCTCGATACCGGCGACGTGCTGCTGCAGAAGAAAACACCGATCGGGCCGAACGACACGCTCGGCAGCGTCTATTTCGATCGGCTGTTTCCGATGGGTGTCGAGGCCATGCTGGAATCGATCGACCTCGTGAAGGCGGGCAAGGCGCCGCGCATCAAGCAGGATGAATCCCGGGCCACGTATGAAGGCCGCTGCACTGCAGAGAATGCCAAGATCGACTGGGGCAAGCCCTGGGAGCAGATCGACCGACTGATCCGCGGCTGTAATCCGGCGCCCGGCGCCTGGACCACGCTGGAAGGCAAGCCATTGAAGATTTTCGACGCGAAGCCGCTGCCGGCCAAGGACCCCAAAGGCATCGGCGGCAAGCTCGGCGAGGTCGTGGCCGTCGACGGCGACGGCTTCACCGTGGTCTGCGCCGACGGTCGCTTCAAGGTCACGCGCGTACAGCCCGCCGACGGCAAGAAGATCGACGCCGGCGAGTGGGCGAAGTCGGCAAATCTCGCCGTGAAGGCAAGATTTACATAAGCCGAGCTGTCATGCCCGGCCTTGCGCCGGGCGTTCACGTCTTTGGCTTGGAGGAAAGACGTGGATGGTCGGGACAAGCCCGGCCGCGACGAAGGAGAAATGAAGGACCTGCCGGGTTTTTATTCAAGCAACGGATCGCAAAAATGCATGGATCGTCAGCAACGCTCGCCCCGCAACATCAGAATCCAAAATCCGACATTGAAATTTCCCAGGCCGCCAAGAAGCGACCCATTCTCGATATTGCCCGCGAAAAGCTTGGTATCGCGCCCGAGCATCTGCAGCCTTACGGCCACTACAAGGCCAAGGTGTCGATGGACTATATCAAGTCGATCCGGAACCGGCCGAACGGCAAGCTCATTCTGGTCTCCGCGATCAATCCGACGCCGGCCGGCGAAGGCAAGACCACGACCACGGTCGGCCTGACCGACGCGCTCAATCATATCGGCAAGAAGGCGATGCTGTGCATTCGCGAGCCCTCGCTCGGCCCGTCCTTCGGCGTGAAAGGCGGCGCCGCGGGCGGCGGCTATGCGCAAGTCGTGCCGATGGAGGACATCAATCTCCACTTCACCGGCGACTTTCACGCCATCACCTCGGCCAATAATCTGCTCGC
>JAJPJB010000029.1 GCA_021324465.1 Hyphomicrobiaceae bacterium
ATTCTGGGCATGTTCAACATGTTCGCCGGCGGCGGCATTCACCGCATGGCGATCTTCGCGCTCAACATCATGCCCTACATCTCGGCCTCGATCATCATTCAGCTGATGACGACGGTCTCGCCTACCCTCGAACAGCTCAAGAAAGAGGGCGAGGCGGGCCGCAAGATGATCAATCAATATACACGCTACCTGACCGTGGTGCTGGCCGCATTCCAGGCTTATGGCATCGCCGTTGGCCTTGAAGGCGCCGGGCGGGTGGTCAGCGATCCCGGCCTGTTCTTCCGCATTTAGACGGTGATCACGCTGACCGGCGGCACTATTTTCCTGATGTGGCTCGGCGAGCAGATCACCCAGCGCGGCATCGGCAACGGCACCTCGCTCATCATCATGTCGGGCATTGTCGCGCAGCTGCCCTCGGCGCTGGCCGGCACGCTGGAACTCGGCCGCCAGGGCGCGCTCTCGACCGGGCTCATTCTGATCGTGCTGGTGATGGCGATCGCGGTGATCACCTTCATCGTGTTCATGGAACGCGCGCAGCGCCGGCTGTTGATCCAATATCCCAAGCGCCAGGTCGGCAATCGCATGTTCGAGGGCCAGTCTTCGCATCTGCCGCTCAAGCTGAACACGTCGGGCGTCATCCCCCCCATCTTCGCCTCGTCGCTGCTGCTGTTGCCGACAACCATCGCCAATTTCACGGCCGGGCAGGGCCCGAGCTGGCTCACCGCGATCACGACCCAGCTCGCGCACGGGCGCCCGCTGTTTCTGGCGCTCTATGTCGGGCTGATCGTCTTTTTTGCCTTTTTCTATACGGCGATCGTGTTCAATCCGACCGAGACCGCAGACAACCTCAAGAAGCACGGCGGTTTCATCCCGGGCATCCGGCCCGGCGAACGCACGGCTGAATATATCGACTACGTGCTGTCGCGGATCACGGTCATCGGCGCCGCCTACCTGGCGGTGGTTTGCCTGTTCCCCGAGATTCTGATTTCCTACGCGGCGGTGCCGTTCTATTTCGGCGGTACCTCGCTATTGATCGTGGTCAGCGTGACCATGGATACCGTGGCGCAAGTCCAGGGCTATCTGCTGGCGCACCAGTATGAGGGCCTCATAAAAAGATCGAAACTGAGGGGACGCCGTCGATGAGATTGATCCTTCTCGGCCCGCCGGGGGCTGGCAAGGGAACGCAAGCCCAGCGTCTCGTCGCCAAATACGGACTGGTTCAGCTTTCCACCGGTGACATGCTGCGCGCCGCCGTGAAGGCCGGAACGCCCGTCGGCCGTCAGGTCCAGCAGATCATGGCGCGCGGCGAATTGTGCCCCGATACGCTGGTGGTCGGCATTGTCGGCCAGCGAATCGACGAGCCGGATGCCCGCAACGGCTTCATTCTCGACGGTTTCCCGCGCACCGTCCCACAGGCCATGGCCCTCGACCGCATTCTGGCGGCCAAAGGGCATGATCTCGACGCGGTGATCGAATTGCAGGTCGATGAAAACGCGCTGCTGCGCCGGATCGAGAACCGGATCGCCGAAATGAAGGCCAAAGGCGAGGCGCTGCGCGACGACGACAATGCGCAGGTTCTGCACAACCGGCTCAAGGCGTATCGTGAGATGACCGCCCCCTTGATCGCCTATTACCGGCAGAAGGGCGTGCTACGGCCCATCAACGGCATGGCCTCGATCGATGAGGTCACGGCAGCAATCGATCGGGTCCTCACCCTCAAATCGGCCGCGGATGGCTTGGCGCGGGCGGAAAGCAAGAAAAAAAGCGAGCAACTGAGCTCCTAAAGGGCGCGTCGGATGGCATCAGCGGCCCGCAACCGGCGAACGCGGGCGCGGGCGAGGGGAGGTGGAGACCGCAGGCACATATAGGAAAAAAATCCGCGTAAGGAGGGTCCAAGCGAGGCATTAAGCGCGCCGCGGCCGCCCGCAAGCTCAGTGGAACCCGGAAAATGTCGCCTGCGAAACTCAAGGTTCGCAGGGGCAGCCGCCAATAAACCGAACTTGTTCACGAAATCGCTGGGCGAGGTTGACGACGGCGCGGTGAATCCATTAATAAGCCTCAAATATCCAGTCGGAGATTTAGCGACGCAGCCAAGCCGCAACGGCAGGCGGGCGTTGGCTTTTTGTGTTTGTGGCCTTCTCAGGTGACAACAGAACCTACGGAGAGCGGCCGCGCCCCACGACCCGTGCTTGGGCTGCGTGGGCGGGCCGCCGCAAGGAGTAACTGACGTGGCTCGTATCGCGGGCGTCAATCTGCCGACCAATAAGCGCATCGTCATTGCGCTCCAATACATTTACGGAATTGGTGGCGCCAAGTCTAAAGAGATACTGCAGAAGGTATCCATCCCGGAATCGCGCCGGGTATCGCAACTGACCGATCAGGAAGTGCTGCAGTTGCGCGAAGTGATCGACCGCGACTACATGGTCGAGGGCGATCTGCGGCGTGAAGTCGCCATGAACATCAAGCGTCTGATGGATCTCGGCTGCTATCGCGGACTGCGGCACCGCCGCAGTCTTCCCGTGCGTGGCCAGCGCACGCATACCAACGCACGGACCCGCAAGGGGCCGGCCAAGCCGATCGCCGGCAAGAAAAAATAGCGCGTGTGGGATACATCACAGTGATGGCATCGGAGTCGGCCGCTCCGCGCCGCGAAAGGGTTCAGAATGGGTAAGGAAGCCACGCGCGTCCGCAAGCGCGAACGCAAGAACATCGCCTCCGGCGTCGCGCACGTCAACGCGTCGTTCAATAATACGATGATCACCATCACCGACGTGCAAGGCAATACCATTGCCTGGTCGTCGGCCGGCACGATGGGCTTTAAAGGCTCGCGCAAGTCCACGCCCTATGCCGCGCAGGTCGCCGCCGAGGATGCCGCCAAGAAGGCGCAGGAGCACGGCATGCGAACGCTCGAAGTCGAGGTCGCGGGGCCGGGCTCGGGGCGCGAATCGGCGCTGCGGTCATTGCAGGCCGCCGGTTTCACCATCACCTCGATCCGTGATGTGACGCCGATCCCGCACAATGGCTGCCGGCCGCGCAAGCGGCGCCGCGTATAGGACATCCGGCCGATGGAAGACGTGCAACATCTGCCGCCGCAACATTTTGACCCCACGGAGCGGAGTGGGGCGCGCGAGACGATCGCTCCGCGCAACGCGATGGGTGACAACGTGACGATTCAAAAGAATTGGCAGGAACTTATCAGGCCCAACAAGTTGCAGGTCAGCCCCGGCGCCGACACACGGCGCACGGCGACTGTGGTCGCCGAGCCGCTGGAGCGCGGCTTTGGCGTGACGCTCGGCAACGCATTGCGGCGCATCTTGCTGTCCTCACTGCAGGGCGCCGCGGTGCAGTCGGTGCATATCGACGGCGTGCTGCATGAATTCTCCTCGATCGCCGGCGTGCGCGAGGACGTGACCGACATCGTGC
>JAJPJB010000023.1 GCA_021324465.1 Hyphomicrobiaceae bacterium
ACATTTGCGCTCGGCGCAGCAACACCTTTCTTGCTCTTGCTGCTGATCGGCATCGCCTTCCCGCTGTTCGGCGGCGGCTATTGGGGCCTGATCGCGACCCGCGCCTGCGTCTACTGGGTGCTGGTATCGGGCCTCAACCTGGTGGTCGGCTTCGCCGGGCAGATCGCGATCGGCTGGGTGGCGCTGCTCACGCTCGGCGCCTATGCGACCAGCGTGCTTGCGGCCGGCAATGTCACGCCCGCGCTCCCGCCCTTTTTGGCGCTGGCGATTGCGGCGTTCATCGGCGGCGTTTTCGGCGTGATCATCGGCCTGCCGGCGCTGCGACTGCGCACATTCTATTTCGCCATCACGACGCTTGGCTTTGCCACCATCGTCACCCAGGTGGCGCTCGCCTGGCAGAGCGTGACCGGCGGAGGCGTGGGCGTCCCCGGTCCGATCTTCCCGGCGCCGTTGTCGTCGCAATGGGGCTTCTACTATCTGTGCTTTGCCTTCGCGGCGCTGTGCACCTGGATGACGGCGAATGTCGGGAGCAGCCGCTTCGGGCGTGCGCTTACCGCGATTCGCGACGCGGAAGTCGCGGCGGAAGCCTGCGGCATCGCCAAGCCAGCTTTGCTGACAATGGTGTTCGTGTTCAGCGGCGCGCTTGCCGCCGTCGCCGGCGGGCTGTTCGCCTCCCTCCAATCCTACATAACGCCGGACGCCTTCACGCTTGACCTGTCGGTCCTGTTCTTCATCGCCATCTTGATCGGCGGGCGCGGCTCGATTTTAGGACCGCTGCTCGGCACGATTCTTCTCACCGTATTGCCCGAATTCGCCGCACCGCTGGTGGCGTGGTCAACGTTCCTCTACGCGGTCCTGCTGCTGGTCATCGTGCTGGCGATCCCCGGCGGCATTGCCGAGATGTTGGATTTTAAAAATCGTCGCCCGCTCGAGACCCATCGCGCGATCGTGCCGCGGCCTGAACTGCTCGAGCGGCTGCTCGGCGCGATCCCTGACGTAGGCGCGCTGACGCTGGAACAGGTGGCGCTGAGCTTTGGCGGGGTGAAAGCGATCGACGGTCTCGATCTCGAGATCCGGCGCGGTCAGGTGCATGGCCTGATCGGACCGAATGGCAGCGGCAAGACCACGACGCTGAATGTCATTTCCGGATATTATGCGCAGCAGCACGGCGCCGTTAGGCTGAACGGCGTCCCGCTGCCGCTCCTGGCGCGCCACCGGCGCGCGCATTTGCGTATAGCGCGCACCTTCCAGACACCGCGCATTGTCGGCTCGGCCTCGGTGCTGCAGAATGTCATGATCGGGGGCACCATCGACGGCAGCGGCACCTTTGTGGAATCCTTGCTGTCGCTGCCGCGCCATCGGCGCGACGAAAGCAAGCTCAACGATGCCGCCATGCTGGCACTCGCGGTCGTCGGGCTCGAGCGTCTGGCGGCGGTCTGCGCCGATCGCCTTCAGCACAGCGAGCTTCGTTTCACCGAGATCGCGCGCGCCTTGATGCTGCGCCCGGCCTATCTCCTGCTCGACGAGCCGGCCGCCGGCCTCTCGGCCGAGGAGATCGAGCGGCTTGGCGCGCTCCTCCTCGCCGTCGCGCGCGCCGGTACCGGCGTGCTGGTGGTCGAGCATCATCCCGATCTGATTTTCGACATTTGTCATCGCGTCACTGTGCTCAATCTCGGAAAAATCCTGGCGGCGGGATCGCCGGCCGAAATCCGCTCGCATCGCGAGGTGGTCAATGCCTATCTCGGCGGCTGAGCCACTCCTGGAAGCGGCCGGCGTTTCCGCCGGATACGGCAAGATTCGCGTCTTGCGCGACGTGGACCTGACGGTGGGTCCGGGTGAGGTCGTGGCGCTGCTTGGCCCCAATGGCGCCGGCAAGACGACGCTGCTGCGCGCCGTCTCGGGACTATTGCCGTGGTCGGGCCGCGTGCGCTTTGCCGGGCGCGATCTTTCAAATCTCAGCCCGCGCGATATCGTCAAAGCCGGGCTGGCGCATGTCGTCGAAGGCCACCGTGTGTTCACGCAGCTTGCCGTGCGGGATAATCTGTTGCTGGCCGCTTATGGGCTGCCGCGCCGCGAACGCGCCACACGCGTTGAAGAAGTGTTGGCACTGTTTCCTGAAATCGCCGCCAAGCGGGACGAACGCGCGGCCTCGCTCTCCGGCGGTCAGCAGCAGATTCTCGCCGTGGCGCAGGGCCTGGTGCGGCGGCCGCGGCTGCTCATGCTGGACGAGCCGTCGGCCGGCCTGTCGCCGGTCCTGGTGGACCGCGTGCTCGTCGTGGTGCGGCGGCTGCGCGAAGCCGGAACCGCCGTCCTCCTGGTCGAGCAACTGATCGAGAAGGCGCTCGCCCTCGCCGATCGCGTATACGCGCTGGCGCGCGGATCGATCGTGCTGGAGGCGCGAACGAGCGAGGCCGATCTGCCCGCCCGGCTGGAGCATGCCTATTTGGCAAGCGGCAAGCCCGCTGCTGCATCCGGCTGATGCTCCAAGCGGACGGCGGTCGAAGGGCTTCGCGATGGATCTCGGCTTACAAGACTGCAAGGCCCTGGTGGTGGGCGCCAGCAAGGGATTGGGCAAGGCCTGCGCCAAATCGCTGGCCGAGGAAGGCGCCCGCGTCTTCATCTGTGCGCGCACCACCGAAGAGCTCAAGCGCGCGGCGACCGAATTGGGCGCCGCCGCCTATTGCGCCGCCGACGTGTCGCAGCCAGCAGACGTGAAGCGCGTTGTCGGCGAGGCCATTGCCGCGCTGGGCGGGCTCGATTGCCTCGTCACCAATGCCGGCGGGCCGCCGACCGGTCCGTTCGAACAAGTCGGCGATGGCGACTGGGAGATTGCCTTCAGGCTCAATTTGATGAGCGCCGTTCGCCTTATCCGCGAGGCTCTGCCCGCGTTGAAGGCATCGGGCCGCGGCCGCATCGTCAATCTCACCGGCTATGGCGTGAAAGAGCCGATGACCGATCTTGTCGTGTCGGATTCGGTGCGCGCCGGCGTCACCGTCATGGCCAAGACCATCGCCTCCGATCTCGCGCCCTACGGCATTACCGTCAACAATATCGCGCCCGGCCCGATCATGACCGACCGGCTCAGTGAGATCCTTTCGGCGCGGGCGCGACTTCTCGGGGTGGCGCCTGAGCAGCAATTCAAGCGTCTCGCGGAAACAATTCCGGTCCGCCGCATGGGATGGCCCAATGAGATCGGCGATCTTTGCGCTTATCTCTGTTCGCCGCAGGCCGGCTACATTACCGGCCAGACCATCGTGGTCGACGGCGGCGTCAATCGGTCGATCTGAGGGCCACACGCGTAAGAGCGCGATCAATAGGAAGCTTGAAAACTTGAAATGTCATTGCGCAGAATTCCACGGTGGTCGGAACAAGCAATCGAAGTAGTAAGCCAACGACAAAGTCGGGATCAGGATGAAAAAACTTACCATCGGCGACGTCACCATCACCAGCATTATCGAGCGCGACGGACCATGGCGGACGCCGCAGGAAATGTTCCCCGCCTATGACCCGGCCATCGGCAAGCGTCATCTTAGCGAGCTCGATCCGGAGGTTTTCGATCCTGTGTCCGGCAAAATGGTCATCACTTATCAGACTTATATCGTGCGCACGCCCAGGCACACCGTGCTGATCGATACCTGCACCGGCGAAGACAAGGGCTATCCGCCGCCGATGGACTTTCCCAAACAGCCCTGGCTCGACGGTTTTGCAGCCGCGGGCCTGCGCTTCGAGGACATCGATTACGTGTTCTGCACGCACCTGCATATCGACCATTGCGGCTGGAACACGGTGCTGCGCAACGGCCGATGGGTACCGACCTTTCCAAAGGCCAAGTACATTTTTCACAAGGGCGAATACGCCGCCTGGGAAGAATCGACCAGGCGCGGCGAAACCCGCGCCGGCGGCGGCGGCAATGTGTTTCGCTACAATTGCCAACCGATCGTCGAGGCCGGCCAGGCGCTGCTCGTCGATGAAACCTATCAACTCGACGACACATTCTCTCTGACGCCGACGCCCGGCCATTCACCGTGCCATTGCTGCGTTAATGTCCGCTCGCGCGGAAAGCAAGCCGTCGTCGTCGGCGACATGATGCATCACGCGTTGCAATGCCGCGAGCCGGAATGGTCGACGATTTTCGATTGGGACCCGGCGCAGGCTGCACGATCGCGGCGGAAGTTTCTGAGCGAGGCCGCCGGCACCGGCACGTTCGTCTTGCCGATCCACTTTCCGCATCCGACCACCGGGCTGATCGAAGCTGATGGCGAACGCTTTCGCTACAGGTTTGTGCGATAAAGGTTCCGCCGCTACCGGATTTCGGCTGCCCTTCGAAAGCCAAAGCCGGTCGCAGCCGCGACCAGATCCACCGCCCTGGCGATCCGTGCAGGGTCTTGCCGGCTCGCCCAGAACAGCGGACCGCCGCGATAATCGGGAAAGCCATAGCCGTGCGCGAATACAAGATCGATGTCGGATGCGCGCTGCGCGATGCCGTCGGCGAGAACCAGCCGCGCTTCGTTGATCATGGCGCCCAGCGCGCGGTCGACGATCTCTTCCGGCGCGATCTTGCGGCGAGCGAAGCCGTTGGCCGCCGACTCCTCGATGATGATTTTTTCGACCAAGGGATCGGGCTCGCCACGGCGCGCGCCGTGCGGGTAGCCATACCAGCCCGCCCCGGTTTTTTGCCCAAAGCGCCCGGCCTCGCAGAGCCTGTCCAGGATCGCAACATGGCGGGCGCGCGGATCGCGCGTGGCCGCCTGTCGCTTGCGGTTGGCCCAGGCGATGTCGAGTCCGGACAGGTCGCCGACCCGGAAGGGGCCCATGGCGAAGCCAAAGTCTTCCAGCGCATCGTCGATGTCCTGGGGCAGCGCGCCTTCCTGCAGCATGAATTCGCACTGGTTGCGGTACACGTTATAGATGCGATTGCCGATGAAACCTTCGCAGACGCCGGCGAGCACGCCGACCTTGCCGAGCCGGCGGGCCAGGGCGAATCCGGTCGCGAGTGTCTCGCGCGAAGTCTTGGCGCCGCGCACGATTTCCAGAAGCCGCATGACATTGGCCGGGCTGAAGAAGTGCAGGCCTAGCACAAGATGCGGACGGCCGGTTGCCGCGGCGAGTACATCGACGTTGAGATAAGATGTATTGGTCGCCAAGATCGCATCCGGCTTCATCACGCGATCGAGCTCGGCCATCACCTTGGCCTTGACTCCCATGTCTTCAAAGACGGCCTCGATAACGAGGTCGGCGTCGCGCGCCGGCGCAAGTTCGCTGCCCAGCGTCAGGCGCTCGAGCCGCGCTTGCGCTGTCGCCTGATCGATGCGCGTTTGCGCGACCGCGCGCGCTTGAAGCTCGGCGATTTTCGACTGGGCGCGCTGCAGCGCGTCCGTTTTGGTGTCGATCAGGAGCGTATGCAGTCCGGATTCGATCAGCGCCGCGGCGATGCCGGAGCCCATGGTGCCGGCGCCGATGACCGCGACTTTGGCCAATGCTCTTGCCGGCACGCCTTCGAGGTCGCGAAGGCGTGAGGCTTCGCGCTCGGCAAAAAACAGATGGCGCAGCGCGAAGGCCTCCTCCGCCGTGCGCAGCGCATGAAACGCGGCGCGCTCCCGCGCCATGCCCTCATCAAGCGGCGTCTCAGCCGCCCAGCGCACCGCTTCGACGGCGCGGGCGATATAGGGCCGGCCCTTGGCCTTTTTCAGCGCGCTATCGGCCGCGGCCGCGACAACTTCGTCGTTCTCGGCGGGAACCGGCACAGCAGCCAGATTGCGCTTGCCGGACAGCGAAAGCGCAAGCGCAACCGCTTCCGCGCGCAAATCAGCCTTGGCGATGGCATCGAGCAAGCCGAGCGCGAGCGCCTCTTGCGCCGGCATGCGACGGCCAGAGGTGATGAATTCGATGGCTTTCGAGACGCCGATGAGCCGCGGCACGCGTTGCGTTCCGCCCGCGCCGGGGATGATGCCGAGCTTCACCTCAGGCAGCGCGACCACCAGATCCGGTGCGCCGATCCGCGCATCGCAGGCGAGCGCAAGCTCAAAGCCGCCGCCCATGGCCGCGCCGTGCAAAGCGGCGACGATCGGCTTTGGACAATCACCGAGCGCGGCGAGCACCTGCGGCATTTCCGGCGGCAGCAGCGGGCCGCCAAACTCTTTCAGGTCGGCACCGGATACAAACGTCTTCCCGGCGCCGATCAACACCGCGGCCTTGATCCCGTCATCGGCGGCGAGTTCTCGCACCGCATCGAGGAGCTGCGCCCGCAGCGCCGCCGAGGCGACATTGACGGGCGGATTATCGAGCACGATCACGGCACAGCCGCGCTCACGCTCGAGCCGCACAATGCGCCTCTCGCGCTGCGCAAGCGAGGCTCCCGGATTTTTGGTCGCAGCCTGGTCACCCATGACGGCATTTGTCCGGCTGCCGTGCGGCACGGTCCGTCTCTAGTCCGAGCAGCGCGCTACTGATTGCAATCATAGGCAATACCGACTTCGACCACCGAATGCTTCAGCGCGGCCAGGTCTTTCATCAGCCGCTCTGCGGCTTCCGGGCTCAGGCCGTTGAACAGTGTTGCAAGCCAAGCCTCGTGCGCGGCGGCAAGTTTTTTGAAAATCTCCATGCCCGCTTTGGTCAGCCGCACCACCGACGCGCGCCCGTCGCTGGGATCATCGACACGGCGCACATAGCCTTCCTCGATGAGCCGGTCGACAAGCCCGGTCAGATTGCCATTGGTGACCATCATGCGCTTCGACAGTTCGCTCAAACGCAGCCCGTTGGGCTCGCGATCCAATTGCGCCATCAGGTCGAAGCGCGGGAGCGTGAATTCGAACTCGCTGCGCAGCCGCTGTCGGATCTCGGCCGTGATGAGATTGGTGCACGAAAGCAGCCGCAACCACAGCCGCAACTGATGCTTGCTGCCCTTGGGCTCGTCACGCACCAGCGTTTCAACATCGGTATGTTCAAATTCACGCGGCATCAGCGCCTCTATGCAAGCAACGGCAGATGCAGATCATTGATGAACGAGCCTACATGTCAGATCAGGCGGCTGCGATTTCGATCAACCATTCAGGGGCAACAATGCGGGGAGTTTACAGGGTGGCGATGGTGGCAATGGCACCATCCAATATCTTGCCGTCTTCGTCGGCCAAGGCCGCGTCGCGCAATCGCCGCACCCAATCAGGGGCGTCGCCGCGCTCGCGCAGCCGTATCGCGGCGGCGAGCGCCTTGTCGAATTTGGACAGGCCTCGGGCATGCGTGTCGGAATAGCCTTTCACCAGGCGGCGTAATTCGATGATGGCCTTTGCCAGCGCAGGATTTGAGGCGGCAGCGGCGCGCGCGGCTTCGAGCCAGGCATCGCGATGTGCCACTTCGCGCTTGTGCCGCAGAGTGGCGCGGCGGAAGCGCCGCAGGCCGGCGAGGAGATAGAGCGGCAGAAACCAGCGGATCGTGGTGGTGCGCACGCGGCGCCCTCGATTGACCACGCGGTCAAGCGCGTGAAGCAGGCGCGGCCGCGCCTCGAACCAAAGTCCTAGCTTTGCCGGCAGAGTGCCAATCACCTCCTCCATGCGCGGATGCATGAATTCGGTGATGTCCACGATTTGGTCCGGCGCAGCGGTGACCTCGGCGCGCACGCGGTCAAAGCGGCTGGCCCGCGTCTTGAGGTCGGCGACGCGGATCACATCGTCGTAGGCCATGGCAAGCGCGATATATTTGGCGGCAGCGCGGACAAGCGTGGCGTCGGTGCCGTGTTGGAACGGCAGGAAAGTCGCAACCAGATCAAGATATTCGCGCCCGTAGGCGATATCCTGGAAATCGACCACGCGCCGCAAACCGGCCGCCAGTATCGCATGCGCCTCCACCGGAAACTCGGCGCGCGCACGGGCAACCAGCGCATCGAACTGCGCATCGCCGATCGGCTCAAGCTTCGGCTCGGCCGTGCCCGCGACGGCTTTCACCGGCTTTACTGGATTTACGGCGCCATCGTAGCCAGCGGCAAAGGCGCGCAGACTTGCATCGACGCCAACGCCGGCCTTGCGGATCGCCGCTTCGTACGCCTCGCGCGGAAACGGCAGCGCCTTCGCGCCGGCGAGCGCGCCGAACAGGACCGCGGAGATCGCGCTTCCCGTCCGTTCGGCGAGCGCCGCCATGTCGAAGGCGAGGAACCGCTTCGCCGCGACTTGCGCCGCCCGGTAGACCTTGGCGTCATCGGCAATGCCGTCGCCGGGCGCGATCTTTTCGGCCACCGCATAAGAGCGATGCGATGAGGCGATCAGTGTCGTGCGCTCCGGCGAGACCAGTCCGCGCTGCATGGCGCGGCCGGCCTCCATCAATTCGGCGCCGATCACGATGTCGACTTTGCCGGGCGTCGGCATAAGCGCCAGGACCGGGCAGCGGCCGTCGGCGCGCGCCTTGATCATTTCCACGTAATAGATGGTCGCGCCGGTGCGCTGCGCGACGCCCGGCACGGAGGTCGACTGCGCGATGAAACCTTGGCTCTCGGCCAGCGTCACAATCCAGTCGACCAGCACGCCGCCGCCCTGCCCGCCCATTGCCAAGACCGCCACCGAGATCGGCTCGGCGACGTCAAGCTGTTCGGGCCCATCCACATTGCGCATCGGCGTCATCACATTCATGCGCGGTCTCACGAGAACGCGATGCGGCGGCGGTCGCGGTGCCGTTGCAGGAAGCCGATCACCGCCCCGCGAAGCCGCGCCAGCAGGCGGTCGAACGTGGTCGGGTTGTGCACGATATCGGCGCGATAAAACGACGGGCACAGCACGGCGGCTTCGGCCACTTCGCCGCAATTGCCGCAGCCGACACAGGAATTATCCACCGCGGCGACCGGATCGTCCTTCAGCGGATCGTCGGTGCGCTTGACGGAGAGCGACGGGCAGCCGGATAGGCGGATACAGGCGTGATCGCCGCTGCAGACATCCTCATCGACGCCGAAGCGCTCGCGCACCATGCGCTGCCCGGCTTTCACCGCTCTGTTGAACAACGGCTTGACGCGACGCTGCTTGTTCAACATGCATTCCGATGACGCAACGATGATTTTTGGACCCTTCTCGTTGGTCGTCAGCGCCTCTTTCAGCGTGTCGCGCACTTTTGCGACATCATAGGTCCGGTCAATCTGGCGCACCCAGCTCGCGCCGACGCCTTTCACCGCATCGGCGATCGGGTGCTTGGTCGAGCGCGAGCGGTTGTCGGCGCGCGAAGACGGGATGTCTTGGCCGCCGGTGGCGGACGAATAATAATTGTCCACCACCATGATGACGCCGTCGTGCCGATTAAACACCGCATTGCCGATGCCGCTTGCCAAACCATTGTGCCAAAAACCGCCGTCGCCGATCATCGCGATCGGACGCTTGCCGGCTTTCACGTTGAAGGCCGAGGCCGAGGCCGGCCCGAGTCCGTAGCCCATCGTTGTCGCGCCGATGTTGAACGGCGGCAGAATAGAGAACAGGTGGCAGCCGATATCGGCGGAGACATGATGCGGACCGAGCTCTTTTTCGACGAGCTTCATCGCCGCAAAGATCGGCCGCTCCGGACAGCCGGTGCAGAAGCCGGGCGGGCGCGGCGGCACCACGGCAGCCAATGCTTTGATCTCGTCGGCGATTGGCTGCGCCGGCTCGTTGCGACCGCGGATCTGTTCGGGCAAAGCATCCGGCATCGTGGCGGCGAGAAATGCACGCAGGCCTGCCGACAGCGCTTCCGCCGTGTATTCGCCGGCGACCGGTAAGACGTCCTTACCGTAGATTTTGGTCGAGATCTCCGCCTTGCGCAGGATCGCGTGCAGCGCCGTTTCGATGAACTCCGGCTGCCCTTCCTCGACCATCAGCACCGCGGACTTGCCGGAGCAGAACGCCGCCAGCTCGCTGTCGATCAGCGGATAGGTCACGTTCATCACGTAGAGCGGTACGCGCGTTGCGCCCCAGACATCGGCCAGGCCGAGCTGCTGCAGCGCGCGGATCACGCCGTTGTAGAGACCGCCTTGCAGCACGATGCCGATGTCGGCGAGCTCGCCATCGAAAGTCTCGTTGAGCTTGCGCGTTTTGATGAACTCGATCGCCGCGGGCAGGCGCTGCGCAATCTTCTCCTTCTCCTGCACAAAAGCGGCAGGCGGCAAGACGATCCGGCCGGTGTCACGCTGTGGGTTCTCCAGTGCCTGGGCCAGCGTGAACGGCGGCGGCTTGTTGTCCTTGGCAATGAAGCGGCCGTGAACGTGACAAGCGCGAATGCGCACTTCCAGCATCACCGGCGTGTTGGACGCTTCCGACAGCTCGAAGCCGTCTTCGACGGCCTTGACGATACTTTCCAGGTTGGGACGCGGATCGAGCAGCCAGATTTGCGACTTCATCGCAAAGGCGTGCGAGCGCTCCTGCATGATCGAGGAGCCCTCGCCGTAATCCTCGCCGATGATGATCAGCGCGCCGCCCTTGACGCCGCCCGAAGCCAGATTGGCCAGCGCGTCTGAGGCCACGTTGGTACCGACCGTCGATTTCCAGGTCACCGCGCCGCGGATCGGATACATGACCGACGCCGACAGCATCGCGCCGGCAGCGGCTTCCGACGCCGAAGTCTCAAAATGCACGCCGAGCTCGGCGAGCACGTCTTGCGCGTCGGACAAAACGTCCATCAGATGCGAGATCGGCGCGCCCTGGTAGCCGCCGACATAGCCGACGCCGGACTGCAGCAGCGCCTTGGTGATCGCGAGAATCCCCTCGCCGCGGAATTCCTGGCCGGCGCCGAGTCTCAGATCGGCGACTTCCTTGGCAAACGAACGTTCAGCCATCTGGGCCTCTATCGCGCGACGATCCGGCTTGCCGCGCCAGTTATTTTAGACTTAAAGCAATGCCGGTCAACCGCCGTTCAAGCGCGTCTCGTCAGATGACAATCGTCCCGATGCTGGCGCCCCCGCAGACAAACAGCGTCTGTCCGGTCACGAATCCATTGGCGCGGTCGCAGAAGAACATCACCGCCCGCGCGACATCGTCGCTGCGGCCGAGCCGCTTTACCGGGATCGCCTCCGCCAGCGCCTGTTCGCGCACGCTGTCCGCCGGAATGACGCTGCGGAACATTTCGGTATCGGCAATCGGACCGGGCGCCACAACATTGACGGTAATGCCGTCGGCTGCGAGTTCAAGAGCCCAGGTCCGCGCCATGCCGATCATGCCAGCTTTGGTCGCGGCATAGGCCGAGCGCGTCTGCAGACCGAGCGCGCCGCGCGAGGACATCAGGACGATGCGACCGAAGCGCTCGCGCTTCATCGCCGGCAGGAGAGCCTGCGCAAGCGAAATCGCCGCGCCAAGATGAAGCTGCGTCAGCGCGTCGAGATCCTCCTGCTGGACGTCCGGCAGCAGTGCCGGCCGGATAGCGCCGGCGTTGTGCACGACATGCGAGACCGCAAATCGGCACGCAATCTCTTTGGCCGCCTGTTCGGTCGCCGCGCGGTCAAGCAAATCGACTTCGATCGCGTGCAGCTTTGCGTGCGTTGTTGGCGGCTTGCGCCGCGCCAGCGCGATGACCTCGTAATCGGCCGCCAGCATCTGCCGGCAGATCTCCGCGCCGATGCCGGTCGAGGCGCCGGTGACCACCGCGACATTGCGCGCCGTCATGACCGCTCCCGTGTCACGACACCAGCGCCAGCACGCGCAATGGGCTGCCCGAGCCCTGCTTGATCTTTAACGGCGCGGCGATGATCACGGCGCCCTTGGGCGGAAGCAGATCGAGATTGGTCAGGCATTGCAGGCCGAAGCGGCCTTTACCGTGCATATAAAAATGCGCCGGAAACGGCGGATTGAAGTGATGGCCCTGGCCGAAATCGGTGCCAATGGTCTCGGTGCCGAAGCCATGCACATCGCGTTGCTCGACAAGCCATTTTACGACCGCGGGCTCCGGCCCAGGCGTGTGCGCGCCGTCGTCACGCAGATTGGCGTAATCGGCAAAACTCTGCTTCGACCAGTCGGTGCGCAACAAAACCCAATGGCCCGGCTCGATCTTGCCGTGCCGCGCTTCCCAGGCCTCGACAAAGGGAATCGTCAATGCGAAATCCGGATCGGCCGCACACTCATTCGAGCAGTCGATCACAACAGCGGGGGCGATGAACTTTCTCACGTCGATCGTGTCGACGGCGTTGTTCTGCAAATCCTTGCCGGAGATCCAGTGGATCGGCGCGTCGAAATGCGTGCCGGTATGCTCGCCGAGGCTGATGTTGTTCCAGTACCAGGCCGGCCCGCGCTCGTCGTAACGCGACACTTCCTCGATGCGAAACGGCGCGCATTGGCCGAGCTCGGGTGCAAGAACAATGGTCGGAAAATCCTGCGACAGGGTCTGCGTCAGATCGATGACGCGGATCTGGCCGTTGGCGATGGCGCGGGCAAAAGACAGGACATCGACGCTCATGGTGACTTCCTTCAGCTCGTCGCCATTTCGCGCTCGAGCGCCTTTGGGTTGACCGCAAGCCGCGCGCGGATGTCTTCGGCAATATCGCCGACAAAGACATCCTCGACGCCCTGCTGCAGTCCGCGCACCACGCCGCGCGCCAGCGCCGCAGGAGCGACCTTTGGCGGCGGCACGGTCTGAAACCATTCTGTTTCAAGCGGCCCGAAAAACACGTTCATGACTTTGACGCCGCCCGGCCGCAATTCGGCACGCATGCAATGCGCCGCCGACAGGCAGGCCGCTTCCGCCGCCGAGTAGCTGCCGTAAGCGGGCCAGTTCATCAACGCGTGCACCGACAGCAGATTGACGAAGGCCGCCGCCGAGTTCACGCCGTCGGCGCCGCGGGCGCGCAGGATCGGGCCGAAGGCCTGCGCGAGACGTACCAGCCCCAAATAACGGACGTCGATCTGCTCGCGCACGACGGTCAAGCCGTGTCGGTCGACAATACCGCCGGAGCGCACATGCTCGGCGGTATTCACCACGATATCAATGCGCGCGCCGTTCTGCTCGGCCTGTTCGGTGACGGATTCCGTATCGGTCACGTCGAGCGGCACGATTTCGACCGGCGCGATCTTGCGCAACGCGTCCAGCCCCGGGAACGGCTTCCAGGCGTCGGCGACGCCGACGAAGACAATCGCGGCGCCGGCATCGGCAAAGGCCTTGGCCATCGCCTGGCCGACGGGCGTTCGCCCGTCGGTGATCAGCACGCGACGGAATTTCGGATCGCAAGTCATCTCGCGGAGATGCGGATCGTCGGCCATGTTCGGAGTATCCTGTTCGGGCAAAGCGATCGCGACCGCCGAGCCGCTTTTGTCGAGCTTGAGTTCGAGCCGCACGCGGTCGCCCTCGCGCGTGTCGCCGTGCAGATGCGCGACCATCACGGGGCCGGCATCAAGCTTCACTGTGCCGACACGCCAGGGCATGCGCTCGCGAAAATACGGTTCCGGCGATGTGTGCACCGTTGTTTCCGCGAGCAGTGCGCCGCC
This sequence comes from Hyphomicrobiaceae bacterium, assembly GCA_021324465.1. Lineage (GTDB taxonomy): Bacteria > Pseudomonadota > Alphaproteobacteria > Rhizobiales > Xanthobacteraceae > BOG-931. Next base: position 13,410 of record JAJPJB010000023.1, read on the forward strand.
GCGCGAGACGTCGCGAAACGGCAAGCGCGCGGACAGGCAGGACGGACAGCAGTCGCGCGGCGGATAGATCACGGTCTTGCAGTCCTCGCAGACCTGCAGGGCGAAGCGGCCTTCGGCGGCGGCCGCGGTAAGGCCGTGCGCGGTTCGGCTGCGGATGCCTTGGGGACTGAGCGGCCGGCGGGTCCGCTGCAACGGATTTTTGCGCTTGGGGCGGACAAGGGGCTCTGTCACTTAAGCTCTCGCTAGGATTGCGGCGCCGGATGCCAGACCGCGGTCGTAGTTGATCATACCGAAACCGGAAACAACACCATTGCGCGCGTCGGGCACAGCTGAGCCGAGCGGCTGTTGGGTAAGTTGGCGTACGGCTTCCACCAGACCGAGCAGACCGCCGCCGGCGCCCGCCTGTCCGACCGACAGCTGGCCGCCGGACGTATTGTTTGGAAACGAGCCGTCGTTGGTGAATGTATGCGAGCGCACGAAATCCGGCCCTTCGCCCTTTTTGCAAAAGCCGAGATCCTCGAACTGCATCATGACGATCACCGGATAATCGTCATAGGTCTGCACGAAGTCGACCGCGTCGGGCTTGATGCCGGCCATCGACCAGAGGTCGGATATATCCACCGCCCAGCCGCCGCGGACCTGGATCGGGTCGGAAGGATAGGCATTGTGCCGCTCGATGGTCGATAGGATACGCGCATAGGGCAGCCTCAGCGCCTTGGCGGCGTCCTCGCGGCATACCAGGAGCCCTTCCGCGCCGGCGCAGGGCATGACGCAATCGAACAAGTGAATCGGATCGGCAATCGGCCGCGCCGTCATATAATCATCGAGCGTCAGCTTCTTCTTCATCATCGCGTGCGGGATCGACAGCGCATTGTCGCGCTGGGCGATGCAGATCTTGGCAAAATCTTCGCGCTTGGCGCCGTAGAGGTTCATGTAATTTTTGGTAATCAGCGCGAACGACGCGTTCGCGCCGCCCGAGCCGTAGGGATAGACCGCGTCCTGGGCGAAGCGCGAAAAGGTCGAGAGCGTCTTGCGAAACGAGTCGACGTGGTTGGTGTCGCCGGCGATGCATGCGACGATTTCGGCGTCGCCCGACTGAACGGCGCGCGCCGCGCGCCGCAATGCGACGATGCCGCTCGCGCCGCCGAACGGGATGTGATCGAGCCAGCGCGGCGAGACGCCGAAATGCTGGGTGAGCCCCACCGCGGTGTCTGGCCCGAGCGTGAAGCTCGATACCGCAAGCCCGTCGATATCTGCGGCATGTAGCTTGGCACGCTTGCACAGTTCCCGCAGCGCGCGGCCGAGCCACCATTGCGCGCTATTGGTCGAATAGCGCCGATAGGGAATCGTGACCGGCAGACAGGCGACGACGCCGTCGTAGGATTTGCGCTTCGCCCCTGCAGCCATGCCGCCGATCACATGAAGAGCTGGATGCTGCCGAACGCGGCCTCGCTGTTGACGAGATCGACGCGCTTGAGCTTGATCCGCAATCGGCCGTCGTCGACCGTGAGCGTATGCGTCGCCCACGCGGCATAGAGCTGCTGGTCGTCGAAGCGGGTTTCAATGTAGTGCATCGGCGTCCAGGTCACGTATTCGTTGCCGGCCTCGTCGCGCCGCTCGATCTGCGGCACCTGCAGAATGTGATGGCAACGGCTCTTCGGCTTCTGGGAAAAAGTGCGATTGCCCTTGAGCCGCTCGACGCGAATGGTGAGCAGGAATTTGTCCTCATACATCAAGGACGCGACGAGCTTCGGATCGGTCTGGCCCCATTCCAGCGGCATCCAGTAGATGCCGTCCTCGGTGAACAGATCGAGCCATTCGTCGAAACGGTGCTGATCGATCAGGCGCGCTTCGCGCGTGACGAAATCGACAAGGTCCTGGTTGCTTGGGACATTCATGGCTTCACATCGACATGGTCATGAATTTCGACCAGGCGCGGAATTGATTGCGCATCTGCCACTCCGACGTCCCGTTCATCTCCGCCGTGACGTCCGCCTGTTCTGACGGGCTGTAAAGCCGCTGCAGGTTCACCCATTGATTGGCATCGACGTGCAATCCCTCCTGCGCGCGCTCATACATTTCAAGATCGTCGTGACCGACGACCGACGTTGGCGCATTGATCAGACGGTTGTACATCAAGGTGCGCTCGAGCAGCATGTCCGGAGCATCAACCAGGCGGAAGGTCCAGGATTCCACCAGCGTCTTGTTGACGGCGAGCGGTTTGAACAGGCGTATCAGCTGGATCGGCCCCTTGATCATCAGATTGGGGAAATAGATCGTATTGTGTCGGTTCTCGCCGAGAATGGCCTTGGCGCGGTTCTCGCCATAAGCCTGCACCATTTTCTCGTAATAACCAGGAATGGCGGAATAGTCGGAGTGGATCGAATGGTGCACGCCGGTATGGCCATGGCCGTTGGGCCAGACGCGGATGCCCATATTCTCGAAGAACTCGTAGGGCGCCATGAACGGGGCATAGATCTCGACCGCCATCGGCTTCTTGGTGCCGGGCGGATATCTGTTGAACACCGCAACCGCCGTGCCGGCCGATGATTCATGCGCCACCATCGGATGACAGGTGTCGGTCTGGTTTTCGACCAGCATCTTCCAATTGCAATTGTGCATATAGCGTAAGACGCCGCCCGCCACTTCGAGCTTCCCGACCGGCGAGCGGTCAATCATATTGTCGAAGCTCGACAGGCTGTCGCCGAAATATTCCTCAAAATCCATGCCGGCGTCGTTGAGCTTGGCAAAGACGAAGCCGCGGTAATTCTTGACATGGCGCACTGCGGCCATGCCGGCCGCGGCGCGGCTCGTCTCCAACCCCGTATTCTCGTAGCCCTTGCGCAGCGGAATCGCGAGCAGCGAACCGTCGGTGCGGAAGCTCCAGGCGTGATAGGGGCAGCGAAAGAATTTTCCCGCATTGCCGCAGGTTTCCGACGTGATGCGCGTGCCCTTGTGCGGACAGCGGTTGAACAGGACTTTGACGGTATTGTCGGTATGGCGCACCATCAGCACCGGCTGCGCGCCGATGGTCGTGCCGAAATAGTCACCCGGATTGGGGATCTGGCTGTCGTGGCCCACATAGATCCACGTGTTGGCGAAGAGGTGCTCCATTTCAAGCGCAAACACCTCCTCGTCGATATAGACGTCGCGGTGGACTTCGGTGTCCCGGACCAGACTGCGAACAGCTTCGACATTCCCGCGGTATCTGGCCATCGCTCTCTCCCTACGGCCGAATCATAAATCCAGCACCAAACGCGGCGTCTTCGATCGCGATACGCAAATCTGCATCAGCTTGCCGGCGGCCTTCTCGGCCTCGGACAAAATAAAGTCGCGGTGATCCGGGACGCCTTCGATGACGCCGACTTGGCAAATGCCGCATTCGCCGCGCTTGCAATCGTGGATCGGGTCCTTGCCGGCCTCGATCAACACATCGAGAATGCTCTTTCCGGCAGGGATCTGGAAGCTTTCGCCGGTGCTTTTGAGCACGACCTCGAAGGCCTGATCTCCCGCCTTCGGCCCCGGCGTGGTGAAGATTTCAAAATGCAGTCGTCCGCTGCACCAGCCGAGCTGTTGCGCCGCCGCGATCGACCGCTCGATCATCGGCGTCGGCCCGCAGCAGTAGAGCGGCTCGTCGTCGTGCAACGCGCTCATTAAGCCCGCCACATCGAAAACCCCGGCGACATCGTCGGTATGGATCGCAAGCCTGTTGCCGGCAAGCTTCTCGATCGCCGCCAAAAAGGCCAGCTGATCGCGCGCGCGGCCGGCATAATAGAACCGAAACGGATGCCCGCGCGCGGTGAGTTCCGCCGCCATCGAGACGATCGGTGTCACGCCGATGCCGCCGGCCAGGAGGATCACCGGCTTGGCGGCCGCTTCCAGTCGGAAATTGTTGCTCGGACCCGCGGCAATGACGGTGTCGCCGGGCTTGAGCGAATGCATATAGGCGGAGCCGCCCGTACTCGGCTCTTCGCGCTGCACTCCGAGCAGGTAGGAGCGCGGATTTACACTGAAGGAAGGATCGGCAGACAGGTTGACCAGCGAATAAGAACGCTCGTCGCCTTGCGGGATGCGCACGTCAATGTGTGCACCGGCCTCCCAGGGCGGCAATGGCTCACCGTCGGCGCGCGCAAGGCGGATGGCGCGGATGCGGGCGGTTTCCTGCCGCACTTCCGTCACCGTGAGATTCAGTCCCGCCCGCTCGCGCAGCCCACGTTCCATGGCACGTTCGCCAGCTGTTACAGCCCTTTCGGGTGCTGCAAAAACTCCTCGATGATTTCCGGCGGCGGCTGGAAATAGTCGGACACCCGGCTCACGCCCAGACCGGTGAGACGCTTCAGCTTCACCGCGAGCTCCGCCATTTTCACGACGATGGGAATGCCGTTGATCACCGGCGCACCATCCACCGTGTGATCGTGGAGCGTCGCGAACAGCAGCATCGGAATGCCGCCGCCGGGAATGAGCACGTCCACGCCAGCCGCCACCAGGGGCTTGGCCTGCTCGGCAAACAGGCACTCGACGTCCTTTGCCAGCTCTTCCGATTCGTACGCCTTCAAGATCTGGCCCGGCTCGAACTGCATCGCGTGCACACCGGTCACGCGGCGCTCGAGCCCGTATTTCGTGATCTGGTGATGAAACCATGGGATGAAACGCGTGTTGATGGTGACGATGCCGATGCGCTGCCCGAGCTGGCAGCTGTAGAGCATCGACGCCTCGCCAAGCGCGACCACCGGAATATTCACGACCGCCCGCGCTTCATAAAGGCCGGCGTCCTGAAAGTGGCCGACAATGAAGGCATCGTAGCCTTCGCGCTCGGCTTTGATCGCGTTGCAGATCATCTCGCGCGCACAGCGCATTTCCACAAGCGAATGCGCGTAGGAATCGTGCGGCGTGATGCCTTTGATATCGACGCTCGTCCCCGGATCGACGATTGCATCGAGATGCCGGCGCAGGCGATCCCAATACGTCTTGCCGTTCGCATAGTCGACGTAGCTCTGATACCAAATGCGCAATTTCCCGCTCCCTATCAACAGGTTGGGCGCACGCCCCGCGGTGCAAATAGCCCTGCGACGCTGGCGACAACGGACAGACGCTTGCCATCGCCACCAGATGCTTTAAAGTTAAAGCAATTTTCGCGCACGTCCAGAGGATTGTTTTTCGCGCGGATCGACGGGGACATCCAGACGGACTAACGGGTGGAGGTGGTCATGCTGTTGCGGTTTGGCGTTGGCGTTGCGTCATACTTGTTGGCTGCCTTGCTGGCTGCGACGACGGCTTCCGCCGCCGACATCACGGTGGGCTTCGTCACCTCGCTGAGCGGTCCAGGCGCGTCGATCGGCATTCCTTATGAGAAGGGAATCCTCGCCGCCGATGCTTACGCGGGCAAGGTCGGCGATACCAATATCAAATTGATCCGGCTCGATGATGCGTCCGATCCGTCTGCCGCCTCGCGCGACGCCCGCAAGCTTGTCGAAGAGGACAAGGTCGATCTCTTGATCGGCACGTCGGGGACACCGGGCGTGATCGCCATGGCCGTGGTGGCAGCGGAAACCAGGACGCCGATGATCTCGCTGACGCCAGCGACCGAGCCGCAGAACCCGAACGGGCAATGGATGATTTCCATTCCGCAGCCGCCACCACTGATGGTCGCCGCCGTGGTCGACCGCATGAAAAAGGACGGCGTCAAGAAGGTCGCCTATATCGGCTTTTCCGATTCATGGGGCGATCTCGTCTACGACGCGCTGATGAAGAATGTCGGGCCGGCTGGCATCGATGTGGTGACCAATGAACGCTATGCCCGTTCCGATACGTCGGTCACTGGCCAGGTGCTCAAGATCGTTGCCGCCCAGCCCGACGCCGTGATCACCGGCGGTTCCGGCACGCCGGGCGCGCTGCCATATCTGGCGCTCGCCGACCGCAGCTACAAAGGCGGGCTCTACGGCACGCATGCGCTGATCAATCCGGACTTCGTGCGCGTCGGCGGCGCGGCCGTCGAGGGCCTGATTGCGCCAACCGGTCCGGTGGTCGTCGCCGAGCAACTGCCGGACAGCAATCCGACCAAGAAAGTCTCGCTCGTGTTCCGCGACGTCTATCAGAGGACCAATAACGCGCCGCAGAATGATGCGTTCTCCGCCTATTCGTTCGATGCCTGGCTGGTCTTCCTCGATGCCGCCAAGCGCGCCCTGCCCAAAGCGCAGCCGGGCACGGCGGAGTTCCGCGCGTCGCTGAAGGACGCGCTCCTCACTACAAAGAACGTCGTCGGCACCCATGCGGTCTACAATTATCAGCCCGGCGGCTTCTTCGGCGTCGACGAACGCTCGCGCGTTCTGGTTCAGCTGCAGAAGGGGGAATGGAAACTGCTGCAGTGACAGGGCCGTGACAGGGCCATAGCGGCCATCTTGACGATGGGCCTTTCTCGATGACGCCGGAGATCGCCGTTCTCCTCGCTCAAGACGGCATCACCACCGGCGCGATCTACGTCCTGGTCGCGCTCGGGATCGTTCTGATCTTCCTCTCGACGCGCGTCATCTTCGTCCCGTTCGGCGACGTCGTCGGCTATGCAGCCCTGACGCTGGCGGCGCTGCAGCTCAAGCGCATACCCGGCACGGTCTGGCTGGTGCTGACGCTGGCGGCAATCGCGACCGTGGTGGAAGTCTACGGCCTCACTCGCCGGCACCAGGCGCGCCGCATCCCGCAGGCGCTGCTTTATTATGCCGCGCTGCCGGTCGCGCCCGCTGCGACCGCCTATCTTGCCGCCGGTTACGATCTGCCCATGTGGGCAGGAATCCCGATCACGTTCGCGGTCGTTCTCCCGATTTCGCCGCTTTTGTATCGAATCGCATTCCGACCGCTCGCCGACGCATCGGTCCTGGTGCTTCTGATTGTCGCAGTCGCGGCGCATTTTGCGCTGTCCGGTATGGCGCTGGTCTTTTTCGGCCCCGAGGGATTCCGCACCGCGCCGCTGACGCGTGCGTTCTTCAGCGTCGGCCCGATGACGGTATCCGGCCAGAGCATTCTGGTTGTGGCCAGCGCCGCCGTTTTTGGCCTGCTTCTGTTTCTGTTCTTTGAACGCACGCTCAACGGCAAAGCCTTGCGCGCCACCGCGGTCAACCGGGTCGGCGCGCGCCTGGTCGGCATTGAGCTCTCGAACACTGCGGCAACCGCGTTTTTGTTGGCCTCGGCGCTCGCTGCCATCTCCGGCATCCTGATCGGGCCGATCACCACCCTCTATTATGACTCCGGTTTTCTCATCGGCCTGAAGGCGTTCGTCGGCGCCATAATCGGCGGATTGGTGAGCTATCCGGCCACGATCGTCGGCGCCATCCTTGTGGGATTGGGTGAAAGCTATGCATCGTTTTGGAACAGCGCGCTCAAGGAAGTGATCGTCTTCGGCTCGCTCATTCCAATCCTCTTGTGGCAGTCGTTTGCCACGCGCGGCGGCGTCGTGGAGGACGTCGAGGAAGAGGAAGGCGAGAGCCGGACATGAAGCGTGTGCGTTCCCGCCTGGTCATGCTCATTGCGATCGCTCTCGTTGCCGTCGCGCCAGCGATCTTCGGCAGCTTCACCATCACGCTGATGAACTATATCGGCATCTATGCGATGGCAGCACTTGGTCTCGTGCTGATGACCGGCATCGCCGGCCTGACATCGTTCGGCCAAGCCGCCTTTGTCGGCATCGGCGCCTATGCTACCGCATGGTACACCGTGGCGCATGGCGGTTCTCCCTGGATCGGTCTCCTGCTGGCGCTGGCGCTGACCGCGCTGGTCGCAACGATCCTCGGCGTTGCCACCTTGCGGCTTGGCGGACATTTTCTGCCGCTGAGCACGATCGCCTGGGGCATCGCGATCTATTTTTTGTTCGGCAATACCGACGCGCTCGGCCGCTATAGCGGCCTGTCCGGCATTCCGCCGATCGCCATCGGGCCGCTCTCGTTCGAAGGCACGATTGCGGTCTACTTTTTCATTTGGGCCGTGCTCGGCATCGTCATGCTGCTGTGCTGGAATTTGCTTGACTCGCGCCAGGGCCGTGCCATCCGCTGCCTCCGTGGCGGCACCGCGCTGGTCGAAAGCCTCGCCATCGATTCTTTCCGCATCCGCCTTGCCGTTTTTGTGCTGGCGGCGCTGCTCGCCGGACTGTCGGGCTGGTTCTACGCGCATATCCAGCGCTATGTCGGTCCGATCCAATTCGACATCGACGCCGGCATCGAGCTTCTGTTGATGGCGCTGGTCGGCGGCGCCGGCCAGATTGCCGGCGCCGTCGTCGGCTCCGCCATTGTCACCCTCGCCAAGAATGTGCTGCAGGACGTGCTCCCGGCCATCACGAGCTATAGCGGACAATTCGAGGCGGTAGTGTTCGGCGTCGTCTTCATCATCCTGCTGCAAAAGGCGCGCGGCGGCGTCGTGCCCATCATCAAGAAATATCTGCCGCGTCCGGAACAAAACGTTCTGCCGATCAAAGCATCGCCGCTGCCGCGCCGACAACGAACCAGCGCGCCGGGCCAAGCCGTGCTCGCGATTGAAGGGGCTACAAAACGGTTTGGCGCACTCGCCGCCGTCAATAAGGTCAGCTTCGAGGTCAAAGCACGCGAAGTGCTCGGCCTGATCGGGCCGAATGGCGCCGGCAAAAGCACTCTGCTCAACCTGATCACCGGTGTGCTCAAGCCCAACACCGGGACTATTGTGTTTCAGGGTGCCGACATCACAAAGCTGCCGCCGCGGCGCATTGCAGCCGCCGGCGTGGCCCGCACCTTCCAGCACGTCAAGCTGCGCCCCAATATGACGCTGCTCGACAACGTCCTGCTGGGCATTTACGCGCGCACGCGCGCGGGTTTCCTCGCCGGCGCGCTGCGCCTGGACCGCGCCGAGGAGAGCGCGGCCCGCGCGGAGGCTTTGCACCAATTGCGCCGCGTCGGGCTCGGCGACCGCTACGGCGACCTGGCCGGCAATCTGCCGCTTGGCCAGCAGCGGCTTCTCGAAGTCGCCCGCGCGCTTGCGGCCGATCCCACCCTGCTCGTGCTGGACGAGCCAGCGGCGGGCTTGCGGCGGCTGGAAAAGCAAACGCTGTCGGACTTGCTGCGCGATCTGCGCACGCAAGGCATGACGATCATCCTTGTCGAGCACGACATGGAATTCGTCATGAACCTGGTCGACCGGATCGTGGTGATGGATTTTGGCGTAAAGCTCGCCGAAGGGCTGCCGGCCGCCATTCGCGCCGACGGGCGCGTGCAGGAAGCCTATCTGGGTGGCGTGGCATGACGACATTATTGTCGGTCGAAGACCTGCATGTCAGCTACGGCAAGATGGAGGCCGTCAGCGGCGTGTCGCTCGACATGCAGGCGGGCCAGATCGTCACCGTCATCGGTCCAAATGGCGCCGGCAAGACCACGCTGCTGTCGGCCCTGATGGGACTTCTGCCGTGCAAAGGAAGAAGCCGCTATGAAAGTGACGATCTCACCGCGCTCAGCACCGAAGAGCGGGTGCGGCGGGGCATCTGCTTGGTGCCGGAGCGCCGCGAGCTGTTCAGCGACATGACGGTTGCCGACAATCTGATCCTCGGCGCCTATACGCGCTGGCGCGAGCGGCGTGCCGTACAGGCGGATTTGGACGAGGTCTTTAGGCGCTTTCCGAAGCTCGCGGAGCGACGCCGCCAATTGGCGGGAACGCTGTCCGGCGGCGAGCAGCAGATGCTGGCGCTCGGCCGCGCGCTGATGGCAAAGCCCCGCCTGCTGCTGCTCGACGAGCCGAGCCTGGGGCTGGCGCCGCTCATCGTGCGCGAAATCTTCCGCATCGTGGTGGGGCTGCGCGAGCTCGGCGTCTCGATCCTCCTGGTCGAGCAAAATGCCCGCGCCGCGCTGGAAACTGCCGATTTCGGCTATGTGCTCGAGACCGGCTGCGTCGTCCATTCCGGTCCAGCCGCCGGGCTCGCGCATGACCCGCGCGTCATCGCGAGCTATCTCGGCGGCAAAGTCGAGCCATCATCATGACGATCGGCGTGACTTCGGCATCCCGGCTGCGCAAGCAATGGTCGGAGGCGTTTGCGCCGGCTGAGCGCACCCTGCCGGGGATGTTGCTGCGGCAAGCGAAACGCATTCCGGAAGCTCCCTTGGTCTCGGCCGGCGACCGCACGCTGACCTATGCGCAGGCCTGCGACATGGCCGCGCGTTCCGCCGCGGCTCTGCGAGCGAGTGGCATCAGGGCCAGCGAGCGCGTCGCCCTGATCTGCTCGAACCGCATGGAGTTCTTCGAAATATTTCTTGGCTGCGCCTGGCTCGGCGCGGTCCTAGTTCCCATCAATGTGGCTTCGCGCGGACCGCAGTTGCAGCACATTTTGTCGAATTGCGGGGCGCGGCTCCTGATCATCGAAGATGCCTATGCCGACAATCTCGCCATGCTCGATGCGTCGGCGCTCGCCGTCGAAGCGATCTGGTCGATCGACGCCGGCGCGACCATCCGGATGGGGGGTATCGAAGCCGTTGCCATGCCGCGCACCGCGACCGCGATCGCGCCGGCGCCGCTGCGCCCCGGCGATATGGCCATGATCCTCTACACGTCAGGCACAACGGGGCCGTCAAAAGGCGTCTGCTGTCCGCATGGACAATATTTCTGGTGGGCCGTGAACACGGCGGCGCTGCTTGAGTTGCGGGGCGATGACGTGCTGTGCACGACCCTGCCGCTATTCCACACCAATGCGCTGAACACCTTCTATCAGGCGGTGCTGATAGGCGGCATGGTCCGATTCGAAAGACGATTTTCAGCGTCGGGCTTCTATGCGGCGCTGGCACGCCACGGTGCGACGGTGACGTATCTCCTCGGCGCCATGGTGCCGATCCTGCTGTCGCGCCCGGTCGCGGCGGAAGAGAGAGAGCATGCGACGCAGGTCGCGCTGGCGCCCGGCGTGCCCGCACAGTTTCATGCAGCGTTCATGCAGCGGACAGGCATCCGCCTGCTCGACGGCTGGGGCTCGACCGAGACCAATTTTGTGCTTGGGACCACCGTCGACCGGCAACGCCCCGGGACCATGGGGCCGGTCTTCGAGGGGTTTGCAGCCCGCGTCGTCGACGAGGAAGACAACGAGGTTGCCGACGGCAGCCCGGGCGAGCTTGTGGTGCGTGCCGACGATCCCTTTGCCTTTGCCACCGGCTATTTCGGCGCGCCGGAAAAGACCGTCGAAGCCTGGCGGAATCTGTGGTTTCACACTGGCGATCGGGTCATTCGCGAGGCGGACGGCTATTTCCGCTTCATCGACCGGCTCAAAGACGCGATCCGGCGCCGCGGCGAGAACATTTCGTCATTCGAGGTCGAGCAGGTGCTGTTGAGCCATCCAAGCGTCGCCAATGCGGCCGCCTTTCCGGTCCGTTCGCAATTGGCGGAGGACGAGGTCATGGCCGCCGTCATCCTTCATCCCGGCAAGACACTGACCGCCCCTGAATTGATCGATTTCTGCAAGCCGCGCCTGCCCTATTTTGCCGTGCCGCGCTATCTCGAATTCATGGCCGAGCTGCCGATGACCGAAAACGGCAAGGTGCAGAAGTATAAGCTGCGCGAGCGCGGGGTCACCGCCGCGGCCTGGGACCGGCAAGTCTTCGAGGAAACGTCAAAGCTGCGGTGACCGACTTAAGCGGCGGGTCTGCCGCGCCGCACACAGGCTCGTCGCGATCGGCGTAATTTCTGCTATCTTGGCACCGCAGCCCCGGAGTGACGCATGCTGTCCGCGCAAAATCTTGCTTCGCTTGTGCAGCCCGCCCGCGTTCATCGGCAGCTCTATTGCGATCCGGCGATCTTCGAGCTCGAGCTGCAGCGGATCTTCGGCACGGCGTGGATTTATGTCGGCCACGAGAGCCAGATCAAAAAGCCCGGCGACTATTTCCGCACCTTCATCGGACGCAAACCCGTCGTGCTGGTGCGCGACGCCGAAGGCGAGATCCGGGTCATCCACAATCAGTGCGCTCATCGCGGCTCGCTGGTCGTCGCCAACGATACGGGTCATGCCGACGAGTTTCAGTGCTGCTATCACGGCTGGACCTATCACCTTGACGGCCGGCTGAAGGCGGTGCCGCTGCAGCACGGCTATCCGCGCGACTTCGATCCAAAAAATCCGAAGACGGCGATGACGCAGGTGCCGCGCGTGAAAAGCTATCGCGGCTTTGTGTTCGCCAGCGAAGCTGAGGACGGCCCGAGCCTCGAAGATTTTCTCGGCCACATGACGACATCGTTCGACGACATGATTGACCGCGCGCCGGACGGTGAGATTGAAATCGCAGGCGGCGTGCTCAAGCACGCCTACGATGCCAACTGGAAAATCTATCTGGAAAATCTGTGCGACGCGGCGCACCCATGGTTCACCCACCGCTCGTCGATCGAAGCCGCGCAGCAGCAGTCGGACAAGGTCCATTCCGACGGCTCGGGCGAGATCGCCATCCGCCAGATGCGCCAGAACGGCGCGCCTTACAGCTTCTGGGAAAGCCAGGTCGGCATCTGGACCTATCCGAACGGCCATTCCTATCTCGGCGACTATCACGATGACGCCAAGCTGGTCGCGGCGATGAACGACCCGCTGTTCCGCGACTACATCGCGGCCATGGAGGAGAAGAAAGGCAGGGCCGAGACGCGGCGCGTGCTTGAAGTAAGGCGGTGGAACAGCAATGTCTATCCGAACCTTTCGTTCATGAGCCAGTTTCAGCAGCTGCGCGTCGTGCATCCGATCGCCGTCAATCGCACGGTCGTGCACACTTACAGTTTTCGTCTCAAGGGCGCGCCCGAGCGGATGTTCCGCAACACGATCAGCTTTGCCAATATCGTAAACGGCACCGGTTCGCTGGTGCTGACCGACGATCTCGAAATCTACAATCGCATCGGCATGGGGCTGTCGAGCGAAGGCGCCGAGTGGATCGAGATCGGGCGCGGCTTGGAAAGCGACCTGCCCGACGCGCATGGCGGCCGGCGCGGCAAGAATTCGACCAGCGAAATCTACATCCGCAAAATGTTGCAAGCCTGGCTGAGCTATATGACGAACGGCCACAGCCAAATGCGCGCGGCCTCATAATCCCCGGCAATGGCTAAAAGACAAAAACGCGCTCGCGTCCCCACTGTACCGCGGCGGCGGCCGCTTGCCGGAGTCCGCCGGATTGCGCGCCTTCCTGCGCCGCAGCCGCTCGATCTGCGGCATTGCGAGCTGTTTCTGCAAAACGAGGCGCGGCTGCTCGACGATGGCAAGTTCGATGATTGGCTGGCCTTGTTCACGTCCGAGGCCTGGTACTGGGTGCCGAGCCAGCCGGGACAGGCCGATCCGTTCGAGACGGTCTCGCTGATCTACGACGACCGCCGCCTGCTCGAGACCCGCGTTCGCCGGCTTGCCAGCCCCCGCATGTATTCGCAGGAGCCGCGCTCGCGCACGACCCGCATCATCGGCAATGTCACGATCGAGGAAAGCGGCAAAACCTCCTGCACGGTGCGTTCCAAATTCATGATGATCGAGTACCGGCGCGAGCAGCAGCGCCTGTTCGGCGGCACCGCCCTGCACGGCCTCGTGCAGGATCAAGGCCGCATCATGATCGCCTGGAAACGCGTTGACCTCGTCAATTGCGACGCGCCGCTCGACGGCATCACGATTCCGTTTTAGGATGCGGCGATTTTAACTCGAGAATGCATCGATTGCTCCACTCGCCCTGCGTAAGCAACCCGGCGACTGGATGCCCGCTTGCTCCGGAATGAGTAGAAGACGCTGGAGCGGACTCGTCCCGCCAATCTCCGTAATCGCGTCGTCCATGCGCCTCACGTCCCGGTCGGCCGATGCAGCGCGGTTCGGGTGCGCTGCCGCACCAGCCATTTGGAGCGGCCGGCAATGCCGAGCGCGAGCGTGCGCATGGCCGGCGGCCACGTTGTCGGCAGGCCGAGAAAATAGGAGATGCGCTGCGTGTGTTCGGTCAGCGGCCGCTCCTGACGTTCCCAGGTGGCGAGTGCGGATGCAACATCGGTGGTGCGTTCGAGATAGACGGCGAGCGAAAGCGCATTCATCATGGCGCAGCCGCCACCCTGGCCGATATTCGGCGGCAAAGCATGCGCGGCATCGCCCACGACCGCGACACGGCCAGCCGACCAGCGTTTGAGCCTGATCAGGTCGAAGCGATCGTAGCGGCCCTGCTCGCCGATCCGGTCGATCAAAGCCTCAAGATGGGGGAACGCGCGTTTCCATTCGGCCTTGCGCACCGGCAAGGCCTTGGCGGCGGCGTCGCTGTCGAGCATGGTCAGCGCGATATAAATATCCGTCTCACTGCACGGTGTGTAGAGCAGCCGGCGCGTGCCGGACCAGTATTCTATGGTCTTGGCGCCGTCGGTGATTTCGCGTTCCGCGGCGGTCTTGTCGATCAAGAGCCGGGTACAGCCGTCGACCAGATATTTGCGCTTTGCAAGCAGGCCGAGGCCCTCGCGCAGACGTGAATTGCTGCCGTCGGCGCAGACAATCAGATCGGCTTTGGCGCTACGTCCATTTGCCAGTGTCAGTTCGCCGTCCGCACTCGCTGCGACAGCCGTTGAACCGGTCACGATTTCGACGCCGGCGCGCGCGGCCGAGGCTGCCAGCGCATTGATGACATTCTGCCGCACGATGCTGAAGACGCGGCTGCCAGCCCAGCGATGCACCGAGATCAGCCGATCGCGGCCGTCGCGCACCTCGCGCGTATGTGCAAACGGCGCGCCCTTCACCGCGGCATCGTAGGCGCCGACCGCCTCCAGCACGCGCAAGCCGTTCTCGTAGATGTAAATGCCGGCGCCAGTGGTGCGCAGCCGGTCGGCACGCTCATGCACGCGCACGCTCCAGCCGCGCTGGGCCAGCGCGCAGGCTGCGGTCAGACCGGCAAATCCTGCGCCAGCGATCTCGGCATGCCGCTTGCTCATCGCCGCTTGCTCATGACCGCTTGCTCATGACCGCTTGCTCATGACCGGGTCGCGCATATTCTCATGAGATCGACTGTGCAAAAAAGAGGTGGCTCTTTGAGGCACGGCGCGTATGATGGCCGCACTGCTGATCTGATCGATCCACGGAGCTGTTCATGGCCCGGCTGCGCCACTTTGCCGTCTGCGTCAACGATCTCGACAAGGCTGCGAAATTCTACGAAACCGTCTTCGACCTCAAGCGCATCGACCGCGAGGATCTCGAGATCGGCTCGGCGATCTATATGAGCGACGGCGTGATCAATCTCGCGCTGCTCAATTTTTCCACCGGCGCCGGCAGCAAAGCCTCGGATCTCAAGGATCCGAAGGGCTTTGTCGGCGCGCACCATTTCGGCTTTCAGGTCGATGACCTCGCCGAAACCCAGAGGCGCATCGAAGCGAACGGCGGCAAATTCTTCTTCGACCTCGGCGATCAGCGGCACGGCAACTTCGAACGCAAATTCAAGGATCCCGACGGGGTCATCTTCGATATTTCGCAGAACGGCTGGCAGGGCACCGACGGCTATAAGAAATAACCGTCACTGCACGAATTGGTTGGTGTAGAGGTCATCGACCGGCGACTTTTTCTGGATGATGCCTTTGGCGAGATAGAAGTCCTGCAGATTGGCGAGCCGCTGCGGATCGATCGCGCCGAGCACTTTCTGACCCGGATAGACCAGACGGTCGTAATAGGAAAACGCCTCCTTCACCTGGCCTTCCTTGCCGTTCCACTCAGGCACGAATCTCACGAAGTCGGTCGCGGCCGCCGCCGGATCGTCCATGATGTCCTTCATGCCGTGCAGCGCCGCCTTGACGAAGGCGCGCACCATGTCCGGCTTGTCCCTGATGATCTGATCGGAGGCGGCGATTGCCTGCGCCATGTGCGGAAAAAATTCGTCGGTCGGCAGCACTTTGATGGAAACACCCGCGGCCTCGACCGGCGGAATCCAGTCCGGCACGCCGGCCATGCCGACCGACTTGCCGGTGGCGACCATTTGCCAGACGCCCACCGGACCGGCCGCCTGAATATCGACGTCGTCCTTGCTCAGGCCCGCGCTCGCCAGCAAGCCGAGCAGCGCATAGAAGGTCGTGTCCTGGTAGGACATCACAGTGATCGTCTTGCCTTTCAGATCAGCCGGCTTGCTGATGCCGGAATCGGCGCGGACGACGAGCTGCATGAAACCCTTGCCGCCGAACACCGCGACCATTTTCACCGGCACCCCGTTCTGCCGCACGATGATCGGCGCGTCGGCGACGATGCCGCCGAGCGGCACATTGCCGGCACCAACTTCCTTGGCGACGTCGACGCCGCCGCGCCCGACCGCGTAAGTCACGTCAAGCCCGGCCTGCGCGAAATAGCCCTTGCCCTTGGCCAGCTGGATCGGGCCGAAGGCCGGCAGCAGCGGGGGTGCGGGGAACAAATAGGTGATCTTTTCATCCGCCCGCGCCGGCGATGCAGAGTCCAAGATGCCAAGGCCGGCGCCGAAGCCAGCGCCAAGACCCAGCCCGATACCGGACAGGCTCCCCAGAACGGTGCGGCGAGAAAATCTGGGATCGAACATGATTGGCTCCTTCATGGGCAGGAAGGCGGCGGAAGACACAGCGATCTGCCCTAAAGCGACCCCGGTCTTTGCACTCCGTCTTGCACCGATCTTGGCACTATACTTGTATACTTGTCTAATCTGGGCGGCGACACGCGCGCAATCGGCCCAAACAATCAGCCTGGATGGTCGAATTGTCCGTCGTCCGTCTCGAATATAGCAATGTGACGATGCGCTTTGCGCAAAGCGGCCGCGGCACACTGACGGCAGTGCGCGACGTGAGCTTTGCGGTCCACGATGGCGAGGTTGTCTCGCTAATCGGGCCGAGCGGTTGCGGCAAAAGCACGCTTCTCAATATCGGCTCCGGCCTGACCGCGCCCAGCGCGGGCATCGCGCTGGTCGACGGCGAACGCGTCGAAGGCGCCAATGCCCATGTCGCCTTCATGCTGCAAAAGGATCTGCTGTTGCCGTGGCGCACGGTTGCCGAGAACGTCATGTTGGGCGTCGAGATTCAGCGCCTGCCCTTGGCGGAGCGCAAGAAACGCGCCGAAAAGCTCCTCGCCAGTTTCAACCTCGCCGAGTTCTCGGCCCACTATCCGCACCAATTGTCCGGCGGCATGCGCCAGCGCATAGCGCTCGCGCGCACGCTGGCCGTCGACCCGCACGTGCTCCTGCTCGACGAACCATTTTCGGCAGTCGATGCGCAAACGAGGATGGTTCTGCAGCGCGATCTCGCGCAGACGCTCAGCAAAGCGCGCAAGACCGCGCTCCTGATTACGCACGATTTGCTCGAGGCAGTGACGCTGTCCGATCGCGTTCTGGTCATGAGCGCGCGGCCCGGGACCATCATCGACGAAATCGCGATCGATCTGCCGCACCGCGACGATCCATTCGCGCGACGTCATGATCCCAAGGTGAACGACTACGCCGCCCGGCTGATGGATCGCCTTGAGATCAGTCGCGTTGCGATCGAAAGCCAAGCGGCGGAAGGTGCAGCATGAGCGGGCACACGCGCGTCTCGCAGGTTCGCCGCGGCGCACCTGCAAGCCTGGCGCTGCTCGCGGCGTTTTTTGCCGCCTGGCAATGGGGGCCAAGCCTGTTCGGCATTCCAAGCTTTATCGTGCCACCGCTGACCATGGTCGCCCGCGAATTCGTGCATGCCTGGCAATTCGACCATCTGTTGTTCCATACCGGCGTCACCGTGGCCGAAGTCCTGGTCGGCTTCGCGCTCGGCAGCCTGTTCGGTGCTTTCGTCGGATATCTGCTCGGCATGTCGCCGACGGCAGAATTCGTGCTTTCCCCTTATCTGCTGGCGCTGCAGATTGCGCCAAAAGTCGCCTTCGCGCCGCTGTTCATCCTGTGGATGGGTTTCACCGTCTATCCAAAAATTCTGGTTGCGGTTCTGATCGTGTTCTTTCCGGTCATGGTCAACGTGCTGACCGCGATCCGCGGCGTCGACCCCGACCTGATCAATCTCGCGCGCTCCTTCAAAGCGACGCGCGCGCAGATTTTTTGGTTGATCGAGTTCCCGACCTCAATGCCGCCGATGTTTGCGGGACTGCGCATCGGCTCGACGCTGGCTGTGGTCGGCGTGGTGGTCGGCGAACTGGTCGGCGGCAATACCGGACTTGGCTATCTTCTGACCTTCGGCGAGGGCCAGGCCAATACGCCGATGGTGTTCGTGTCCATTGTGATGCTCACGCTCGTCGGCGGCGTCGCCTATCTCGGCGTCATCCTGGTGGAACGGCGTGTGCTGCACTATCTGCCGGCGCGGTCGGCGAACCGGGGCCTTTAGTTCCTTCTATGCCGTCCTGCCGGCCTGCCGTTTCTTGGGATTGATAACTCAAGGTATTGTTTTCTCTCGGCTTTTATCATGCGCCGGCATCAAAGTTCCACGCTGCCCCGCGGCCTTTGAAAATCGCTTCAAACTTGAACGTTCAAGCTTGAAATATTTGGCCGTGGGTGCCATGCTCCGCGACTCACATGGCTCAACCCAAGGGCGGCATCGCATGAAGATCGCTTGCCTCGGAGGCGGCCCGGCTGGCCTTTATTTCGCGATCAGCATGAAGCTGCGCGACGCCGCCCACGACATCACCGTGTTCGAGCGCAACCGGCCCGACGATACGTTCGGCTGGGGCGTGGTGTTTTCCGACGAGACGTTTGACAACATCACCGCCAACGACCCGCTCAGCGCCGAAATGATCCGTTCCCATTTCGCCTATTGGGACGACATCGCCGTGCATTATCGCGGACAGCGCATCGTCTCGGGCGGCCACGGCTTCTCCGGCATCGCTCGCAAAAAGCTGTTGATGCTGCTGCAGGAGCGCGCGCGGGCGCTCGGCGTGGACCTTCGTTTCCAGACTGAGATCGCAAGCGCCGGCGCGCTGGCCAAAGACCATGATCTCGTGATCGCCGCGGACGGGCTGAATTCAAGGACACGCAGCGAATTCGCCGAACATTTCAAGCCCGCCGTCGACACCCGCAAGAACAAATTTGTCTGGCTCGGCACGAATCAAAAATTCGACGACGCCTTCACCTTCATCTTCGAAGAAACCGAGAACGGCTGGATCTGGGCGCACGCCTACCAGTTCGATACCGGTACCGCCACCTTCATCGTCGAATGCTCGCCTGCGACCTGGGACAAATTCGGCTTCGGCGCGATGAGCCAGGAGGAAAGCTGCCGCGCCTGCGAACGCATCTTTGCAAAATATCTCGGCGGTCATCGGCTGATGTCGAATGCGGCGCATCTGCGCGGCTCGGCCTGGCTGAATTTTCCCCGCGTGCTGTGCGAGAAGTGGTCGTACCGCAACATCGCGCTGATGGGCGACGCCGCCGCCACGGCGCATTTTTCCATCGGTTCGGGCACCAAGCTTGCCATGGAGAGCGCAGTCGCGATGGCGAATTATCTGCACAGCGAGCCGACATTGCACGCTGCATTTTCGAAATATGAGGAGGCGCGCCGCACCGAAGTGCTGCGTCTGCAGTCCGCGGCGCGCAATTCGCTGGAATGGTTCGAGGATGTCGAGCGCTATCTGCATCTCGACCCGATTCAGTTCAACTATTCGCTGCTGACGCGCTCGCAGCGCATCAGCCACGAAAACTTGCGGCTGCGCGACAAGAAATGGCTCGAAGGCGCCGAAGCCTGGTTTCAGCGGCTCGCCGGCGCAAGCGACAATGTCGTGCGGCGGCCGATGTTCGCGCCGTTTCGGCTGCGCGATCTGCGGCTGAAGAACCGCGTCGTCGTCTCGCCGATGGCGCAATACAAGGCGGTCGATGGCTGCCCGACCGATTGGCATTTGGTACACTATGGCGAGCGCGCCAAGGGCGGCGCGGGTCTGGTCTGCATCGAGATGACCTGCGTGAGCGCGGAAGGCCGCATCACGCCCGGCTGCACCGGCATGTACGCGCCGAAACATGAGGCGGCCTGGAAGCGCATTGTCGACTTTGTCCATGCCGAGACTGATGCAAAAATCTGTTGCCAGCTCGGCCATTCGGGCGCCAAGGGCTCGACCCAGCTCGGCTGGGAGGAAATGGACGCGCCACTGAAGGACGGCAACTGGCCGCTGATGTCGGCCTCTGCCACCGCATGGTCGGATCGCAACCAGCGCGCGCGCGCGATGACGCGCGCCGATATGGACTGCGTGCGCGAGCAATTCGTGTCGGCTGCGAAAATGGCGCAGCGCGCCGGTTTCGACATGCTCGAAATTCATTGCGCGCACGGCTATCTGCTCTCTTCTTTCATCACGCCGCTGACCAATTTGCGCACTGACGAATATGGCGGCTCGCTCGAGAATCGCATGCGCTATCCGCTTGAAATCTTCCATGCGGTGCGCGAAGTGTGGCCGGCAGAGAAACCGATCTCCGTCCGTATCTCCGCGAACGACTGGGTCGGCGAAAGCGGCATCCAGCCGCCGGACGCAGTCGCCATCGCGCGCATGCTGCAGGAGGCCGGTGTCGACATTTGCGACGTGTCCGCCGGGCAGACCTCGATCCATGCGCGCCCGGTCTATGGCCGCATGTTTCAGACGCCGTTCTCCGATCGTATCCGCAACGAGACCGGCATGGCGACCATGGCGGTCGGCAATATCTTCGATCCGGATCACGTCAACTCGATCCTGATGGCCGGCCGCGCCGATCTGGTGTGCCTGGCGCGGCCGCATCTCGCCGATCCGTACTGGACGCTACACGCCGCGGCAAGGCTCGGCGAACGCTGCGAGGCCTGGCCGCTGCCCTATCTCGCGGGACGCGATCAGCTTTACCGCCTTTCAGGCAATCCGGAGCCGACGCCAAGCACGGTATGAGATGACAGACCTTGCCGGGAAACACGCGCTGGTGACAGGAGGCGGCAGCGGCATAGGCGCGAGCATCGCCAAGACGCTGGCGCGCGCCGGCGCCCAGGTCATGATCGCCGGCCGGCGCAAGGAGGCGCTTGAGCAAACGGCAGCCTGCGCCGCCAATATGTCCGCCATCGTCGCCGACGTCACCGATCAGGATTCGATCGCAAAGCTGTACCGATACGCGGAGACCGTGCATGGAGCCTTCGATATCGTCGTCGCCAATGCAGGCAGTGCCGAGAGCGCGCCGGCGGAACAGATCACGCCCGCCCGTTGGAGCAAGACGCTCGACGTCAATCTCACCGGCGCCTTCTTTTCGGTAAAGCCGGCGCTTGCCGGTATGCGTGCCCGCGGCTGGGGGCGTATCATCTTCATTGCCTCGACCGCCGGCCTGAAAGGCTATGCGTATGTCGCCGCCTATGTCGCGGCCAAGCATGGCGTGGTCGGTCTCGCCCGCGCTTTGGCGGTGGAGACCGCAAAGGACGGCATCACCGTCAATGCTGTCTGCCCCGGCTACACCGAAACGCCGTTGCTCGAGCAAGCGGTGCGCCGCATCGCGCTGAAGACCGGGCGCAGCGAGGCCGAGGCCCGCCATGCCGTTATGGCCAGCAACCCGCAAGGCCGCATCATTGCCCCGCAAGAGATTGCCAATGTCGTGCTCTGGCTCTGCGCCGCCGAGAGCGCCGCCATTACCGGCCAGGCGATTTCCGTATCAGGAGGTGAAACATGGTAAGTGCGCCGTTGCCGGCGGAGGGCCGCGAGGCCGAGAGCAAAGCGCGGCTGCGCCTGTGGATCAGGCTGCTACGCGCCAGCCGTCAGATCGAGAAGATCACGCGCGAGCGCCTCAAATCGCAATTCAATGCGACGCTGCCGCGCTTCGACGTGATGGCTGCGCTCTATCGCCGGCCCAACGGCATGCTGATGAGCGAGATATCGCGGTTTCTCATGGTCTCGAACGGCAATGTCACCGGCATTGTCGACCGGCTGGTGTGCGACGGTTTTGTCGCGCGCTCGCAACGCGACGGCGACCGCCGCACCTCTTTCGTGCGGCTGACGCGAAAAGGCCGCGCTGCCTTTGCCGAAATGGCGGCGGCGCATGAGGGCTGGATCGACGAACTGCTCGGCGGCATCCCGGTGCGCGAGGCCGAGCAACTGTCGGCCAAGCTGAAGCTATTCAAGAGCGGCTGGGAGGGCGAAGCGTGAGCACCGTCACGACCAGCATGGCCGAGTTCCGGCCCAAACATTTTCTCTGGCGCATGGACGGCCGGGTTGCCGCGATCAAGCTCAATCGGCCGGAGCGCAAAAATCCGCTCACCTTCGACTCCTATGCCGAGCTGCGCGATGCATTTCGCGCCATGCCCTATGCCGGCGACGTCGATGCGGTCGTGTTTCTCCCGAACGGCGGCAATTTTTGTTCTGGCGGCGATGTGCACGAGATTATCGCGCCGCTTATTGCCATGGCGATGAAAGATCTTTTGGCCTTCACGCGCATGACCGGCGACCTGGTCAAGGCAATGCTCCACTGTGGCAAGCCGATCATCGCCGCGATCGACGGCGTTGCCGCCGGCGCCGGCGCCATCATTGCCATGGCGTCGGACATCCGCATCGCAACGCCGCAGGCGCAGACCGCGTTTCTGTTCAATCGTGTCGGGCTTGCCGGTTGCGACATGGGCGCCTGCGCGATCCTGCCGCGGATCATCGGTCAGGGCCGCGCCGCCGAGCTGCTCTTTACCGGGCGTTCCATGACGGCGCGGGAGGGTGAAGCCTGGGGATTCTTCAACAAGCTGGTCGCCGCCGACGCCTTGGAGCAGGAGGCTCTCTCGCTGGCGCATCGCATTGCTTCGGGCCCGACTTTCGCCAATGGCATCACCAAGACGCAGCTCAATCAGGAATGGTCGATGAGCCTCGATCAGGCGATCGAGGCGGAAGCGCAGGCGCAGGCGATCTGCATGCAGACCAAAGACTTCGAGCGCGCCTATCGCGCCTTCGCCGTCAAGCAGAAACCGGTCTTCGAGGGCGACTAGTGGCTGATAAGAGCTTTCTCAGTTGGCCGTTCTTTGCCGATCGCCATCGCGCGCTTGCCGAGACGATCGAGCGCTGGAGCGCGGCCAATCTGCCGGTCGCGCATCGCGATGTCGATGCCGCATGCCGTGATCTCGTCGCAAGACTCGGCCGCGACGGTTTTCTCAAGCACACGGCGCCCGATCCCGACGCGCCCGAGCCGATCGATGTTCGCGCGCTCTGTCTGATCCGCGAGACGCTGGCGCGTCACGACGGCCTTGCCGATTTCGCTTTCGCCATGCAGGGCCTGGGCGCCGGCCCGATCAGCCTGTTCGGCAATGCCGCGCAGCGGCAGTGGCTGCGGCGCACGCGGACCGGCGAAGCGATTGCCGCCTTTGCGCTTACCGAGCAGAAGTCCGGGTCCGATGTCGCCAATATCGCCATGACGGCGCGCCGCGAGGGCGAGCATTACGTTCTTGACGGCGAGAAGACCTGGATTTCGAACGGCGGCATCGCCGACATCTACGTGGTCTTCGCCCGCACGGGCGAAGCACCCGGCGCCAAAGGCCTTTCCGCCTTTCTGGTGCCCGGCGACACGAACGGGCTTTCGGTTGCCGAACGGCTCGACGTCATTGCTCCGCATCCGCTGGCGCGATTGCAATTTGATCGCGTGCGCGTGCCGGCATCCGCCTTGATCGGCGCGCCCGGCGGTGGCTTTAAGACCGCCATGGCGACGCTCGATGTGTTCCGCGCCACGGTTGGCGCCGCAGCGCTCGGCTTCGCCCGGCGCGCGCTCGACGAGGCAGCGGCGCGCGTGCGCGGCCGCGCGCTGTTCGGCGGACCCATGGCCGAGTTGCAGATGGTGCAAGGCTATATCGCCGAGATGGCGCTCGACATCGACGCCGCGGCGCTGCTGGTCTATCGTGCGGCCTGGACCAAGGACTCGGGCGCCGCTCGCGTCACGCGCGAAGCGTCGATGGCAAAGCTTTTTGCCACCGAGCGGGCGCAGCGCGTCATCGACAAGGCGGTGCAGCTTCACGGCGGCGACGGCGTCCGCCACGGCGCGACCGTCGAGCGCCTGTATCGCGAGATCAGAGCGCTGCGCATTTATGAGGGTGCGTCCGAAGTTCAGAAAATCGTCATCGCGCGCCAGGCGCTTTCAGGGGCATGATCCATGACTCTGCAATCGACTCTGCAACGGCCATCGCAAACGCTCGGCTATACGGCGCACCAGGATACGTTCACCCGCGACAATCTTCCGCCGCCGGAGCAATGGCCGCATATCTCGCTTGCAGGCTTCGATTATCCGGAGGTGCTCAACGCCGGCGTTGAGCTCACCGATCGCATGGTGGCGCGCGGCTTTGGCGATCACGTCGCGCTCATCGGCAACGGCCGGCAGCGTACCTACAAGGAGCTCTCCGACTGGACCAATCGCATCGCGCATGCGCTGGTCGAGGACTTTGGCATCAAGCCCGGCAATCGCATTCTTATTCGCGCCGCCAACAATCCCGCGGTGGTCGCATGCTGGCTTGCCGCGACCAAAGCCGGCGCCGTCGTGGTCAACACGATGCCGATGCTGCGTGCCGGCGAGCTCAGCAAGATCGTCGATAAGGCGGAGGTCGGGCTTGCGCTCTGCGATACGCGGCTGACGGACGAGCTCGTCACCTGCGCCAAGACCAGCAAATATCTCAAACAGGTGATCGGCTTCGACGGCACCGCCAATCACGATGCCGAGCTCGACCGCGTCGCGCTCAGCAAGCCGGTGACATTCGAGGCGGTCAAGACCGGCCGCGACGACGTCGCACTGTTGGGCTTCACCTCGGGCACCACCGGCGAGCCCAAGGCGACCATGCATTTTCATCGCGATCTTCTGATCATCGCCGACGGCTATGCCAAAGAAATTCTCGGCGTGACGCCGAACGACATCTTTGTCGGCTCGCCGCCGCTCGCCTTCACCTTCGGTCTGGGCGGCCTGGCGGTCTTCCCGCTGCGTTTCGGAGCCACCGCGACGCTTCTGGAAAACGCTTCGCCCGCCAACATGATCGAGATCATCGAGCGCTACAAGGCGACAATCTCATTCACCGCCCCGACCGCCTATCGCGTCATGCTGGCGGCGATGGATCAGGGCGCCAATCTTTCGTCATTGCGCGCCGCCGTGTCGGCCGGCGAGACTTTGCCGGCCCCCGTCTTCAAGGACTGGGTCGCCAGGACCGGCAAGCCCATTCTCGACGGCATCGGCTCGACCGAAATGCTGCACATTTTCATCTCCAACCGTTTCGGCGATGCCGCGCCTGGCACGACCGGCAAGCCGGTGACCGGCTACGAAGCCAAGATCGTCGACGATGACATGAACGAAAAGCCGCGTGGCGAAATTGGGCGCCTTGCGGTGCGTGGTCCGACCGGCTGCCGCTATCTCGCCGACAAGCGGCAGACGAGCTATGTGCGCGACGGCTGGAATCTGACCGGTGATTCGTTCTCGCAGGACGAAACCGGCTATTTCCATTTCGCCGCGCGCAGTGACGACATGATCATCTCGGCCGGCTACAACATCGCCGGCCCCGAAGTCGAGGCGGCGCTGCTGTCGCATCCCGACGTCCGGGAATGCGCGGTAATCGGCGCGCCGGATGAAGGCCGCGGCCAGATCGTCGAAGCCTATGTCGTGCTGCAAGAAGGCGTCCTAGCCGGCGTCGACACGATCAAACGCCTGCAGGAGCATGTCAAGGCGACGATTGCGCCATTCAAATATCCGCGCTCCGTCAAATTCGTCGACGCGCTGCCCAAGACTCAGACCGGCAAGATACAGCGCTTCCGCCTGCGATCGGGCGCGCCGTAAACGAGGGCCGATAATGACAATGACGTTTCTCCATCCGCGGAGCTGGAAGCGGCCGAGCGGTTACACCAACGGCATCGCCGCCAAAGGCCGCATCGTTTTTCTTGCCGGCCAAGTCGGCTGGAACGCCGAGCAGAAATTCGAGAGCAGGGATTTCGTCGCGCAAGCGCGCCAGGCGCTCGCCAATATCGTCGCCCTGATCGCCGAAGCTGGCGGCAGCGCGGAAAATATCACGCGCCTGACCTGGTTCGTCGTCGACAAGGCGGAGTATCTGTCGCGACTGGGCGACCTCGGCAAAGCCTATCGCAGCATCATGGGCGAGCACTTTCCGGCCATGTCGCTGGTGCAAGTCGTGGCGCTGGTCGAGGACGAGGCCAGGGTTGAAATCGAGGCGACCGCCGTGGTGCCGGATTAAGGCGGTCCCGCCGCTTGCCAGCACCAAGAGCGCAAGGATCAAGTGTTTTGGACCAAACTTTGCGTCCCTTAGCGAGCACAACTGGACCCGGGCTCGTCTTTCCATTTCCGGCACCGCCCGCACCGGGCCAGGTCCTGCAAGTGGCGCCCGGCATTCTGTGGGCGCGCATTCCGCTGCCATTTCGGCTCAATCATGTGAATGTCTACATGATCGATGACGGCGACGGCTGGGCCATCTTCGATACCGGAATTGACGACGCCACGACACGCAATGTGTGGGAACATTTGCTTGCCGGCCCATTATACGGACGACGCATCACGCGCCTCATCGTGTCGCATTTTCATCCTGATCATATCGGGCTGGCGGGATGGCTGACGCAGCGCTTCGACGTTCCGCTCGTGACGACACAGACCTCGTATCTGTTGTGCCTCAATACGTCGCTCAGCCCGGGCGCCCTGGACGCCCAGTTTTACCGAGACTTTTATCTCAGGCACGGGCTCGGCGCGGAAGCGACCCAAGTCGTGTGCACGCGCGGCCATGACTATCTGAGGATGGTATCGCCATTGCCGCAAACATTCTTTCGCCGCGCCGCTGGCGATGCCATTGCACTCGGCGGGCGGGCCTTCTCCGTCCTGTCCGGCGATGGCCACGCCCCCGAGCAACTGATGCTCTACTGTGCCGAGGAAGAGCTTCTTCTCGCCGCCGATCAAGTCATTGCCAAGATCTCGCCGAATGTCAGCGTCTGGGCGGTCGAGCCGGACGGCGACCCGCTCGGACTCTATCTGCGCTCGCTCACCTCATTGAAGGCGCAGATTGCCGCGAACAGTCTCGTTCTGTCGGGACATCAGCTGCCGTTCTATGGTCTTGTCACGCGTGCAGACGAGCTGACCGATCATCACGCGCGGCGCTGTCGGGCAATCGCCGATGCGTGCCGCATTGCGCCGAAATCGGCAGCCGAGCTTGTGCCCGTGCTTTTTTCTCACCTGTCGCTTGATCCGCACCAGATGAGCTTTGCATTCAGCGAAGTGTTGGCGCATGTGAACTTCATGCTGCGCAGTGGCGCGGCATGTTGGCTCGACGAAAGCGCTGACGTGCTGCGCTTGACCGCTTGAGCAGCGCATTCATTTCTTCGGCTTGAGATCATCGGCGAGGAAACTTGTGTCCATGATCTTCGACCAGTCCACGTCACCGCTCAGCGCGCCGACCAGCTTTTGCGCGCGCAGCATGGCGTCCATGCCGGCGAGGTCGAAATTGCCCGGTCCCCAGTAGGCTACGCCGGATTTGCTTGGCGCGATCAGATTGTTGATCGTGCTCTTGGCGACGTCGAGATCGAGGTTGTAGGCCTTGGCGACAATGTCGGCCGCCTCGTCCGGATGCGCCACCATGAAGGCGACGGCCTTGCGACGCCCGCGCAGGATGGCGCGGATGAAGTCGCCCTTGCTGGCGGCAGCCTCGCCGGTGGTAACGCCGACGACGTTGCAAAGCGGCGGCAGCACGTCGCTGGCCGACACCAGAACGCGGAACCGCGATTTGTTCTTCGACCAGACCGGATCGGCAATCGCCGAAGCATCGATCAGGCCCAGATTGAGCGCCACGACCGCTTCGCCAAAACCGCCGGTCTTGACCAGTTCGGCCTGGTCGGGCTTGAGCCCCGCCGCTTCGAGCAAGAGAATATCCAGCGCCTGGCTGGTCGAGCGCGGATTGGTATAGCCGATCTTCTTGCCGGCAAGGTCCTTGATAGCCTTGATCGGCGATTCGGGCTTCACCGCCCAGACGAATTCATTGACGGTGAGCACATTGTCGCTGATAATCTTGAGGTCCGCGCCCTGCTGAATCGCGGCGACCGTGCCGGCAAGGTCGACCTCGCCGTACGAGAGATGGCCGGTCATCAGATTGCGCACAGTCGTGCCGCCGCCTGCCGAAGACAGGATGCCGCTGACATTGGCACCCTCGTCCTTGAAGAACCCTTTCGCCATCGCGACCGCATAGGGCATGCCATTGGCGGCCACGCCGTAATTGCTGACCACGATCTGCTCCTGCGCGAAGGCGCGCGGCGAAAGCAGCGCGACAAAGGCGAGAGCGGCGACAAAGATGCTACATGTCCTCATTGTTGGCATTTTCTCCTCCCGAACGGTTCTTGTTGGTGGCGGCATCTTACGGCATGCGTCGGTGCAGCCGGTGGTCGACAACGATCAGCACGGTGCTTACCGAGGCAGCGAACAGAACAATCAGCAGCGTTATCGCCATAATCAGCGGCACGTTTTGCAAGCCGATCGCGGTCATCAATAGATAGCCGAGGCCGCGTTGCGAACCGAACATCTCGCCGAGCAGCGTGCCGATCAATGTCAGCGCGAAGCCGAGGCGAAGCCCGGTAAAGACTTCTGGCAGCGCGGCGGGCAGCAGCACCGAGACGATGATCTTGCCCGGCTTCAGTCGCAGCACGCGCGCGGTCTTGAGCAGGATCTGATTGAGATTGCGCACGGCGGTCATCGTGAAGATCGCGATCGGGACAACGCCGTGAATGGCCCCGAAGGCGATCTTGGCCGGCAAGCTGAGGCCGAAGGCCAGGAGAATGATCGGATAGAGCGTGATCTTGGGAATGGAATAGAATGACACCAGCACGGGTTCAAAAATGTCGCCGGACAGCCGATGCGCGCCCAGCAGAAATCCGATCGCCAAGCCTGAAAGGATGGCGATCGCGAGCGCGAAGAAGAAGGCGCGCGAGGTTTCTTCCACATGGTCCCAGAAAGTCGGCGTCGCTAGTAACTGCGCGAGGTAGCGAAAGGTTGCGAGTGGCGAAGTCATGGCCTGGCTGCCGACAACCGCGAACAGCGCCTCCCAGGCGAGAAGAAGCGAGACGATAAGAACGAGCGCATTGAGAGCGAGCCGCCATCCTTGCGCGTTCATGACCGGCTCCGCCGCCGCGCGATGACGCGCTCCCAATGCGATAGCGCCGCGTTGAGCGCAATCGACGTGATCAGAATCAGAAGAATCAGCGGGTACATAACCCTGTTGTCGAAATTGTTGTAAGCGAAGCTGATCTCGTAGCCGATCCCGGTTCGTGACATGATGAATTCCGCTCCGATTACGCCGATAAAGGCGTAAGCGACCGCAAGCCGCACGCCGGTCAGGAGGTAGGGCGCAGCCGACGGCAGCGTGACCTTCAGCGCGGTCGCGATGGGTCCCAGCCGATAGACCCGCGCCGTCTTCATGAGCACGCGCGAGACGCGGTCGAGTCCGTTCAGCGTGTTGACGATCACCGCCACCACGGCGAGCATGAACCCGGTCAGAACTTGCGGCACGTCGCCGAGGCCGAACATGATGATGAGCAGCGGATAGAACGCGTAGATCGGAATTGCGTAATAAGTCGCAAACAGCGGCTCCAGCACCTGTCGCGCCGCATGCCAGCCGTGCAAGGCGACGCCAAGCGCGATCCCGGCAATCACCGCCAATCCGCTGGCAACGGCGACATTCACAAAAGTCTTGAGCATCGCGGCATTCATTTTGCCCGAAATCAACAGCAGGACGAGGTCGCGTACCATGTCGGTCGGCGGCTGCATGGTGAGGCGATCAATCACGCCCGACCGGCACAGCAATTCGAGCAGCAGGACGAAGCCGCCGATTAAGACGAAACGGTAATAGACGGAGCGCGTAAGCTTCATGGCTCGCCCGCCTTCTTGCCGAGCGCCTTGAGCGATTCGCCGCGCAGCAATCGCCACAGCCTTCCGGTAATTTCACCGAACGATGGCGCGGCGACGATCTGGCTGTCGCGATCGCGCGGCCAGCGGGTTTCGACAATTTCCAGGATGCGTCCGGGGCGTGCCGACATCACTGCAATGCGGTCAGCCAGCATCGCCGCTTCGTCGAGCGCATGGGTGATCAAGAGTATCGTGGCGCCGCTATCGCGCCAGACCCGAAGCAGCTCGTCGCCCATCAGAAGTCGGGTCTGCTGATCGAGCGCCGCAAAAGGCTCGTCGAGAAGAATGAGCCGCGGCCGCAGGACAAGCGTGCGGGCAATGCAAACACGCTGGCGCATGCCGCCCGCGCAACCGGATGGACCGACAACGGCAAAAAACTCGCCCCTGCGCAATTCGAGCGTCAACGGCCCGACTGCGTGCACCTTCTCGCCGGCAGCGCCGGCATAAACGCGTGTGACATCTTGCAATGCGATATTCGCAGCCGGTATCCCGGATTTGTCCTGCGCGCTCGGATGCGAGGTCACACGATCGTCCATCCGCCATCGACCGGATAGACGGCACCGGTCATGCCTTGACTGGTTGGGCCGCAAAGAAATGCAATCAGGCCGGCGACGCTCTCGATTGGGATGAATTTGCCACCAGGCTGGTTCGCGGCAAGGTAATCGCGGGTCGCTTGCTCGGTGGAGATCCCCTGCTCCCGTGCGACGGTCGCCAGGCGGCTAAGGATTGCCGGCGTTGGCAGCACGCCGGGCGCAATCGCATTGCAGGTGATCTCGGTGCCCGCGGTTTCCAGCGCAATGGCCCGGGTCAGGCCGAGAATGGCCGTCTTCGTCGTCACATAATCAATGCGGTTGGCGACCGCGACAAAACTGTAGACCGAGGCAAGATTGATGATCCGGCCCCAGCCGCGCTGCCGCATGCCGGGCAGCGCCAGGCGCACGGTGTGGAACGTCGCTGACAGATTGACGGCAAGCGCCTCATTCCAGCTTTCCACCGGAAACTGCTCGATCGGCGCGAAATGGCGCACCACGGCATTGTTGACCAGGATATCGACGCCGCCGAATGCATCGGTCGCAAATCGGATCAAATCGGCAATGCGCTCGGGCTTGGTGAGATCGGCACCGTGGAAGCGAACGTCGACGTCGTGTTTGCGCGCGAGCTCGCTGCGCACTCGCTCGGCGTCATCGGCCGAAGCAATCCCATTGAGAATGATCCGGCACCCTTCCGCGGCCAATCGGCCGGCAATCGCGTAGCCCAGTCCCGCGGTGGAGCCGGTTATGAGCGCACATTTACCGCGCATGAAACGCTCCCTCAGCTTCGCGGATCGGCGTCGAGCCGTACCACCCAGCCCTCCAGGCCGGGTTTGGCGGCGGGGTAGCGCCTGAGCACGTCCGGATCATGACCGGGAATAATGTGCGCGGTCGAGCTCGCGAGCTTGCGCAACATCTCGTAGCCTTCGAGCACTTCGGCGGGATTATAGGTGGTCGGAAAGACGCGCCCCTCCTCGAAATGATTGTAAAGATGCGTCGCATCGGCGGCCAGCACGACATAGCCGCGGCGGGTCTTGACCCGCAGGCATTGCAGCCCCTTCGAATGGCCGCCGATCCTGTGCACCGTAATGCCGGGCGCAATCTCATCGGCGCCGTCGTGAAAGACGACGCGGCCGGCAAACACTTTGCGTAACATCGCGACCACGTCCTCCACTTCGAACGGCGTTTTCAGGAAGCCGTGGCACATGCAGCGTCCCGTCGCATAAGCCATCTCGGCATCCTGCAGATGATATTTCGCGCGCGGGAAAATGTCGTGATTGCCGGCGTGGTCGTAATGCAGGTGCGACACGATCACGTCTTCGACGCGATCAGGCGCGATAGCCAACGCCTTCAGGCCATCGTCAATGGGCCGGACCAGGACGCGCTTGCGCTTCCTGCCCATCGCGGCATCAAAACCGGTATCGAGAATGTAGGTCGCTTCTTCGCCGACGACGGCCCAGATGTAATAGTCGAGCGGCTGCAGAATATCGTGGGCATCGCCGCCGATATAATTCGCCGGTGATTGACGATCGTGATGCCCGTAATGGACGGCGTATATTTCGTAGTCTTGCTCGTCGGGCATAGAGGCGTCTCGGCAGTCATCGCGGTAGCCAGCGCGGCATGCACCGTCTTAGAGACCACAACACCAGTGGGAAGCCACCCACGCACCGCACGCGCATGTCCACTGCGCCCGGCAATATTGACAGTCATTCAGATTGACCGTCAATCTGAATGACGAGCTCCGCAACTGCGCAACGCCGCGCCGACGAAAAGGGAGGTCGCGCCCGGCCGCGGCATCGACCGCTGTTCCAAATAAACCGCTATTCCAAATAAGGACAACACAAGGGAGGATTTGCAATGAGGCCGTCGCTGCGAAATTGCTGCCTGTTCGCGATGATCCTCGCCGGCGCACTTTGGTTCGCTGCGCCGCTCTTCGCCGATGATCTGAAATACAAGCCTGTCACGGTGAAGACGCCAGACGGATTGACCATTGCGGCGCAGGATTGGGGCAATCCGGCCGCGCCCGGCATTCTGCTCATTCACGGCTTCTCGCAGAGCGGGATGTCGTGGATGCGTCAGACCGACAGCGATCTGATCAGGGAATTCCACGTCGTCACTTATGACCTGCGCGGTCACGGCAATTCCGACAAGCCGCTCGATCCGGCCACATATCGCGATTCCAAGGCGTGGGGCGAGGAAGTCCAGGCCGTGATCGATGCGACGGGCCTCCGGCGGCCGGTTTTGGTCGGCTGGTCTTATGCCGGCCGCGTGATTTCCGACTACATCGCCACCGAAGGCGCCGGCAAAATCGCCGGCATCAACTTTGTCGACGCATCAATCAAGTTCGATCCGGCGCTGGTCGGCGACAATCTCAAGAACTTGCCGCTGATGGCATCCGAGGATCTCGCAACCAATATTGCGGCCACGCGCACCTTCCTACACGGCTGCTTCTCGCGCCAGCCGAGCGCCGATGATTTCGAGACCATGCTCGCCTTCAACATGATGGTGCCGCCCAAAGTGCGTGCCGGGCTCTCGGGGCGGCCGCTCGATGCGACTGAGATGATGTCGAAATTGAAACTGCCCGTGTTGGTCACGCATGGGGCCGAGGACCGCAACGCCAAGCTCGGCGTCGCGCAATATACGGCTTCTGTGATTCCGAGCGCCAAGCTGTCGGTCTACGACGGCATCGGCCATTCGCCCTTCTACGAGGACGCGCCGCGATTCAACGGCGAGCTTGCCGCCTTCGTGCGCGCCGCAAACAAAATGGATTGATCGCTCCGTAACACTCAATCCGTGCCTTGGAGGGCAGCCATGGCTCGATCAGTGGCTCGATCAGTGGCTCGATTAGTGGCCCGATTGGCAGTAGCGCCGGTGTTTGTCATCGCAGCATGGGCGATGGCCTGCGCCAACGACGACATCGTGTTGCGCGGGATGGGCTCGTTCCACGTGGGCGGCCGCATTGTCGGAATATCCGGCAAGCCGGTGCGCGAGATCGTGCGCGTGCCGGGCGGACCGCCGTCGAAGCTCGATCCTAACGGCCAATATCAGGTCGAGCAGATGTATGCCCAGTACTTCCTGCCGAAGAACCGCAGGGGCAAAGTTCCCTTGCTGATGTGGCACGGTGGCGGGCTTACCGGTGTCACCTACGAAACCACGCCGGATGGACGCGAAGGCTGGCTCAACATGTTCATCCGCAAGGGCTGGGATACCTATGTCTCCGATGCCGTGGAGCGCGGTCGGGCGGGTTTTGCCAGCGCTGACGTCTGGCCGGGCGAGCCCATCTTCATCACTTATGCCGATCCGTTCGAGCGGTTTCGCATCGGTGCCGGCGAGGGTTCGTGGAACCCCGATCCGGCCAAGCAGAAGCTGATGCCAAACCTGCAGTTTCCGGTCGAGGCCTACGCCAACTACATGAAGCAAATCGTGCCGCGCTGGCTCTCAACCGACGATGCCGTGATCGCCGCCTATGTGGCGCTGGTCGACAAGGTTTGCCCCTGCGTGGTGCTCGCCCACAGCCAGGGCGGCTCGTTCGCATTCAAGGTTGCGGAGCTCCGGCCCGACAAGATCAAGGCGATCGTCGCCGTGGAATCGGCAAGCGCCGGCAGTCTCGACAAGGCGGCCGCGCTCAAAAATATCCCGGTGCTCATGATCTTCGGCGACAATGTCGACCTGCATCCGCGCTGGGTCGCCTATCGCAAGCTCGATCTCGCTTATGCCGATGCCGTGCGCGCCGCTGGCGGCAAGTTCGATGTCGTCTATCTTCCCGACCTCGGCATCAAGGGCAATTCCCACATGATGATGATGGACAAGAACAATGCCGTGATCGCCGACGTGATCCAGGACTGGCTGGTCAAGCAAGGGCTCGCCAGCGAGAATGTCGGTGCACACAAGCGCAAGCGGCGTGCAGTGCATTCCTGAAAGTCGGCGATTTCTTTCTGCGCCTGTGAGGCGATCAATGCGGACAAGTCCGAGATGAGAAGCCCGCCAAGCTCGCGCAAGTTCGCCCGGACGGTTTTAGCGTTCGCGGGTGCTTGCGGCTTCCTGCTCATGCCGCATGCTGCGGCATGGACCGCCGACAAATTGCGGATCGGCGTCAATCTGACCACGATCGAAACGCTGCCGATCTATGTTGCCGCCGATACCGCGGGCGATGCCGTCGAGTTGACAGGCGGCGCCATTCCGGCCCTGACGGCAGGCAAGGTCGAGGCGGCGACCAATGCTGAGACGCAGGCGCTGCTACGGTCCAGCGCCAGTCCGGACATCCGCGTCATCCTGACCGTTGCCGAGTACAGCTATCACATCATCGCACGCCGGTCGTCCGGCATCCAAAAAGCGTCAGACCTCCGCGGCAAGAAGATCGCAACCTCGCTTAACAGCTCGGCGCAT
>JAJPJB010000030.1 GCA_021324465.1 Hyphomicrobiaceae bacterium
CGAGAAACAGGCCATGGGGTTCTTCTGCGACGGCCGGGCGAGCCTCGTGGTCGGCACCCACACCCATGTGCCGACCGCCGATCTGCGCGTCTTGCCGGGCGGCACCGCCTATATCAGCGATGTCGGCATGACCGGCGATTTCGACTCGGTGATCGGCATGGCCAAGGAGGAGCCGCTGCAGCGCTTCCTGCGTCGCGTGTCCTCGGCCCGGTTCGAGCCGGCGACCGGTCCGGCGACATTGTGCGCCGTTGCGGTCGAGACCGACGCGGCAAGCGGGCTTGCCACGCGCGTCGCCGCCGTGCGGCTCGGCGGCAGCCTTGACCAGGCGAAACCTAGCTTTTGGGATTGAGATTAATACCTTTATTTCCGCGATTTGACGGCCTATAGGGCCGCGAGAACGGGCTAGCTGAGGGACCAAAGACGAGAGACGGACGCATGGCCGGACATTCACAGTTCAAGAACATCATGCACCGCAAGGGCCGTCAGGACGCGGCCAAGTCAAAACTGTTCGGCAAGCTCGCGCGCGAAATCACGGTGGCGGCAAAGCTGGGTCTGCCGGATCCGACGATGAATCCGCGCTTGCGCGCCGCGATCATTGCAGCGCGTGCGGAAAATATGCCGAAGGACAATATCGACCGCGCCATCAAAAAGGCGCAAGGCGGCGAGGGCGAGAATTACGAGCAGATTCGTTATGAGGGCTACGGGCCGGGCGGCGTTGCAGTCATCGTTGAAGTTCTGACCGACAACCGCAACCGCACCGCCGGCGAGGTGCGCGCCTCCTTCACCAAGAGCGGCGGCAACCTTGCCGAGACCGGTGCGGTCTCCTTCATGTTCGATCACATCGGCGTCATCGAATACGATGCCAAAGTTGCCAGTCCCGAAGCGATGTTCGAAGCGGCCTTGGAGGCGGGTGCGGACGACGTCGTTTCGAGTGCGGACACCCACGAAATCTATGCGGCACAGGATCATTTCGGCTCGCTGACCAAGGCGCTCGAGGCCAAATTCGGCGAGCCGCGCAAGGCCTCGCTGGTGTGGCGGCCGCAGAGCACGGTAACAATCGATGATGAGCAAGGCGAAAAGCTGTTAAAGCTGATCGAAAGTCTCAACGAGCACGACGATGTGCAGAACGTCTATGCCAATTTCGAAGTCTCCGACGCACTGATGCAGAAGATGAGCGCTTAGTGCACGGCTGGCCTCACGCTCAGCTGACGGCGAAAAGGGCCAGGGCCACAACGGCGACGCCGAGCCCGGCATATTTTTTTGCATCGAGCCGCTCGCGAAACATCACTGCGCCGAACAGGGCGGTGAAAACAAAGCTCATCTGCGCCACCGGTACCAAAATGCTCGCCGCTCCGACCGCGAGCCCCTGCATCAGCGCGACAAAGGCTCCGAACAGAGCCACCGCACGGTCTCGCCCAAGAAGGCGATGGCGAGCGCGGCGGTGAGCGTGAAATTCAACCGGAAGATCGGTGCATTGGTGCTTACGGCGCCAGACTTAAGGCTTCGCGTGAAGTTGAACAATGCGACGAACAGAAAAAATCCGGCGAGCGCTCCCCATAAAGCCGAGCCGTGCACCCGGAGCGTACCGCTCAGCCAGGCGTGGAGCGTCGCGCCGGGACAGAAAATCCATGCCTGCGCCATCAGCAATTCGCCGGCCTTAAAGCCCGCGGCGGCGCCGCGCTTGTAAATGAGGTCGCCGATGCCGAAGCAGATCATGGCAACAAGCGCAAAGCCGATACCAGGCGTCATGTCGTTCAATCCGGGCCAATCGAGCCTCCTTATCAGCACCCCCTATGGCGGGCGAGGCAGGTTTGAGCATTGCGGCCATTCGTACGGCAAAGTGGTATCTAGAAAAACATGACTACCACCCCGATTCGAATTCTTGGCA
The DNA here is from genome assembly GCA_021324465.1 of Hyphomicrobiaceae bacterium. Lineage (GTDB taxonomy): Bacteria > Pseudomonadota > Alphaproteobacteria > Rhizobiales > Xanthobacteraceae > BOG-931. The sequence goes on from JAJPJB010000030.1 coordinate 1,889, forward strand.
TCGATCCCGGACTCCGCCGAACCGGCTGGGGAGTGGTCGAGATCGAGGCCAACCGTTTGTCGTTTCTCGGCTGCGGTTCGGTCGTGACCGATGAATGCGACGCGCTGGCGGCGCGGCTGTTGGCGATCCACGATGGACTGATGCGAATCCTGGATCAGTTCCGGCCGGACGAGGCGGCTGTGGAGGCGACTTTCGTCAACAAGGACGCCAAGGCGACTTTGAAGCTTGGACAAGCCCGGGGCATTGCCATGGTGGTGCCGGCCAGGGCCGGCGTCCCGGTCGCCGAATATGCGCCGAATCTGGTGAAAAAGAGCATCGTCGGGGTCGGCCACGGCGACAAGGCGCAGATACGAATGATGATCGGCGTATTGCTGCCGAAAGCCGATCCGAGCTCGGATGATGCGGCTGATGCTCTCGCCATTGCGATCACGCATGCGCATCATCGCCAGCGTGTCGTTCTGCATGCGGCGTTGAGGATGGCGGCGAGATGATCGGGAATTCTCATATCGTCGTTCCGGGCGCGCGGCTGAGGCCCACGCCCGGCAATGACTGGGTGCGGCTCGGATCATGATCGGCAGGCTCAAAGGCGTGATCGACTCCTATGGCGAGGACTCCGTCGTTCTCGATGTCAACGGCGTCGGCTATCTGGTGCATTGCTCGGCGCGCACCTTGCAGGAACTGCCGCCTGCCGGCGAGGCGGCGGTGCTGTCGATCGAAACCCATGTCCGCGAGGATCAGATCAAGCTGTTCGGCTTCTTGAGCGACGTTGAGCGCGAATGGTTTCGCCTGCTGCAGACCGTGCAAGGCGTCGGCACCAAGGTTGCGCTTGCCGTGCTCGGCACGCTTAAGCCAGCCGATCTCGCCTCCGCCATCGCGATGCGCGACAAGGCGATGGTGGCGCGCGCACCCGGCGTAGGGCCCAAAGTCGCCGAGCGCATCGTCACCGAGCTGAAGGACAAGGCGCCGACATTTACGGACGTCGATCCGGCGGTGATCCGTCTGTCCGGCGCGCTTGATGAGCGGCAGGCGCCGCGGCCGATTGCCGATGCCGTTTCCGCGCTGATCAATCTCGGCTATGCGCAGCCGCAGGCCGCGGCCGCTATTGCCGCTGCGGCGCGCAGCGCCGGCGAGGGTGCCGAAACGACGACGCTGATCCGGCTCGGCTTGAAGGAACTGGCCAAGTGAAGCGCGTAGCAAAAACGTCGCCCCACAGGCTCAGCACGGCGGACAAGGAACTGATCGCCGCCGCCGTTGCGGCAATCAAGAAGCGCTATCGCGACGATTGGCAGGAGGTCGGCGCGGCTTTGCGCACGCGCTCGGGAAAAATCTATACCGGCGTCAATCTCGACGCCTATCTCGGTCGCATGGCGGTGTGTGCCGAGGCGGTGGCGCTCGGCCGCGCAGTGGTCGATCTCGGCGACGCCGGGATCGAGACCATCGTGGCTGTGCGACATCCGCCGCCCGACGAGAAAGACCAGGCCATCAGCGTGGTGTCGCCCTGCGGCGCCTGCCGTGAATTGATCTTCGATTATGATCACAATGCGCGCGTAATCGTGCCGAATGGCGACAGGCCAGTCGTGGTATCAATCGCCGACCTGTTGCCCAACAAATACAGCCGGGGGCCACAGCGGTGAGCAGCAGCCCCGGACGCAAGCTGATTACGCCCGAGCGCCGCGAGGAAGACGCGGGTGAAGCCTCGCTGCGCCCGCAGCGATTGTCCGAGTTCGTTGGCCAGGAGCAGGCGCGCAAGAATCTCGGGGTATTCATCGAGGCGGCGCGCGCGCGGCGCGAGGCGCTCGATCATGTGCTGTTTGTCGGCCCGCCGGGGCTCGGCAAGACCACGCTGGCGCAGATCGTGGCGCGCGAACTGTCGGTGAATTTCCGTGCCACTTCGGGTCCGGTGATCGCCAAGGCCGGTGATCTTGCGGCGCTTCTCACCAATCTCGATGACCGCGATGTCCTGTTCATCGACGAGATTCACCGGCTCAATCCGGCCGTAGAGGAAGTGCTCTATCCGGCAATGGAGGATTTTCAGCTCGATCTGATCATCGGCGAGGGGCCGGCGGCGCGCTCGGTCAAGCTTGATCTGCAGAAATTCACGCTGATTGGCGCAACCACGCGGGCGGGTCTGCTCACCAATCCGCTGCGCGACCGTTTCGGCATCCCGGTGCGGCTCAATTTCTACTCCACCGTCGAGCTTGAACAAATCGTCAATCGCGCGGCGCGCGTGCTCGCCATGAACATCACGCCCGACGGCGCGAACGAGATCGCGCGCCGCGCCCGCGGGACGCCGCGCATCGCCGGCCGCCTTTTGCGCCGCGTGCGCGATTTCGCCTCCGTTGCCGGCGTCGCGGCGATCGATCGCGCCGTCGCCGACCGGGCGCTCGCCGCACTCGAAGTCGATGCCGCCGGCCTCGATGCCATGGACCGCCGCTATCTCTCGACAATTGCGGTGAACTATGGCGGCGGCCCGGTCGGCGTCGACACCCTGGCGGCGGCGCTGTCGGAGCCGCGCGATGCCATCGAAGACATCATCGAGCCTTATCTGATCCAATGCGGCTTCCTGCAGCGCACGCCGCGCGGACGCTTGATCACAAGCCACGCCTTTCGACATTTGGGTCTGGCCGAACCCACCCGCGATCCGGCACAATTCGGATTGTTCGGAGCGGAAGAAGGCTGAGGCCATGAAGCAAATCTATGACGGCGGCTGTCATTGCGGGCGCGTGCGCTTTCGCGTGACCGCCGATCTGTCGCGCGTTACTGAATGCAATTGTTCGATCTGCGCCAAGAAGGGCTTTCTGCATCTGATCGTGCCGCCGGAGGCGTTCGAGCTATTAAGCGGCAAGGAGGCACTGACGACCTATTGGTTCAACACCGGCACGGCGCAGCATACGTTCTGCGCCATCTGCGGCATCCACCCGTTCTATGTTCCGCGTTCGGATCCCGACAAGATCGATGTCAATGTTCGCTGTCTCGACCGCGTTGATGTTTCGAGGCTCAAGATCGGGCATTTCGACGGGCAGAACTGGGAGGCCGCGATAACGCAGCGGGTGCCGTGGAGATCATGACGTGACCAGCGTTCCTCTCGACGGCGAAATCCGTGAGGGCCGTCATGTGTACACGGTGCGCGTCTATTATGAAGATACTGACTTCACCGGCATCGTCTATCATGCCAATTATCTGCGCTATATGGAACGCGGGCGCACCAATTATCTGCGCCTGATCGGCGCCGATCACCGCGCTCTGTTTGAAGAAACGCAGAGGGAGGCGCCCGGATTCGCTTTTGTCGTGCGCTCGATGAGCATCGATTTCCTACGACCGGCGCGCATGGACGACGTGCTGCAAATCATCACCGAGCCGGAAGAGGTGAAAGGCGCTTCGACCACTGTGCGGCAGCGAGTAATGCGCGGTGACGAACTGCTGGTCGAAGCCCGCGTGCGCGTCGCCTTTGTTTCGGGTGGCCGGGCGCGGCCGATTCCGAAGCCGCTGCGTATCGCCATGAGAGCCGATCGGGACACGGCACAAACTTAAGTCGCAGGAAACGGGTGGCAAGTCTCTCGGCAATCCATACCTGTGTCACGCTGCAATGTGGGCTCTTAACAATGGGCGACTCAGGCTTGAGCTTCGCGCTGTTCGATACTGCGATCGGTCCATGCGGCATCGTCTGGACCGCGCGCGGCATTGCCGGGGTGCAGCTTTCCGCATCCGGCGAAGGCGCGACGCGAATTCGCATATTGCGCCGCTATCCAAGCGCGCGTGAATCCGCAGCGCCCGCCGACATACGGCATGTGATCCAGCGCATTGTCGCCTTGCTGGCGGGAGAGCCGAGCGATCTGCGCGACGTCGAGATCGACACGGCGGATATGCCTGACTTCAATCGCCGCGTTTACGCTGTTGTGCGCAGCATTGCGCAGGGTTCGACACTGACCTATGGCGAGATCGCGGCGCGGCTGGGCGACCGCAGTCTGGCGCGGGAGGTTGGTGAGGCGCTCGGACAAAATCCGATTCCCATCATCGTACCGTGCCATCGTGTCCTGGCCGCGGACGGCAAAACCGGTGGATTCTCCGGCCCGGGTGGTGTGCGCACCAAGATGCGGCTGCTGGAGATTGAAGGCGCGCAGCCCGGTGGTCCCACTTTGTTTGGCGACTTGCCCCTCGTGGCGGTCCCGCGTCGGCAACGCCGGCGGACCTGACCGCGTGCCGACAATGCGCATCGACGCCGGTCGGCGCTTGATGTAAATCCTTTTAACATGAGCTGGTCCAAAGACGAGCGAACCGAGCCGCGCGGCTACCATCACGGCAATCTGAAAGAGGCGCTCATCCGCGCGGCCCTGGAATTGATCGCGCAGAAGGGCCCGGCCGGCTTCACTTTCGCCGAGGCTGCGCGCTGGGCTGGCGTTTCCCCGGCGGCGCCGTACCGGCATTTTCGCGATCGCGATGAGCTGATGGCCAATGTCGCGCTGCGGGGCTTTCAGAAATTCGAGCTCGTTTTGGCGCGGGCCTGGGACGAGGGCCGGCCGGACGCTTTCACCGCGCTGGACCGGCTCGGCAAAGCCTATCTCGAATTCGCCCGCACCGAGCCCGCATTCTATTCGGCGATGTTCGAAGCCGGCATTCCGCCGGCGATCAATCCCGAATTGCGCGAAGCAGGCGATCGCGCTTTTGCCGTGCTGCGCGGTGGCGCCGAAAAGCTTTGTGCGCAGTTGCCGAGCAAAGGCCGGCCGCCGGCGCTGATGGTGGCGCTGCATATCTGGGCCATGGCGCATGGCATTGCGTCGCTGTTTGGCCGGGGCGACGAGGCGAAGCGTGCGCTGCCGATGTCGGCCGAAGAATTGTTAGAGGCCGAGGTCCTGGTCTATTTGCGCGGGCTTGGATTGCCCGCCGGCTAGCATCGCGCAGGGCCCTCCAAAGGCCAAAATGCCGCGTGGGCAACGGAATCCGAATTGCCCCTTGACAGGTAGCGGGCTCGATGTAAATGTTATTTACATTCACAGCGAGGTACGCCATGCCCATCGCAGCAAGACTCGATGAATACGGAAAACCCGCTTGGATCCTGTTGCTGATCCTGGGCTTCGTCGCCTGGTGGCCGCTGGGACTTGCCATCCTCGCCTTCATGATCGGGAGCGGACGCATGGGATGTTGGACTCACAACAGCATGGGCCGATGGCAGAGCAAAATGGAACGCATGCAGGAGAAAATGGATCGCGGCATGCGCGGCTTCTCGGGCTGCTGGAGCGCGGCGGGGCCTTCAAGCGGCAATCGCGCCTTCGACGAATATCGGGCCGAGACGCTGCGGCGGCTCGAAGAGGAACAGCGCGAGTTCAAGGAATTTTTGCAGCGGCTGCGTTTCGCCAAGGACCGCGAGGAATTCGACCAGTTCATGGCCGAGCGCCGCAACCGGCCGCAGGGACCGCAGGACACGGCACCTTCGTCCCCGCCGCCACAGAGCTGAAGATTTCAAAGCCGCTTTGTCATCGGGCCATTCATCCGGGCGAGATGGATGGCCCTCACTTATGCGGGACGGGTGACAACCCCGGGTCGCTTGCCCCCGATATTAACGCCCCATTAAGCATAGTCGGCTTCGTTAGAGGCGAACGACCGGTGTAGCGCCCTAGTTTGGACAACTTTCGCGAATGTTTACGATCCCGCCGGTGACGGGCCGGCTCGGGTCCTCGCGAAAATTGGGTCTTGGTCGGCGCGCGCGAAGCGGCGGCCTGTCATGGCCCTGTGCTAGCCGCGCAATTGGTGCCCGCAACCAGTGCGCCGCACCGGTCATGGCCCGCTTTCGACCCTTCCGGTCGGATCGCCGAAAGGACGCCCCATGAATCCAGCCGACATCGCGCAGTCGGTCACCCCCCTGACATCCTCCAATCTCTCCCTGTTCCACCTCTTCCTGCATGCCCACTGGGTGGTCGAGACGGTGATGGCGGGCTTATTGGCCTGTTCGGTCTGGGTTTGGGCGATTGCCATCGATAAGACCCTGTTATTTGCCCGCCTGCGCCGCTCCGGCGACCATTTTGAGGAGGCATTCTGGTCCGGCCAGTCGCTCGAGGAACTCTACAAGTCGCTGGCCGCGGAGCCAGGCCATTCGACCGGCTCCTTGTTCGTTGCCGCCATGCGCGAGTGGAAGCGCAGCCTGGAAGGTCAGGCCCGCTCCTTTGCCGGCCTCCAGATGCGAATCGAAAAGGTGATGAACGTCGCCATTGCGCGCGAGGTCGAGAACATGGAACGCCGGCTTCTGGTGCTGGCGACAGTCGGTTCGGCCGGACCCTTTATCGGCTTGTTCGGGACCGTGGTCGGCATCATGACCAGCTTCCAGTCGATTGCGGCCTCGCAGAATACTTCGCTCGCCGTTGTCGCGCCCGGCATCGCGGAATCGCTGTTTGCAACCGCAATCGGCCTCGTTGCCGCCATTCCGGCGACGATTTTCTATAATAAATTCACCAGTGAGGTGAACCGGGAGGCCCAGCGGCTCGAAGGCTTTGCCGACGAGTTTACCGCGATCCTGTCGCGGCAGATCGACGAGCGCGGGTGAGGGTGGGTTATGGCGGCAAGCAACGTCAGCGTTGCCTCGGCCGGCGGGCGCAGTCGGCGCGGCCGGCGCCGGCCGGTCATGAGCGACATCAACGTGACCCCCTTCGTCGACGTCATGCTGGTGCTGCTGATTGTCTTTATGGTGTCGGCGCCGCTGCTCACCGTCGGGGTGCCGATCGACTTGCCGCAGAGCCAGGCCAAAGCGCTGCCACAGGACAACGAGCCGCTGACCATATCGGTCACGGTCGACGGCAAGATTTATCTGCAGAAAGACGAAATCAAACTCGATGACCTGGTGCCCAAGCTCAAGGCGATCATCAATGCACGGCACGGCAATGCCGATGAGCCGATCTATGTCCGCGGCGACAAGAAGGTCGACTACGGCACCATGATGCGGGTGATGGGCCGCATTTCTGGTGCGGGATACCACAAAGTCGCGCTGATCACCGAGGTCGAGCAAGGCACGCAATGAAGCCCGGCATGACCATATCCTGCGTCGCGCACGCTGCCGCGCTCGGCTTTGCCTTAATTGCGATCTCGGCCTCGCCGATGGACGCGCCGCCGATGGAGACCCTCCCGGTCTCGTTCATTTCCGAAAAGGATTTCAGCCAGCTCACCAAGGGCGTCAAGAACGCGCCCGAACTGAAGGTCCCCGAACAGAAACCGCTCGCCGATAAAGTCGATTCGGAGAAATCAGTCGATCAACTCGCCCCCAAGGTCGCCGATAAGCCCGCCATCACGACCGACACTTCAAAGTCCAGCCCGGCGCCGAAGCCGGATACGCCCAAGCCCGACCCAAAGCCGAGTGCGAAGGCAGACACCAAGCCGGATGCCAAGCCCGAGCCCCAACAGCAGCCGAAGCCCGACCCCTACAGGCCCGACCAGATCGCCGCGCTGCTGAAAAAGGACGCGGCAAAAGAGAAGGCGAGTGAAAATTCGGCGCAGCAAAAACAAAATACGCCGAAATTCGACGCCAATCAGGTCGCACAATTGCTCGACAAGCGCGAGCCGCAGCGTCAACTCGCCTCCGCCGCACAGCTGAACAACAATGTCGGCCTCGGCGCCCCGAGCGGGCCGCAAGCTGCCCAATTGTCGCAGAGCGAGATCGACGCATTGCGTGCTCGGCTCACGCAGTGCTGGAATCCACCGCCGGGTGTCGATGCCTCGACAAAAATCTATGTTACGATTCGGGTGCTGATGAAACCTGATGGTTCGTTGGCGGCGCCGCCTGCGGTGGTCGAAGGCTCGCCATCCTTGCTAGGTCCGGCGCTCGCCGAGAGCGCCAAGCGCGCGCTGCTGCTCTGTCAACCTTTCACCATGCTGCGCCCCGAGCACTATCAGCAATGGAAGGACCTGCTCCTCGATTTCAATCCGCAGATTATGCTCGGCGGCTAACGGGACAATGCCATCCATGACGCTTTCTGACTCGCCTTCCGTCTCCTGCAAGATTCTCGCGCGCAGCATGACGCGCCGAAGCGCGCTGGCGCTCGGCGCCGGCGCCGCTCTTGCGCTGTCGACGCGCCGGACCCGCGCGCAGCCTCGGATCGGCATCTTCGAGGGCAATTTTCAGCCGCTGCCGATCGCCATCCCGAGATTCATCGCCGGCACCCCCGGCGACGGTGAGACCGCCAACGGCGTGACGCAAATCGTCACCGCCAATCTGCAACGCAGCGGCTTGTTCGCGCCGATCGATCCGGGCGCCTATGTCGAGACCATTTCCAGCGTCGATACCGTGCCTAGCTTTCAGAGCTGGCGCGCCATCAGCGCCCAGGCGCTCGTCACCGGCGCAATCACGCGGCAGAACGACGGGCGGCTGCGAGCGGAATTCCGCCTCTGGGATGTGCTTGCCGGACAGCAACTCGACGGCAAGCAGTACTTGACGACGCCCGACAATTGGCGGCGCATCGCCCACATCATTTCGGACGCGATTTACGAGCGGCTGACCGGTTATGGCGGCTATTTCGACAGCCGGATCGTCTTTGTCGACGAGACCGGACCGGGCGAACGACGCATCAAACGGCTCGCGATCATGGATCAGGACGGCGCCAATGTGCGCTATCTCACGCGCGGCGACGAGCTCGTGCTTACGCCGCGCTTCTCGCCCTCGACGCAAGAGATTACCTATATGGCCTATGGCCAAGGCGATCCGCGCGTCTATCTCTTCAATATCGAAACCGGTCAGCGCGAGGTCGTCGGCAATTTCCCCGGCATGAGTTTTTCGCCGCGCTTTTCGCCGGATGGTCAGCGCGTGATCATGAGCCTGCAGGAGGGCGGAAATTCCAATCTGTTCATGATGGATTTGCGCTCGAAAGCGACGACGCGCCTGACCGACACGCGGGCGATAGATACCGCGCCATGCTATTCGCCCGACGGCAATCAGATCTGCTTTGAATCCGACCGCGGCGGACGCCAGCAGATTTATGTCATGCCCGCCGCCGGCGGACCGGCGCAGCGCATCAGCTTCGGCGACGGCAGCTATTCGACGCCGGTATGGTCGCCGCGCGGCGACTACATCGCCTTCACCAAGCAGACGCCGGATGCCTTCGCGATCGGGGTGATGAAGCCGGACGGCAGCGGCGAACGCATTCTCACATCGGGTTTCCACAATGAGGGGCCGACATTCTGTCCCAATGGGCGCGTGATCATGTTCTTCCGCGATCCGGGCGGTACGTCCGGGCCGTCGTTGTTTTCCATCGACATTTCCGGGCGCGCCGAGCAGCGGGTTCCAACGCCAAATTACGGATCCGATCCGGCCTGGTCGCCGCTTCTGTCATAATGCAGTCGCGGTTCCACAGAGTCGCCGCATTGACGCC
>JAJPJB010000066.1 GCA_021324465.1 Hyphomicrobiaceae bacterium
TACCATCGCCAGCGCCGAGGCTTGGATCCTCATCGCCCACATCCGCTTGATCTGCCAACGCCTCGCCAGAGCCTGAAAATACGCATATCATTTTTGAGTCAGACTCTAAGGTCGAAACTGACAAATGCGGGGCTAACGCGGAGTCTGAGGATCGACCGATCATGCCTGGCTGCGGCCAGGACCGGCCGTCGATCGCAGCGACCACTGGAATAGTCTTGGCGAGCTTCATCATTCGTTCTCCTCGGGCGCGCGAGCGAGGGCTCAGATTCGATCATTCGCTCTGCCGGAAGCTTGATTCAGGTCAGGAGCGGAAGCTGTGGTCACAAATGGCGCAGTAAAAGCCGGAACGTTCAGCGTTCAGCCCGCCGCAACACATCCGTGAGTTCGGCGACCTTGCGGCGCTGCTCGGCCTTGTTGCCGGAGGCGATCGCATGTTCGACACAGTTCCCGACATGGTCGGCGAGGATCTCTTCCTCGGCGCGGCGCAGCGCCGCGCGCACCGCCGACACCTGCGTGACGATATCGATGCAATAGCGGTCGTCCTCAACCATGCGGATGAGTCCGCGGACCTGACCTTCGATCCGCTTCAGCCGTTTTGTCACTGATGCCTTGGCTTGCGCTCGCATTCGCCTTATATACCCCTACGGGGTAAAGGTTTCAAGGAGCGTCGTCGTGGAGCATGCGGTGCATCAGAGTCGTGGTCGCAAGCATGCGGGCGCGCAGGCGACCGCCGCCGCCATTGATCCGGTCTGCGGCATGACAGTCGATCCGGACAGGAGCCCGCATCACGTCACCTACGAGGGCCGCGATTACGCCTTCTGCTCGCCGGGTTGCCGCAGCAAATTCGCCGCCGATCCCGAAAAATATCTGCACAAGCTGGCCGGCCCGGCCGCTGCCGCGCCCACATCATCAGGCGCTATTTATACCTGCCCGATGCATCCGGAGGTCCGGCAAATCGGGCCAGGATCGTGCCCGATCTGCGGCATGGCGCTCGAGCCGGCCCGGATTTCCCAAGACAGCGGCCCCAATCCCGAACTGATCGACATGACGCGCCGCTTCTGGATCGGCGCAGCGCTGACCGTGCCGGTCCTAATCCTCGAGATGGCCGGGCATTTTCCGGGCATGAATCTGCCCCACGATATTGCGCCACATCTCTCAGTTTGGCTTCAATTCGCCTTCGCCACGCCGGTCGTGCTGTGGGCCGGTTGGCCATTCTTTGAGCGGGGCCTTGCGTCCGTTCGCAATCGCTCGCTGAATATGTTCAGCCTCATCGCGCTTGGTACCGGCACGGCCTTCCTCTACAGCCTCGCCGCTACTTTCGCGCCGGAACTGTTTCCCGCGACGTTGCGCCAGGACGGCGTAATCCCGGTTTATTACGAGGCGGCAGCCGTCATCACCGTGCTCGTTCTGCTCGGTCAGGTGCTGGAGCTGCGTGCACGCGAGCAGACCGGCGGCGCCATTCGCGCCCTGCTCAATCTTGCGCCCAAGACCGCGCGGCGCATCCGCGACGATGGCGGTGATGAGGAGGTGCCGCTTGCCCAGGTGCATATCGGCGATCGCCTGCGCGTGCGTCCAGGCGACAGCGTGCCGGTGGACGGCATCGTGCTTGAGGGCCGCAGCGCCGTCGATGAATCCATGGTGACCGGCGAGTCCATGCCCGTCGAAAAGGCGCGCGATATTAAGGTGATCGGCGGCACGATCAACGGCACCGGCAGCCTCATCATGCGTGCCGAGAAAGTCGGCTCGGATACGATGCTGGCGCGCATCGTGCAGATGGTTGCCGAGGCCCAGCGCAGCCGCGCGCCGATTCAGCGGCTCGCTGACCTTGTGTCCTCTTGGTTTGTGCCGGCCGTCATCCTCGTTGCGATTGCCGCGTTCATTGCCTGGATGATCTTTGGACCGCCGCCCGCTTTCGCCCATGCGCTGGTCGCGGCCGTCTCCGTCGTCATCATTGCCTGTCCATGCGCGCTCGGGCTTGCGACGCCGATGTCGATCATGGTTGGTGTCGGCAAGGGCGCCACCGCGGGCGTGCTGATCAAAAATGCCGAAGCCCTCGAGCGCCTTGAAAAGATCGACACGCTCGTGGTCGACAAGACCGGCACCTTGACCGAAGGCAGGCCGCGTGTCGTCGCGATTGTCCCCGCCGACGCCTTCGACGAAGCAGCCGTCTTGGCGCTCGGCGCCAGTTTGGAGCGCGCCAGCGAGCACCCGCTGGCTGCGGCGATTGTCGCCGCCGCCGAGCAGCGCCAGCTCGAATTGCAGGACGTGACCGAGTTCAACTCGATCACGGGCAAAGGCGTGACCGGCGTGGCGGACGGTCACAAGGTGGCAGTCGGCAATGCCGACCTGCTGTACGATCTTGGCGCCGCACCCACAGGGCTGGCATTGCGCGCCAATGCGCTTCGCGAGGAAGGCGCAACCGCGATGTTCGTCGCCATCGACAATCGGCCAGCCGGCATCATCGCCGTAGCCGACCCGATCAAAGCGACAACGCCCGCTGCGCTCGCAGGCCTGCGCGCCGACGGTGTCCGCATCGTCATGCTGACCGGCGACAATCATGTCACCGCGCGGGCCGTCGCCACCAAGCTCGGCATTACCGATATCGAGGCGGAGGTTCTGCCGGAGCAGAAAAATGGCATCGTGCGCCGACTGCGAGGCCAAGGCCACGCTGTCGCCATGGCCGGCGACGGCGTCAACGATGCGCCGGCGCTTGCGGAGGCCGATGTTGGCATCGCGATGGGGACCGGCACCGACGTTGCGATGCAGAGCGCGGGCGTCACTCTTGTGAAAGGCGATCTCGCCGGCATTGCACGGGCGCGCGCGCTCAGCCGCGCGACCATGCGCAATATCCGGCAGAACCTGCTGCTGGCATTTGTCTACAACACGCTCGGCATTCCGCTTGCGGCAGGCGTGCTTTACCCGAGTTTCGGGCTGTTGCTCAGCCCGGTGATCGCCGCGGCAGCCATGAGCCTCAGCTCGGTGTCGGTGATCGGCAATGCGCTGCGCCTGCGCTTTGCGCGGCTGTGAGCGTGGAATTGCGCGACGGTCTCACCTTGCGGCGACAGGCGTCGCGCGACGATCTTGGTGAGGCGCAGGGCCGGCTGAAACGAACCGGCGCAACGTTTGACGGCTTGGTTGCCCAGCGCGGTCAAGCCGAAGCTCGTCGTCGAGGTCTGTTATGATCATTTCACCGGCAAGCGCGTTCGCCACGGTACATGCGCTGTTGCGCTGGCGCCCGGCCAAAGCGCCGAAGCGGTGCACGCTCGATCAGGTCAAGCAAAAGAAGGTAAAGCGGATCGACATTCTCGCGTGAGCGCTACGACGCCTGTTCGCCTTGCGCGAATCTGGCCTATAGTTTGCCCATGATCGCCGAACCGTCACCGATCAGTGTCGCGTTGCTGCTGGGCTTGAGCTTTTTTCTCGGCCTCGCCTTTGAGGAATTCTTTGCCCATACCGACGAGCGGCGGCCCGGCGGCATTCGCACCTTTCCAATGCTGGCGCTTGCCGGCGGCACGCTCTACCTGTTCGACACGCAGCATTTCATTCCGTTCACCGGCGGGCTGCTTGTGCTCGGCGCCTGGCTGCTCATCTATTACCGGGCGCATGTTACCGAGCACAAAGAGCAGGATGATGAGCCCAATTTCGGGCTGATCGTACCGCTGCTCAACGTGCTTGCCTATCTGCTCGGTGCGGTCGCGCTCGCGCTGCCGCCGTGGATCGCGGTGACCATAACCGTCGCCGCGGTCCTCCTGCTCACCGGCCGCGAGCAGCTTCATAGCCTGGCGCGGCGAATCGAGATCAAGGAAATCGTCACCGCCGGTGAGTTCTTGATCCTCACCGGGATCATTCTGCCGCTGTTGCCGAACCATCCGGTGACCGCGCTGACCGACATCACCCCGCGCCAAGTCTGGCTGGCACTGGTCGTGGTCTGCAGTATTTCCTATGCCAGCTACCTGGCGCAGCGCCATTGGGCAGCGGCTGCCGGAGGCTTGTGGATGGCGGCGCTGGGCGGGCTGTATTCGTCGACCGCCGCCACCGTTGTCCTGGCGCGGCAGGCCAAAGTCGATCCTGCGCTGCGGCGGCACGCGCAGGCCGGCATCGTGCTTGCGACCGCCATCATGTATTTGCGGCTATTAGCGGTGGTCGCGATTTTCAATTTGACGCTGGCGCGCGCACTCGCGCTGCCGCTGTGCGCTCTCTCGCTCGTCGGCTTCCTCGTTTGCGCGCTGCAATACCGGCTCGGTGCGCCCGCGAAGGATGAGCCGTCGCAAGCGGCCATGCATCTCGCCGCGAGCGGCAATCCGCTCGAGCTCGGCGCTGCCGCAATCTTTGCCGCGCTGTTTGTTGCGACGTCCGTGGTCTCAGCGGTCGTCAAATCGCATTTTGGCATTTCTGGCATCTACGGCCTCGCCGCGATTATTGGCGTCACCGACATCGATCCCTTTGTGCTCAATCTGGCGCAAGGCGGCGTCCCTGGCGTGCAGGTTGCCGATCTCGCCGCCGCAATCCTGATTGCGGCATCGTCCAACAACATTCTAAAAGCAGTTTATGCGGCGAGCTTTGCCGGCGGATGGGCGACGGCCACCAGCGCCGTCGCCCTCGTCGGCCTCGCGATCGCCGGGCTCGGCGCGGCTTACACAACCGTTATGTTCTCACATTAGGAAGGAACCTACCAAGGCTCGTAGTTTGCATAGATTTGTCTGACATTAATGCTTCACGCCGTCGCTGACCGCTGCTGATTGTGTCTTTATCCCGAGAGCGCTCTCAGCGAATGCTCTGGTCGCTTTGATATTGCGTGCTCTGCGGCTGCGGCGCGCCTTGCGCCTGAAAGGACAGGCCGCAATTTTTTTCGGCCGCGGTGCGCTGCAGCAGCCTTTGGTCGCTGACGGTGGCATCGTACTGAGCGCGGTAAGCGAGCGAGCCGATCACGGCACCGCTTGCGGTCTGGCTCGCTTTGTCCATGAGGTCGCGGAGCTCCTTCTCACGCGCCAGGACCACCTTCCAGCGCGCGGCAAGGTCATCGCATTTGTAGACCGCGTAACGGCCAGGATCGATCAGGAGCTCGCCGCTGTCATTCGACGTGCAGCCGACAAGCAGGTTCGCTAGTGCCAGGGCGACCCATGACAATGGACTTACGCCAACAGAAAATCTCATGCCCATGCCCAGCTGCGCGCCGCTCGCGCAGAACCCCACGCCCGTGTTGGCAGTCTCCTGCGCCGCAAATATGGCGTCGTGGCGCGACGGCCGGGCCCCTGCCGCACCAGCCCCCATGTCGGTCAAACCGTACCCCACTGCAGCGTCACCATAATGCAATTGGCGAAAGTTATCTGGCGCACATTAAGCGCCCATAAAGCCGGTGGCCGGGCGAACGATTAAGGCCTTGGCATCCAACGGGTTAGAGCACTGGCGGCGCCGAGCCACGCGGCGTGGGCCCGTTACGGCCGGCCGCGCATCTTCGGCTGGCCATATGAGTCATTATTGTTGCAGTCTTGCGAGGAGCTGATGACGCAAAACGCAATGCCTAATAGTGTAGGGCGATGACCCTCGATTGGCTGACTTGGTCCAACCCCATCGCTGTTTGGTGGTGCTTTTTGATTGCGATCAGCGCCGTCAATGTCGTGCTGTGGTGTCGCCTTCACAGTTGTTCCAAGGCCGCCATCGGCCGCAGCACCGGCGTTTTGATGGCCGAGCCTCTGGTGCTGCTCGCGGCGGCCTATGTCTTCGGCTGTGCCTTTCGCTCGATCCTGCCGCGCGCCGATGTGCAGCGGATCTGCCTGGTCGACACCTGGCTCTCAAGCGTTTTGGTCGGGCGCTCGGTCGCCACTGTCGCCGAGCTCTGCTTCGCCGCGCAATGGGTTATCGTGCTCAACGAGTTGGGCAAGATCACTTATTCGGACACGGCAAAAAACATTGCCAAGATGATCGTGCCGCTGATTGCGCTCGCGGAATGCTGCTCCTGGTACGCGGTGATTTCGACAGACTTCCTGGGCAATGTCCTGGAAAACTCGGTGTGGACCGTGACCTTCATTCTGGTGGCGATTGCGCTGACGCGCCTCGTCGTAAGCTTCCGCGGACCGATGCAGCTCGTGATCGCGTCCATGGCCGCCGGCGTCGCCTGCTATGTGGTGTTCATGTCGACGGTCGACGTGCCGATGTATGTGGCGCGCTGGCAGGCCGACCTCGAGAGCGGCAAGCCGTTGCTCGGCCTGGCTGCCGGGCTGGACGACATCGCCACACGCTGGATCGTCACGCACGATATTGGGCGCTGGCACCATGAAATCCCGTGGATGTCGCTCTATTTCAGCGTCGCCGTGTGGACGAGCCTCATCCTTGGCGGCTTTAGCCTCGTTCGTCATCTTGTGCCGCGCTACCGCGTGCGCCGGCCGCTCTTGAAGGCCACCCGCCGGCCGGTTCCGATTCCAATTCGGTCGTCCTGAATTATTCTCGTTGCATATCAAGCGCGCAGCACGCCGGAGCGATAGGCAGTCCGGCGCGAATCCGATACCGTATCGGCGCTGATTCGCTCCGCGCGAGCTTTTGGAGGCCGTGGAGGTCGCATGATTATCACAGTCGCCACCATGAAAGGAGGCAGTGGCAAGAGCACCCTTGCAAGCTGCCTTGCCGTACACTGGCACCTCACCGGCCGGCGCCCGACCCTGATCGACGCCGATCCGCAGCGCTCGATCATGCGGCTCGCGGCGCGCGAGCGCGGTCTCGGCGGTGTCGCCGTCGTCGAAGACGCAAGCGAAGACGCTTCAAAGACGGCCCGGCGCCTTGCGGCGGGCGGGCCGGTCATAATCGACACGCCGGGCTTTCGCTCCAAGACGACACTCGAATGCCTGGCCGCGGCGGATTTTGTGCTGGTGCCGGTCAAGCCCTCGCCCTTCGATGTCGATCGCATGCTCGATACGCTCAATATCCTGATCGACCGACCGGACGGGCGGCGTCCATTATTCCGCTGCCTGCTGACACAGACCACGCGCGATTCCGTTATTGCGCGCCACATTCGTACCGAACTGGGGGAAGCCGGCTTACCGGTTCTGACCACCGAAATGAACAACCGCGTCGCCTATCCGGAGGCTACGCTTTGGGGCGCCACGCCGAGCCTGATCATCTGGAAGGGGCCGGCAGCACGGGAAATAGCCGCCATCGCCGATGAGCTGGACGCCGTGCTTGGCGCCACGCAGGCCGCCGCATGACCCGAAAACAGCTCCCCAAAGCCATCCTGCGGCCGGCCGAAAATGTGCATGCTTTCGGCAGACGGCCGGATCAAGACCTACCGCTCGCTGCACCGCCTTATGACGCGGCCGAGAACGAGCCGGCGCTGGCGGTGACCTCGGCGCCGATTGCCAATGATTCGACGCCTGCGCCGGAGCGCAAATCGACGCAAGTCGACTCACCGCAAGTCGTGGCACGGCAACCTCACTCGCCGCAGGCGAAGGTACTTTTCGCCAAGCGCCGGAAGCTCGCCGCAAAAATCGTCGAACGGCACCGCAATTATGCGGCCCTGGGCGGTCTCGTGCCCCTGGCTGTCGTCAATATTGCAAGCGTCACCGCAATCAATCTGCGCATGGTCAAGCAGTTGAGTGCGCTCTACCAAGTGCCGTTTCAGCGTGACCGCACGCGCGCGATGATCATCAGCCTGCTCGCCGGCGCCGTGCCGACCGGCTTCGGCGCGGCAACGGCGTCGACGCTGACATGGATTGTTCCCGGCGGCCTGCTCTTCGCGCTCGGCGTTTCCGCCGTCACTGCCGGCGCGCTCACGCGCGGCATCGGCCAGGTGTTTATCGAGAGTTTTGAGAGCGGCGCGCTGTCATCCGACAGCATGGCGGCTGCCGACATGTCGTCTACTAAGACGTAACAAAAAACCGACGCCAGAAGCGCATCATCCAAGCTTCCGAGCGTGGCCGCCACGCGCCATGTGTGGGCGGGCGCGACGCTATGTTCATCGCCGGCTCGGCGCTCTCTCGCGGCGGTGGATCGGTCGGGCGATCACATGCCGGGAATGGTACGCCCGCCAGCAGGGTGCGCCAAAGCCGCGCGAAATCAGCATCGGGTTTACAGCTTCGGCCGGCCATTTCTCCAATATGGGCGACGGGGCCGGCCCGCACCAGCCGGCTCGAAAAGCGATTGGCGGCGCGCGAGCCGACGGCCGCTTACTGGAACTCTTGCCATTCGTCCTTTAGCCGTGGCCGTTGCGACCGCCGCCAATATGGGCGTCGCCGGAACCGACGCCGCCGACCGCCCGCAACGGGACCGGCATCATCTCGCGCGCCGATCTACCAGTCCTCTTGCCGTCCGGCCCGGCCGCATTGGTGGGCTTCATGGGCTTGTCCTTGGTCGCGACGGCGCCAAGCTTAAAGTATGCGACCCGCTCGTCCATCGCCTTGGCCTGTTGCTCCAGCGTCTTCGTTGTCGCCGCGTTC
Organism: Hyphomicrobiaceae bacterium; assembly: GCA_021324465.1. Lineage (GTDB taxonomy): Bacteria > Pseudomonadota > Alphaproteobacteria > Rhizobiales > Xanthobacteraceae > BOG-931. The sequence goes on from JAJPJB010000066.1 coordinate 8,427, forward strand.
TGCTCGACGAGCGCAGAATTCTGCTGCGTGACCTCGTCCATACGTGTGAGCGCCTTGTTGACCTGCTCGATGCCGTTTGCCTGCTCTGCGCTGGCAGCGGCGATATGAGCGACGATTTCAGCCACGTTTTTGATCGACGCGACGATTTCGGCGAGCGTCGTCCCGGCCCGGTTGACCAGATCGACGCCGTCTCGAACCTGGCTGTTGCTACTGGTGATCAGTTCTTTGATGTCTTTGGCCGCCTGTGACGAACGCTGCGCAAGATTGCGTACTTCAGACGCGACCACGGCGAAGCCGCGGCCGGCTTCACCCGCCCGCGCGGCTTCAACCGCGGCGTTCAACGCGAGCAAGTTGGTCTGCCGCGCGATCTCGTCGATAACGCCGATAATGTCGGAAATCTTGCGGGACGATGCCTCGATCTTGGCCATTGCTTCGACCGCCCTGGCAACCACTTCTCCGCCGCGACCGGCAACTTCGCGGGTGCTGCTGGCCGACCGGTTGGCCTCTTGGGCATTCTCCGCATTCTTCTTCACAGTTGCAGCGATCTGCTCCATCGAGGCTGCGGTCTCCTCAAGGCTTGCAGCCTGCTCCTCTGTGCGCTCCGACAGATGGGTTGTGCTCGCCGAGATCTCCGCGGTCGCGCTTGCAACATCGCGCGCCAGTTCGGAAATGGCACGGATCGTCTCATGCAGGCGAACGGCAGTGCTGTTGAAGTCTTCTTGAATCTGCCGGTAACCGCTGGAGAAACCGTCGTTGAGGCACACCGTAAGATCGCCGTCGGAGAGGCTTTTAAGGCCTGCGGCCAAAAGCTTCAGCACGCGGCCTTGCTCTTCGGCCGCCTGGGCCCGCTCTTCTGCCGCCTTGGCCTGCAACTCGGCCGCTTTGCGCTCCTGTTGTGCAGCAAGCTCGGCCTCGCGCGCCTGCCGTGCCGCCGTCTCCTCGGCTTCACTGCGGGCCTTTTCAATGGCGGTCTGCTTGAGCGCTTCGACCGCCGTCGCAATCTCGCCGATCTCGTCTTTGCGCCCGAGCCCAGGCAGCGTGAGGTCGAAATCGCCTTGCGCCATGTGGCGGATGGCGCCGGCGATCCCGACGACGGGCCGGGAAATGCCGCGGCTGATGAGCAGAGACACCAGGCAGCTCGCGAGCAGCACTGCCAGCACGGCGCCGATCAAAATCGTTTTCTGCTGCTCCAGCTCGGCATTGTTCGCAGTGATCTTTGCATCACGAATCGTCTTGCACGTCTCGTTCAACTCGCCGGTCAATTGCTCGATGACCGCAAAGCTCTTGGCGGCGCCCTGCATCAGCATCAGAGCCGTGCCGGAATCGCCGTCGGCCATGTCGATGACGGCGCGCGCGCGCTTGGAATAATCGGCAACTGCCGCATTGAGCTTGCCGATGACCTCGATTGCCTTCGCATCGTCAAAGGCGAAGGCTTCGAGCTTCTTGAACTTGGCCGCAACATCTGCCAAGGCGGCAGACGCGCGGTCGGACAGCGTCTTGATTTTCTTCTCGTCCGTCTCGTTGGCGGCGGTGGCCATGAGCCGGTAGAGATGCACTTCGGAGGCCCAAGCCGTGGTGCCAAAATCGGCAGCGGCTTCGGCCTGGCGCACCGGGCCGTCCATTAGCGCATTGACGGTCGCCTGGTTGCTCTGCTGCAGGTGCAGCGCATAGGCGCCGAAGCCAAGCAGAACCAGAATCAGAAATCCCGGCGCGAACAGGACTTTCCAGTGAAGTCGCAGATTCGACAACCAGGCGATCACGTTTGCGCTCTTCAGCCTTGGACGGAGAACATGCCAGCCTTTAATGGCCCCGCGAGCTCATTCTGCCGGCTTATGCGTTGCCGCCCTTGTACACGCCGGCGCAGACCGCAGTCTGGTCGAGGCGCTCGCAATACATTTCCTTCGGCTCGATGCGTTTGGTGGCCGGATTGACAAATTTGTAGTCCTGCCAGAAGCTTGGCTGTTTTTGCGCGAGCTCGACGCGCTCTTTCACGAAATATTTTCCGTCGACATCCTGAGCGTCGATCAAGTCCTTGCCGATGAGCTTGGCATTGGCGCCATGCGCCAGCACCTTGCCGTCGAGGCCGTAGACCACAACGTACAGGTCGCGGTCGGTGAATTGGCCGCCCTTGTTGTCGATTTCCGCGTAGGCCTTCTCGGTACCTTGCGTCTTGATGAACTCGACCGCTTTCTTCACCATGGCAATGGCCTGGTCTCTGGTGGCGAAATCGCCGCTCCAGGCGGGAACGCTCATGATGGAGAGAAGCGCGATTGCGCTGATCGTGTGCGTAGCGCGCATATTTGGGTCCTTTCTTCGGCTTCCATTCCCAATTTCTTGTCCGGCCTCGCCCTGGCGGCGTGGTCGCCCGCTCGCGCCGCCGGCACAACATGACTGTGCCCGAGCAACATACGTCGCTCCGGCTGGATGTTTATGAGAGCCTAAGCCGAAGTTTGGAAAATAAGCGTAAATTTGCCTATCCGCGTCTATAGCTGATGGCACAATAATCCTGATTAAATTCGCGCAAGGATCTTGGGTGCTTGACGCGCGAGCCGAAGCCCGGCGAAGGCCAAAATCATGGCCAAAGGAAAGCCCGAGCCCCAGACAGACTGGACCGTCAGAAGCCGCATCCCCATGAACGAGCTTACTAAAAGGCGACCAACGCAACTGGCCGACGGGACGCGGGTGATTCAAACTCTGGCCGATCGCTGGCAGCGCTTTGGCTGAAGCCCCACCTGATCAGGACGCATTCAGCCGCGGGGCATTGCCCAACCCGCCGGGGCCAAAGTGTCGCATCGATGGGCAAACCCTCTTCGCCAGGACGCGGCCCCTTAAGGCCAAATGTATGGTCCCATGCACCTGCTGTGTCGTGCGTCACAGACTGCATATTCCGCCTGAGTCTGGTGTTTGCACAGCTGGCATTGATGCTACGCTTTGGGGAATTCGCCTATGACGACGCAAAATTACGAAGATCGCACTGCGACCGCGGACTACATCTCTCGTGTCGCGGCCGAACTGGCCCAGATGGCGGCTTCCGCCGAGCACAATGTGCTGGCGCATCTTCTGCAGATGGCGCGGCTCGAATCCGAGCAGATTTGCGGGCGAGGTTCCGGACCGGTTGAGCAAGATGACAATGATGTGGCATTTGCACAAACGTCCGATGCAAAATTTGGCTCCTCGAATGTCGTGCCGCTCGTCCGCGCCAGAGCGCGCGAATGAGGCGCTTCATCGCTGCCGGACGCGAAGCAATTCAGTTTGGGTGAGCGAGAAAGTTAGGGGCCGCCCCTTCGCGGCCAAAATTTGAGCACCGCATTCACTCAAAAAAGCTGGTGCGGACGGCCGGACTCGAACCGGCACAGGGATTTCTCCCCGAGGGATTTTAAGTCCCTTGCGTCTACCATTTCGCCACGTCCGCAATACAACGTCCGCCAACTCGCCTCCCGCAAGCCCATTGTCGCCTGCCCCCAATGCCGACCAGGCTGACTTGCCGCGCAGTGCTCGCCGGCAACTTCGTCTGCGGTCTTGTAGCATTTGCCTCGCGTGCGCCGGAAGTGAAGGTCCCGGCGGCGCCGCAAGGCTATACGTGGTCTGCGGTCGTGAGAGGCGGGCGTAGCGAGCCGTGAAGGATTCCGCTCCAGCGCCTTGCGCCGTCGCCCTTTGAGGCTCAGCGCTTCTCGCCGAGTACCTTGGAGTGGCCGAACTCACTGCTTCTTTTTCGCCGCCGGCGTGGAGCCCGTCGGCCGCACGGTGGCCCAGGGGTCGTTGCTCCTCTGATCCGGAATCTTGTTGGTGGCCGCCTTGTAGGCGTCGTCGAGCGCCTTTTGCTTTTCGATTTCCTCTTGCGTCAGCGGCCGCTTCGGCTGCTGGGCGAATGGCGAAAACGACATCTGGCCGTTGGGCGATACGCCGATGCCTTGCGCCGAAGCAGCAGTCATCGCCATGCCCAGCACGACGCTCGCGCAGCAAACTTTTCTCCGTGTTGCTCCCATATCAACAATCCTCACCGCCCGAACACTCTATTCCAAAGGTCAATCCTTGAAGACGTGCCCCCAGAGCTCATCCCAATCGGCGCCGCTGATATCGGTCACGCGGCCATCCTTCTCGAAGAACTTGTTAGGCACCTGGAACATGGCAAGCATAAGCCCGCCCTCCGGTGTCCAGGCGACATGGCGGCTGCCGGCCTCGCGCCAGACGAATTCGCCCGGGCCGACTGACAGTCCGGCGGCCGGACCTTCCTTGTCCACCAGCCTGCCTTCGAGCACATAGGTCTGCTCGATCTTGACATGCTCGTGGTCGGGCAGCGTCGCACCGGGCGCGAATTTCATCAATGCCGTGACCAGGCCGCTTTGCTTGTCGAATAAGAGGCCCTTCACCTCACAGCCGGCAAAGCGCGTCTTCTTCCATTCCATTTCCGCCGGCCGCACCACGTGCGAATGTGTGTCAGGGGTATCGTGCTTGGATTTTGGCGTGACTGCGTCCATGGCGTTTCTCCTCGCGTTGCGGTTTGGCGCATTTTAGCCAAGTGGCGGCGGCGCCACTAGGCGTTTAGCGAGGCGGCCGCAAAACAGGCGAGCGTTAAAGTGATCATGGGACGGCATTGCATTGATTACAACGGCTGCCCCTGTTCGCTGTCCGTTGCGATCAATGCCCTACTCGGCCGCTGGCGGGCGTGACGCGAAAAATGTGAGATAGTCGTCTCCGTAACGTAACATCATCACGCCCTACAGCCCCTCCTCGCGAAGCGGCGGATGAAATGCAAGCCCGGTGTCCCAGGGAAAATAGATCCAGGTGTCCTGCGGCACTTCGGTAATGAACATGTCGACTGCGGGGCGTCCAAGCGGCTTGGCATAGACGGTCGCGAAAAAGGCGCGCGGCAAGAGCGCGCGGACGATCTTTGCCGTCTGCCCGGTGTCAACCAGGTCGTCAATGATCAGCACGCCCGCGCCCTCCCCGCCAAAGCCTTTGGCGATTGCCGGCGCGACGTCCTTGATTACTTTCAGTTCGCCTTGGGCGGTGTGGCTATAGCTTGCGACGCACACCGTTTCGATGAGCCGAATGCCGAGCTCACGCGCGACGATTGCGCCCGGGGCAAGCCCGCCGCGGGTGATGCAGACTATGGCCCGAAACGGCCCCATGTCATGCAGCCGCGCCGCCAGCGTGCGACAGTCGCGATGGAACTGGTCCCACGAGATCGAGATCGCCTTGCTTGGCGGGATCGGCGGCTGGGCGGGCGGCGGCATCGGCATCTGTCCGGGACATGGTCCGGTGCTTGTGATGCCTCGCGATATCAGGCCGGACCCGCCTTACGCAATCAGGGAATTTCGTAGACGGTGGTCTCGTCGGAAATGCCGCGCAGCGCCGCGCGCTGCATGGTCGGACGCAGGTCCTCGGCTTCGAGGATTTTTGCTGCGCTGGGGTCCTCGATCACCGGCTGGGTGACAAAGATGGCGCGCGAAGACGCGAGCCCCTGCACCCGGGCGGCGATATTCACGGTCTGGCCGAAATAATCCTGCCGATCATTGAGGGTCACGGCGAGGCACGGCCCTTCGTGAATGCCGATCTTGAGCAACAAATCTTCACTGCCGCGCTCGGCATTGATCTTGCTCATGGCTTCGCGCATCCGCAGCGCTGCAGCGAGCGCACGATCCGGCGTCGGAAATGTCGCCATGACTGCATCGCCGATGGTCTTCACCACGGCACCGGCCTCGGCCGCCACGACATCGTTCAAGACGTGGAAGTGCTGGCGCACAAGATCGTAGGCGACAAGATCGCCGACCCGCTCGTAGAGCGCCGTCGAGCCTTTAAGATCGGTGAACAGGAATGTCAGGCTAGTGATCTTGAGCCGCTGGTCGACGTCGAGCGTGTCGGTCCGATAGATGTCGCGGAATGTCTGATTGGTCAGGAGCCGCTTTGCAGTCAGGAACGGCTTGCGCTTGCCAAGTAGACCGTGCAGCTTGTCGCCGGCAATCCACAGCGCCGGCAGCACCCGGCGGTCGGTGCGGTTTTCAAGCGACAGCCGCAGCGGTCCCGGGCGCATCTCGACGGTGCCGAACGGTGCCTTCACCGGATTGAACACCATCGACAGCGTCTGCCGCTCGCGTGTCGGCTCGCCTTTGACATCAAGAAATTGCGTGGCATGGGTGACCGGATCGAACACGATCACAAAATCGTTCGGCAGCACCACCGACAGCACCGCCTTTTCGCCGGGCGGCAATTCGATGGAATCGACGGTAAATTCGGCGAGGCTGTCGCCAAGCGTCTCCGGCAGATCGACGCCGGAGCTCCAGAAAATCTGCCGATAATATTCGACCTCGGGCAGCGTATCGGGACTGTGCGCTTCGATACGGCGGACGCGCGGACTGACGGTAAAGGTGACCTCGACCATCTCGTCCAGCGTCGGCTGATAGCCGCAGGCGCACAGCATGCAGTCGTATTCTTCGCGGTTGACGGTCTTTAGTGTGGCGCTCGTGTCCAACACACCGCCGCAGCCCGGGCAAAGTATGTTCCACGACAGTTCGAACAGGCCGAGCCGCGCCGCGTGAAGGAACGCGGCGATCGTCCTCTCCTCGTGGAGACCATGCCTCCTGGCGAAGTCGAGCACGTTGACGCGGCACAGGTCGCGGTCCGGCGCGCTGTGCACCGCGCGCTCGATTGCGGCCACGCAATCGGCGTTGGCCGACTGCCGCAACACGCTGAATAGCGCTTCGCTCTCGCTCATGTGACGCCGCCCGCGCTGCAATGGATGCAAGCATAAGTAGGCATCGGCGCCTGCGGCGGCAAGACGCGCTAGAGGTGGTGCGCGACGGCCGATATCACAGTGAATTGATCCACTCGACCACTTGCTTGCGGGCGACCAGCGGCGTCGTCAGATGACCGGCAAAGACTTCGACATATTTGCTCTTCGGGTTCTTGGCGGCGGCGGTGAAAGCATAATCCGGGCCGCGCCGGTCGATTGGATCGAGCTTGCCGACGACCCACAGCAACGGCACTGGTCGCGGCGACGCCCCGATGATCGCCGCGTTTTTTGGGATCACCGCGGGGCCGTCCGGATCGAACATGCTAAGATAGACCGTCGGCGTTGCCGTTGCCGACAGCGGTATGCCTTGCGCCATATCGGGAAAGGTCTGCGGCACATTGCCTTGGCCTGCGGCGATCAGCTTCTTGGCGCGCTCGACTGCGTCGGCCACAAAGCTTCGCATATTGTCCTGGTCCGGCAGATGTCCGGGCGCGATCGCCACCACGCAGGCGAGATCCGGGTGGCGCGCAGCATAGCCGATGGCCGCATTGGCGCCGAGCGAATGGCCGATAATGACAATGCGGGTGGCACCCTTGGCTTTCAGCCCGGCGACCGCCGCTTCGATCTCGCCCATCGCCTGCTCGTAGGTGGCGCCGTAGCGGCGGTTGAACGACCAGGGCATTTCCGGCTCGGCGATCAGTGCGCCCTCGTCCTCAAGCGCACTCAAGATCCCGCCGTTGAGGGCGCCCGGCCACGAAGCCTTGCCGTGCAGATAAACGACGCCGAGATTTTGCAGGTCGGCGAACGCGCGCACCACGCCCGCGGCGAGCGGCAAAAAGAAAAGCGCCGAGGTCAGCACCACCTTGAGCAGCACGCGCGACAGAGCAGGAGTCATATCCTTCAAATCGCCCAGAAGTGAAAGGATCGAGCGAATCATGGTCGAGGATTGCGCCGGACCAGCGGTCTGCCGTCAATCGCCGCAAAGCTCAGTCACGCCTGGTCGGCGTCTGCCGCGACCGGCCGCTTCAGATTTTCTGCGGGCCCAACTCGGCCTTGACCCGCGCGAGCATGGCTGCGACTGCCGCTTTCACCAGGGCGAGCCTGGCCGGATCGCGTGAGCGCATCACCACGTTCGTGTTGGCCACATTGTTCTCGTCATGGAACGGATAAGAGCCGATCACGACATCGGAATAGAGCTTGGCGATTTCGCCGAGCTCGGTACCGATGTCGCCCTCACGGCAGTCGGCGCGGATCGTTTCGGAGAGCATTGGCGTGCCGGTCTTCAGCTGCGGGGTGACATAATCGAGCATTGCCTGCATCACGCTCGGAATCCCGGCCATGACAATCACATTGCCGATGCGAAATCCGGGCGCGGCGGATATTTTGTTGAGGACGAGCTCGCCGCCCTTGGGCACGCGTGTCATGCGCATGCGCGCCTCGTTCATCACGCCGCCGGTTGCGGCAACGCGCTCGCGCATGATCTCGACCGCGCGCGGATGATGTTCGAGGGGGACGCCGAACGCCTTGGCGACGCAGTCGGCCGTGATATCGTCATGGGTCGGGCCGATACCGCCGGTGGTGAACAGATACGTGTAGCGCGCCCGCAGCGCGTTGACGGCGGCAATGATCTCCGGCTCCTCGTCCGGGACGATGCGGACTTCCTTGAGGTCGATGCCGATGCCGGTGAGATATTCGGCGATATAACCGATATTCTTGTCCTTGGTGCGGCCGGACAGAATCTCGTCGCCGATCACCAGCACGGCCGCGGTGACAATCCCGCTTGCGGTTTGCGCCGCGCCCTCCATGCCTTTCCCTCCCTGCTGTGCCTGCTCTAGCGCGGCGAAGGCTCACGCTCAAGCGCACAGGTTCGGGGCGATTTTTCCGGCAATGAGTCAGATGGTACTCTGCGGAACACCCGCTCCGGCGACGATGTCCCGCTTTTTTTTTCCAGGTATTCGCGCCGATCGATCTCGCCCTGGGCATAGCGCAGTGCAAGCACTTCCAGGCCGGTCAGCGGACGCGCCCGCGGCATCGCCCGTGCCCGTTTGCGCCATCTGTGCTGCGCATACCAGGCGGTGCACATGATCGCGATGCCGACGATAAGTATGAGTTCGAGCATGGTTCGAGCGAATAGCCGTAGTCACGCTGTTAAATCGTCCTGTTCGGCATGAGTTCCGCCATGCGGCCCGGCAGATGGTCAAGCCGCCTAAAAACTGTGCAATATGGGCGTCGCCGTAGATGCCACGCGATTTCCCTCGCCGCCTCGACATATGTTGCGAAGTTCAACTTGGCGCGAAGATTGCTACAGACTGCTGCGGGCATAGCTGCCGCGGGGATTACGGTGGGAGCAGCCGGGACCGACATGTTCGACGAAATGCATGGGGTCGGTGGCGAGGTAAGACCGGCCTATGCCGAACTGTCGCAGTGGCTCGCCGACGTCAAACCCGACGTCCTCGATTTCCGCCGCCGCGAAGCCGAACTCCTGTTCCGCCGCATCGGGATCACCTTCGCGGTCTACGGCGACCCCGAGGCGCAGGAGCGCCTCATCCCGTTCGACGTCATTCCGCGCATCCTTTCGGCCAGGGAATGGACCGTCCTCAAGCGCGGCCTCGAACAGCGCGTCAGGGCAATCAATGCGTATATCAAAGACGTCTACGGTCGCCGCGAAATCCTCAAAGCCGGCATCGTCCCTGAGGACCTGGTGTTTCAGAATCCGGTGTTTCGCCCGGAGATGAACGGTCAGAAGGTCCCCCATGATATCTATGTCCATATCGCCGGCATCGACATCATCCGGATCGATGCCGACACCTTTTATGCGCTCGAAGACAATGCGCGCACGCCCTCCGGCGTCTCCTACATGCTGGAAAACCGCGAGATCATGCTGCGGCTGTTTCCCGAGCTGTTCTCGCGCTACCGCGTCGCGCCGGTCGAGAATTACCCCGATGAGCTTTTGGCGACGCTGAGGTCGATCGCGCCGCCGTCAGCCTCGTCCGAGCCAAATGTCGTGCTGCTCACGCCGGGCGTCTATAATTCCGCCTATTACGAGCACTCGTTTCTGGCCGACAAGCTCGGCATCGAATTGGTCGAAGGCCGCGACCTCATCGTCAAGGGCGAGGTCGTCTATATGCGCACGACCGAAGGGCTCAAGCGCGTCGACGTCATCTACCGCCGCATCGACGACGATTTTCTCGATCCGCTGGTGTTTCGACCCGACAGCGCGCTCGGCGTGCCCGGCCTGATGTCGGCCTATCAGGCCGGCAACGTGACGCTTGCCAACGCGGTCGGCACCGGCATCGCCGACGACAAGGCGGTCTACAGCTACATGCCGGAGATCGTGAGATTCTATCTCGGCGAAGAGCCGATCCTGAAAAACGTGCCGACCTGGCGTTGTCGCGAGCGTGAGCATCTCGCTCATGTGCTCGACAATCTCGGAAATCTCGTCGTCAAGGAAGTGCACGGTTCGGGTGGCTACGGCATGCTGATCGGGCCCAAAGCCGACAAAGCGACAATCGAGACGTTCCGCTTAAAGCTCAAAGCGGACCCGAAGAATTTCATCGCGCAGCCGACGCTGGCGCTGTCCACCTGCCCGACCTGCGTCGACGACGGCATCGCGCCGCGTCACGTCGATTTGCGCCCGTTCGTCTTGGTCGGCCGCGACCGCATTCGTATTGTCCCCGGCGGACTTACGCGTGTCGCGCTGAAGAAGGGCTCGCTGGTGGTTAACTCGAGCCAGGGCGGCGGCACCAAAGATACTTGGGTGCTGGACGGATAATTCGTCTTTGCACGGATAGTCATTGTTCGTTAGACGCACAGATTATGCTTTCACGCACCGCCGATAATCTTTACTGGCTCGCCCGTTATGTCGAGCGCGCCGAATATATCGCCCGCATTCTCGACACCACATTGCGGCTTACCGCCCTGCCGCTCGCTTATGTCGGCACCACCAATGAATGGGAATCTGCGGTCGCGACGGCTGGATGCGCCGGCGCGTTTTTCGAGCATTACAAAGAGGCAAACGAGGAGACGGTCACGGATTTTCTTGCTTTCTCTATCGACAATCCATCCTCTATTCGCAATTGCTTTGAGAGCGCCCGACTCAATGCCCGCGCCGTGCGCACCGCGCTGACCATCGAAATGTGGGACGCCATCAACGGCGCCTGGCTGGAGCTTAAGCGCTGGGGCAATGGGCCGCGTTCGCGCGAAGAGTTTGCGCGCTTTCTGCGCTGGGTGCTCGGCTCCTCGCTGCGCTTTGACGGTTCCGCCTATCGGACCATGCTGCGCAATGACGCCTATTGGTTCTCCCGGATCGGCGTCTACGTCGAGCGCGCCGACAACACCGCGCGCATTCTCGACGTCAAGTATCACCTCCTGTTGCCCTCCCAGGAGAAAGTCGGCGGTCCGCTCGACTATTTTCAGTGGACGTCCATCCTGCGCTCGGTCTCGGCGCTGACCGCCTATCACTGGGTCTATCGCGAGAACGTCAAGCCCTGGCTGGTCGCCGAGCTTCTGATGCTGCGGGACGAGATGCCGCGCTCACTGGCGAGCTGCTATGAGAATCTGGTGCAGAACCTCGATCGCATCGCTGCCGCCTACGGCCGCCAGGGCCCGGCCCAGCGCCAAGCCCGCACCATTCGCGCGCGGCTCGAGAACAAGAAAATCGAGCAAATTTTCCAAAGCGGCCTGCACGAATTCATCGGCGAATTCATCGACGCCAACAACCAGCTCGGAACCGCGGTGGCGCAACAGTATCTGCTGTAGCAGACGAACAACGGAAGACGGAGGACAAGATCACATCGCTTGATCTATTCTGTCGCTTGGCGTCTGCCATAGGTCGCCTGTTTCTCTGCAGCACACCTTCGGATATGCGCATCCGCATCGCTCACCGCACTGACTACCGCTACGATCCGCCGGCCGCAAGCGTGATCCAGATGCTGCGGCTGATGCCGCGCAATCACGAGGGACAATATGTGGTGCGCTGGCGCATCGATGTGTCGGCCGACGCGCGGCTCGCCGCACACGAAGATGCCTTTGGCAATATCACGCATGTCTTTTCCGCCGATGGCCCGTTTCACGAATTGAGTGTCGAAGTCGACGGCGAAGTCGAGACGCAGAGCAATAACGGCGTGATCCGCGGCACCGTCGAGCGGTTCGGACCAAGCCTGTTCCTGCGCGACACGGCCCTAACCCAGGCGGATGAGGCCATCCGCGATTTTGCGCAAATGGTCCGCGCCGAGAGAGGCGGCACGGTGCTTTCCGAACTGCACGGCCTGCTGGACCGCCTCCATCAAGAGATGGCTCATGAGGCGGACGACGCCGAAGGCGCCGGCAATGCCGCCGAAGCGTTCGCCCGCAAGCGCGGCCCTTCGCGCGACTTGAGCCACATCTATATCGGCGCGGCGCATTGCCTTGGCGTCCCGGCCCGCTACGTCGCCGGCTACTTTCACCCCAACCGCGGCGGCGAGACACAGGCCGGTCACGCCTGGGTGGAAGCCTTCGTGCCTGGTCTTGGCTGGGTCGCCTTCGATCCGGCCCATGGCTTTTGCCCGACCGACGCCCATGTGCGCGTCGCCATCGGGCTTGATGCTCTGGGCGCCGCGCCGGTGCGGCGGATGCGCTATGGCCAAGGCGCCGAAACCGCTGCCGTCGCCGTCAAAGTCGAACAGTGACTGACGCAACGGTCTGCGCTCGGTGCGCCGTCATATTCGTGGGATCATCGACAATGCTATAAGGACCGCATCTGGGGGAGAGTGATGACCTATTGCGGTGGAATTCTTGTCCGCGAGGGGCTGGTGATGTTCGCGGATACGCGAACCAATGCCGGCGTCGACAACATATCGACCTTTCGCAAGCTGCACGTGTTCAAGGATTCCAAGAAGCGCGTCATGGCGATTGCCTCGGCCGGCAACCTTTCGATCAGCCAATCGGTGATCAGCATCCTGGTCGAGGGCTACGACAACCCGCAGACAGGTGAGCGCGAAACCCTGATGAACGCGCCAACCATGTTTCAGGCGGCGCAGCGCGTCGGCCATGTCATTCGCACCCTTCATGCGACCGAAGGCAAAGCGCTGGAAGCCTCCGACGTGAGCTTCGACGTCTCTTTCCTGTTCGGCGGCCAGATCGCCGGCGATCGGATGCGGCTGTTCATGGTCTACTCCGCCGGCAATTTCATCGAA